>JARGFI010000077.1 GCA_029210745.1 Desulfuromonadales bacterium
TTTATTTGCACTCTGCAGTTCTACGACGATATCGATGTCGCTCTCCTCTGTTGCATCATGACGTGCATAACTTCCCGCAAGCCCAATTCGTGTAGCACCAAATTTTTCCTGCATTTCTGTTTTATGTTCTCTAAGAAAGGTTAATATTTCTTGTGTATGCATCTATCTAAGCCTCCATGATTTTGAAGGGAACTCGGAGAAAGCTATGGGCTTCCAGGTTACTAACTCATGCAGACCGCACATTAAAACAGGATAAATATCTAAAGGTCTCAACAACGGACAAATCCAAAAACTCATTTTTAGCCGCGGATACAATCTGATTCTATCTGATGGTTCAGGCCTCAAACCAAACTCAGACCTTGGGTTTTATCCGAATTTATCAGACCTTATCGGCGGCTAAACAAGTCCCGGCCTATTGCTTCTTCCCGGCCCTGCGCAAAGACAATCGACCTTTAATCTCTCCCCACACTGCCCGGTCTTCCGTTGACATCCGGTCGCCATACTCACGGATAAAAGCCCACAGCACGGACGCAAATCCAGCCAGAAAAGTTGACAGCAACACCATCAATGCACGTTTCGGCTTGCTCTTGCGATCCGGGGGGACGGCCTGGTCGAGAACCTGTATCGTCGATGTGTTCTTTGACTCCTCAATCTTGGCCATTTCATACTGCCTGGTCAGCAGCTCAAAAATGGTTTCCTGGATTTTGAAATCACGTAGCAGACGGGCATACTGCAAACCGATTTCCGGCACATCGGCGGTGGCAATAAAGACATCACCGGAAACTTTCTTTCCATCCGGCGACTGTTCCAGCCGCCGCAGCTGCTCCTTAAGTGCGGTTATCGATTCACGCAGCGCCTTGACCTCGAAATTCTGCTCGGTCTGAAACGACTGGGCGACCCCCAGCTCAACTTCCTTGCTGGCGATCTCTCCCTTGATCCTGCCGAACGCTTCAATCGTCGCTGTCGCCTGGGCATCAATCTTGATCGCCTTGTTCGCGATCTGGAAATCGCGCAGCGCCTCTTCCGCCTTGACCAGCTCCGCCTTGACCAGCTTCAGCCGTTGTTCAAGAAAAACACGCTGCCGTCCGGCACTGTTCAGGTTAAGCTGGAGATTGAGTTTCTGCAGCTCCTCAACAAAGGCATTGGCGATCGCGGCGGCGCGCTCGGGCTTTTTATCGTCGACACTGACAGCGATCATCCCGTCCTTCTTGCCAAGAGAGATTGCGGCGAGTTGATTCAACGTTTTATACATCGTATCGCGGTATTGCTGCTCATAGACCGTCATCAAGTCAAAGCGGTCGATGATTGCATCGGCGACGGTCCGGCTCTTGAGCATCGCGACATAGAGATCGGCCGAACTCCCGCCTGCAGAAACGCCAGCCAACGCAGCCAGGTCACTCATTCCGCCCAGCATCGACGCCAGTCCCCCCTTACTCTCACCGGGCGGCATGATACGGGTGGTGGCGGTGTAGATATTCGGTTTCAGGAGGGTGACACCGCACGCCAGCACAAAGGTCACCCCACAGATCGCAACAATCGTGCGCCAGTTTTTAGCCAGGACAAGAAGAAGTTCGAGCAGGTTGATCTCGTCCTCTGCGACGTACGAATCCTGAGCTGTTGTCTCTTTTTGTTGATTATTATCCATATTATCGATCATGCCTCATCAACCTGTGACTGGAGAACAAACTGTACAAACTCACGAAAATCACCTAACCGCGTTTCAACAATACTGCGCACCACCGCAAGGTTCAGCTTGCGATAATCATGCACTCAAGCGCGGCGTGTCTATAAGTGCTCAGGAATCCATTCGATCGTGTCAAGATCATTCGATCACTCCGGCTGGTCACGCGGCGTGAATCAGAACGAGGCAATGGCCGCCGCGCCAAGGGCCAGTTGATAGAAAATTGTCGAGATATCCTTGACATTGCGCATGACCGCAATTTTTTCGACTTCCTCAGGAACAAAAATTGAGTCACCCGGGTAAAGTACTGTCGTGTAAAACCCGCCAAATTCCCAGCGGAATCGATCGCCATTCCAGCGGACCCCGAGCCCTGCCTGTTTATTGCTTAAAACCGTTCCATCCGCACGGACGATGAACATCGCCTCATCGTTGGCCGTTTCTTTGATCCCCCCGACCCGATCAAGATAATAGGCAACGGTCTGCCCTGGTCGATAGATCAGCGAAACCGGGTTGTAAACCTCACCCAGAACAGCGACCGATGCCGGATTTTTCGGGATAACAATCTCATCTCCCGCCATTAAGGGAATATCCATGGTGCTCCCGGCCAATTCTTCCAGCGGAAGAAAGCTTGCCACGATGCGCCCGGAAACCGGCATATTGCGCAATTTATCGATCATCGTTTTCCGGTTTTCAAGCAGGGTTTTTGCCGAGGCGAGTTCTTCGGCACTGACCGCTCCCGAGGCGATTTCAAACGACATCTGGGCCATCACTTTTTCCTGCTCGGCAATCAGTTTTTCGACATTGGCTTTTTGCAACGCTTTCACTGATTCTCTGGACAGGGTGGCGCCACGCAGATAGGCCTCACCGGTGTACCCTCCGGCCCGCCGCAAAAGAGAGCTCAACGTTTCCTGTTTATTGATTGCGTAGGTTCCTGGAAAAAGAACTTCTCCATCAATAATTACCGTAAGCCTTTCGTTATAATCGGGGACTGAACGAACGAAAAGATGATCTTCAGCCTGCAACTCAAGATTGTTTTCGGCATCCCCTTGTAACGCCCTGTCCAGATCGATCAGAACAAGTTCTGTGTGTGTTTCATTGCCGACCGGGGTGAAACGGGACAGCTCCGCCTGGGGCAAGTAGGCAAATTTCCTGACATTCCCCGCCTGCATGATCAGATCCCGAACGGTCATGCTCGCGTAGAGCTGATATTCCCCCGGATTATTCACCGCGCCCAAAATATTAACCGTGGATAACTCCTCCATTTGTTTGCGGGAGAAAATGTGGACTTCATCAAATTCAAGCAAACGGTGATTGCTTTCGGGATTCCCGCCTACAGCCATCTCCGGATTGAAGGTGATTTTTTCAGGGCGATAATAGGGCGGCTGAATGCGCAGGATTTCGGCCATTTCAGTAAAATAACCGGGGAGCAGATTGTCTTTCGTCAGCAGGTCGGCAACCCGCATACCGGGAACCCATTCAAATCGCCCCGGACGATTGACATATCCGCTGAGCCGGACGTAACGGGTCGCAAAAGTGGGAAGGGACGCAACCCTGACAAGATCACGATCTGCCAATGGCACATTGAGACTATCGGCCGGTTTTTTTGCCTTGAGATCCAGGTTGTAATCAAGGATAACTTTGCCCTGCGCATTATCGACGCGTTCAATCTGGACATGGTCGGTGACCGCCATGGCTGTCACTCCGCCCGCCATTTCCAGTAACGTTGTCAGGTTTTCTCCAGCGATAAGCTCATAGATAGCCGGGCGACGAACCTCGCCACTGATCCCCACCTGAGACACCGCAACCGGAACAAAAACCGTATCCCCGGATTGCAGTCTGACATCGTGACTGCGGTCGCCGGTCAGGAAAAAATCATAAAGGTCGACAGCGGAGACGGTTTCACCGGCGCGCATCAGGCGAAGGTTGCGCAAGGTCCCTTTTTTGGTTGGCCCGCCCGCCGCGTGAAGCACATTCAGCACGGTCGACAGGGCATTTACGGTATAGGTTCCGGGCTGATTGACCTCGCCGACAACATAGACCTGGATCGACCGCAGGGCACCGAGACTGACATTCAATTCAAAGCCGGAATAATATTTGGCGATCTGCTTGCGGATCGTTTCGCGGATTTGTGCAAAAGACTGCCCCCAAAGCTGAATCGCGCCGATCTTCGGCAAAACAATTTCCCCGTTGCGGGCCACCTCGACACGAAAATTCCCGTTCAGACTCCCCCAGATGTCGATATTCAAACCATCGCCGGGACCAACGATGTAATCAGGGCCAACCAGCCCCGATGCTTCAGAAAGAACTTGTCCGCCTGCAGTAAAAAAATCGTAGCCAAATTGCCCAAGATGCTGTTTAGATTCAGTATTGCTAAAATCCGTGTCAAACCAGACACCTTCGTCTCCCAGCGATTCAAGGAATGTCTGGCGCTCACGTAGGGGAAGAGTCCGCAAATAACGTTCCCGATCTTCTTTATCAAGTTTTTTGAACAAACGGATTTTATGTGCGGCAATCACGTCCCCCTCAATGGATAGCAGTTGGGTCAATGGGTCTTCAATGGCAAAGCGATTGATCTCTTCCCGGCTCAATGGATCTTTAGTGGCAAAGCGATTGATCTCTTCCCGACTCAATGGGTCTTCAGTGGCAAAGCGATTGATCTCCTTCCGGTTCAATGGGTCTTCAGTGGAAAAGCGATTGATCTCCTTCGTGCGAGATTCACCTCCGATAAATTTCCCCAGCGGTAAATGCGGAGTTGAAAAAAATTGCTCGGCGCTAGATTCAGGAATACGTTCAGGTGCCAATGCAGGTGATTGTTGTTTATTCTCACCCTGCTTTTCAGGGATGGCAATAACGCCCGATTGACCCGTCGTCTGGCCACTGTTGAACCCCGTCGTCTGGCCACTGTTGAACCCCGTCGCCTGGCCACTGTTAAACCCCGTCGCCTGGCCACTGTTAAACCCTGTCGCCTGGCCACTGTTAAACCCTGTCGCCTGGTCGTCTGACAAAAGTTCAGCGCACAATGGCAGACGCGTAAAGGCAATAAAGAGCAGCATTAATACTAGAATTTTACGTCGCATTACAAACGGTTCCCCTGTCCGGCAAAGTTATTAAAACAGTCTTGCGATTTTCCACCAGGAGCCTGTCCGAGAATAAGGGCCGCAGCGAAAATCCAGAAGTTTGAGAGCAGATTTTAGCTCATTTGCAGCCTCATAGCCGTAGCTATGGGGCAAAAAGGAGCTGAAATATGAGCCAAACAGCTG
>JARGFI010000078.1 GCA_029210745.1 Desulfuromonadales bacterium
ATTGAAACAGTGGTGAAGATTAGATTAACGACAAAAATATTACCTACGGATTCTTGATTGAGATTTGGGAATAATGGAATTACAATTGCCCACCAGGTAATATTTGCTAATAAAATTCCCGACCCTACGTTTAAACAAATCTCTAATAGACTACCCTTCTTTGTTTGCATTATTCCATAACTCCATTGTTTGTTTTACATAGAGCAGCGGCAATGGTGGGTCTAAAGACCACAACAGCCGCAGTTGTTCGGCCTCGTAGACCAGAAACTCACCCTGTGGAAAGGATGCGTCCATGGGTTTGTCGCTCATGCCCGCACCGCCTCTTCGATGAGCTGCTCGACGCGGGATTTGGCCTGGTCGAGGAGGTGTTCTGACTCCTGCCGCTTTTCAAGAGACTCAGCCACCAGCGCAGCGATTTGTTCTTCTTGTTCAGGAGCAAGGCGCGGGACCAGAACCCGGCCAACATCGCGTGGGGCAAGATGGCCGTTGGTTGAGCCGGTGATCCAGCGGTTGAATTGCACTTGGCCGAGGTGGTGATCCAGGGTCAGCAGGAGATAGTGGGGATTGACCGAACCATTGGCTCGCAGTCGCAACATGTCGCCCGAAAAAATGAGGTTATCGTAGCGGTTGACGATGCCAATTTTACCGATGGTCGCGCCGGTAATGGCCAACAGCAGATCATCTTTTTTGGCGATTGATGTCCCGGCAACAACATACGCCTTGGATGCGCCAACAATTTCACGGCCGGTGATGTGCTTGATGCTGCAATAGTCAGTTGTACCCGTTTCAGCTTCAACTTGTTGACGGCCTTTTGCTGTGCTGGAAAGCAAGAGACTCAGCCGGTCGCAGTTTGCATGTTTCAGCAGCCAGTCTTCATAGAACACGGCTTCAGGAGAGAAGCACTGGGCGTCAATGCGGTTGGCACTGACGCTGTCAGACAGCCCGACGACACTAAACCGCGCCGTGTAGCCCACGGGTTTGTCAAAACGCAGCTTGTCCAGCTCCAGCTTGGATTCGAGGAGTTGTTGGGCTTGGGTGTAGAGTGATTCGGAGTCATCAGTGGCCGCAAAAGAAGCCCTCACCATATTTCCAATTTCGTTTTGCAATGAGATGTCAGGCGTTGGAACTAAAACCCTCTCCACTTCTCGGCAGTTGAGATTAACTTGCTCGGTTCTTCTTGAATGCCGCCAAAGCTGATCGCGACCAAAGCTGGTCTGAAAATAAGCCGTCAAGAAATAGGGGTCGCACTTGCTGTTCGTAGTGATGACTGCCACGTTTTGGTTTGTAACGCACCGAGGGTCAGCATCACGAATTATGGCCGCCCTTCCAACAATTTCGGGGGTCGCACCAATAATCGTTACTACAACGGAATCTGCTGGAATGAAGTCAGTCCCATTGAGAACTCGTTTAGGCAGTTCCCCGGCACTATCAAAGTTAATTCTTCCTTCTCTGATCCCGTCAGTTTTAATGAATGAAATGATCTCATCCTCTTCTTTTATGTGCCTGGAGGAGGGAGTTCTGCCTGTCCTAACAGGCGCACTGATAAGGTGCGACAGTTTGGATACCCCGATGCGCTCATCCAGTGTTCTCCATGTTTCGAGTTCTTGAAGATACTTCGGATGATAAAAGTCGGCATCGAATCTCAGATATTCAACATGGGATATCGAAATTGAAGAGCAAACCGCCATCACTCAGCCCCCCAGAAATCAAACCCCTCAGCCTGCGCGAAACGCACAAAGGCCTCGGCCACGCAGAGCTGGTCGTCGGTGATGGCGGCGGCATCGGCGAGGTCGCGAGCGCTCAGATCGTAGTTGACCAGGTCCTGGTCGATCTTGGGCTGGCCGCTGGCGTCTTCCACCAGGTGACCGTCCGCATCCAGCACATATTCGTAATCGCCGGAGTTGTTCTTGCCGCCGCGCTCGCTCACCGCCATGAAGATCGGGTAGTCGAGCCGTTTCGCCACCTCGGCGGCGATCCAGCGTTCCTTGAGGGTGCCGATCAGGTCGCTATCCGCCAGGATCAGCTCCAGCTTGCCCCGGTTGGTGAGCAGCTTCAGGTCGCGCTCGGCGGCGGGGATCTCCTTTTCCAGCCGCTTGATCTCGGCCTTGTAGCGCTTGGTCTTTTCCTTCTGGCTTTGCTTGAGGGTTTTGGTATCGACCTTGTAGGTGGCCTTCATTTCCCGCACTTTCAGGCGTAATCCGCCTTTGTCGCCGGACCATGAGGAGGTCAGGGCGTCCAGTTCC
Organism: Desulfuromonadales bacterium; assembly: GCA_029210745.1. Classification (GTDB taxonomy): domain Bacteria; phylum Desulfobacterota; class Desulfuromonadia; order Desulfuromonadales; family JAHYIW01; genus JAHYIW01. Next base: position 2,244 of record JARGFI010000078.1, read on the forward strand.
TGCTCCTGTTGCTGGGCCAGGGCTTCCACGTCGCTGTCGAGGTCGGTCAGCTTCTGCTTTACCCGCAGCAGTTCGGAGCGCAGGTTGTCCACCTTCTCCTCGGCCTGGGCGATGCGCTCTTCATCCGAGGGCGGCTCGGCGGCTTCTTCGTCGCTGTCGCCGTCGCCGTTGTCTTCGGCGGGCTCTTCCGCCTCCGGTTCGCTGAAGGTCTCGGCGATGAGATCGGCCACCGCTTCGGGGATGGCTTCTTCCGCCACATCCCCCTCGTGCCCAGCGAGCAGGGCCTGAATCTCGGTCTCGTAGGCGGGGCAGTCCTTGGCCACCTCGTCATGGACGCGGGCGATATCGGCCAGTTGCTGCTCGGTGTACTTCTGCACGAACAGCACCGATGTCTTGGTGCCGGTGTGGGGCTTGAAGGTGTTGGGGTGCAGGCCGACCACTGCCAGCAGCCGCGCCTTTTTCAGAATCCATTCGCGGATAAAGGCGAGCGATGAGTTGTTGAACTTGCCCTGGGGCAACACGATGGCAGCCCGGCCGCCGGGGCGCAGCATTTTGAGGATGCGCTCGATAAAGAGCACGTCGCGCTCTTCCTTAGGGGCCTTGTCGTCACCGGCGCGTTTCAGGGCAGGTTTGGCCAGGTCGTAGTGGACCAGCATCTTGCGGTCCTTCATCTCCCCGGCAAAGGGCGGATTGGCGAGGATGACGTCGAACTTCAGCTCATCGAAGTATTCCCAGGCCTTGTCTTCGTCCTTGAGCGCTTCATTCTCCGGAATCTTTTTGGCGGTCAGTTTAGCCTGCCGCAGGCCCTGCATCAGCGCCTGACCGGAGGCGTTCTCGAACCAGGTGCGCGGGTCGAGGCTGCTGACATCGGGGCCGAAGATGTTGGTATGGCCGTCTCCGGCGATCAGCATCAGGGCGCGGGAGGTCTTGGCGGCGCGGGCCTCGAAATCGACGCCCCAGAGAAACTTGGCGGCGTAGCGGTGCTTGCGCAGCTCGCGCTTGTCGTTGTCGTCGGCCGGGTAGCACCACTCCATGGCGTGCAGCAGGAAGCCGCCGGAGCCGCAGGAGGGGTCCATGACGTACTCCTTTTGCGTCGGGTTGAGCATGCGCACGCACATTTCCACCACATGGCGCGGGGTGAAGAACTGGCCTTTCTTCTTCTTGGCCTCGGTGGGCAGCAGGTATTCGAAGGCGTCGTCCATGATGCGCAGGTTGGAGCCCATGAGGCGCACACCCTCGATGGGGCCGACACAGACCTGCAGGTGACGCTTGGCCAGCTCGATATCCTCGTTCTCCCTGAAGATGCCGGGCCACTCCTCGCAGGCCTTCTTGAACAGGCCGTTGATGCGGTCAAAGGTGAGGTCCGCATCGACGACCAGCTTTTCTTCCCCTTTGATGATTCTCTTGGTGGTGACCTTGCCGAACTCGACGGTCTTGTCCTTGCGGTTTTCCAGCGCCTCTTTTTCGTCCCAGATCTTGGCGAAGATCAGTTTGAAGATCTCGTTGAACTCGTCCTTGCCGCTGTCGGCCAGGACCAGCTCTTCCAGGTCCTGGATGATCTTCTTGAAGTTGAAGCCCTTTTTGAGCTGGAGCAAGGTTTTTTTGGCCGCCATGACTTCGGCGGGGGACTGCAAGCGCTTCGGTAGATCGAACAGGGTGTCGTCGTAATCGTTCGGATAGGGGCGGTAGAGAATGATGCTGTCGCTGCCGTTGGACCAGACCGCCACCGGCGCGCCCTTGGCGTTCATGTAACTCTTGAGCTGCTCGATGCCGTCCTTGCGCTTGGGCTTCTTGCACTCGACGATGATCTTCGGCGTTTCCTTGGTGTTGTCGGTGTAGACGATGATATCCGCCGCCTTGGTGCCGACCTCGGTGCCGAACTGCACGCCGGCCTCCAGGTCGATCTCGTCCATCTTGTAGCCGTACTGATTGATCAGCTTGTAGACCCAGAGCTGGCGCACGATCTCTTCCGGGTTGGCCTTGCCGTCCTCCACATAGACCTGCACCTCCTCGTTGCCCGAGGAGAAGGGAATGAAGCTTTTCAGGTAGTACTTGGTTTTGCCTGCATCCCGGCCCGTGGCGGCGGTTTTCGGGTAGATCGCCAGGATGTCGTGAATTGCCTTGCCGAGGTTTTCGAACTCGGTCAGCTCATATTTGGTGGCCGGGTCTTTAAAGATGCGGTCGATGATCTCTTTGGTGTTCATGGAAGATTCCTTGGTGTCGATTCCGGCGTTCATGCCTTGGGTTCCCGCTTGTCTTCTACAAAGAGAGCATTGCCTATAGATTGAGGTTGGGCATAACTCACAATAATCGCTGTCACAATATTTGAGCCTCTTGTTTTTGATTGATTTCTCTTTCATGGATTAACCCCCTTAAACCCCAGTACTCCCCATTCCTCGGCTACCCCTCAATGACTCCTTCACCTTCTTCACTTTTCTCAAAATAACTTCAGGTACTATTGCTATTTTACCTTGTGCTATCCGATCATACTTCTTAGTCTTAAATACGTCAGTACTATTATTAATCATCATTAATATCACTTCACCAGTGTAGTTGTCTATTGTACCCGGTTGATTGGCAACTGTCAAGTTATTTTTACTGGCTAGCCCGCTTCTTGATCTAATTTGAAGTTCATATCCACTAGGAATATTGAAGCGAAGTCCACTCTTTACTTTAGT
>JARGFI010000079.1 GCA_029210745.1 Desulfuromonadales bacterium
CCGAATAAGGTGACGATATCGCAAATGGTGCCAAATAATCAGGAAAGGTAAGTCCGAATAATGTGGGAATCAACACCAGTGACGGGTGATGGAGGATGATGGAGGATTGCGGGATCCCCGAACATCTGCTAGCATGGCGCTCAATCAAGGAGCAGAAGATGAACGAAATAATTGAACGTATTATTGACCTGGAGACCCGTTTTGCCCATCAGGAGCTGCAACTTGACGAGTTGAATACCATCGTCATCGAGTGCCGCGACCGCATCGACCGACTGGAGCGGGATAACCGCCGCATGAGTGAAATGCTCGCCGGAATGGCACCTGAGTCGATGGAGTCCCCCGACGAATGACCTTGCTCAAATTCGATTACAGCAACCTGCGCCGGGTGATCCTCGAAGCGCTGGTGATTGTCTGCGGCGGCATTCTCCTCGGGCTGATGTGCAATTACCCTTTAGTGACTGCCGTCTTCACCGGTGAGCTGACGCCGCCACCCTCACGTGAAGTGCCGCTCAATGCGGAGAGACTCCCCGTACCGGCCTCGCTGGCCGATGTGCGGGACGCAACGCCGGACACGGTACTGGTTGATGCCCGGATTGCAGAACTCTTTAACGCGGGGCATTTGCCGGGCTCACTTTCGCTGCCGCTGGCAGAGATTGACGCGCGGCTTGAAGCTTTCATCGCACACATTCCGACCGACCGACCGTTGATTATTTACTGCAACGGCTACGGTTGTCCCGATTCCTTCGATCTTGGGCAGATATTATTGCAACAGGGGTATCAGCAGGTGATGGTCTTTGAGGGCGGAATACCCGAGTGGCGCGACGCCGGGTTCGCTATTGAAAAGGGGGAGCCATGAAACGGACGGGTCAACTTTCCTACCACCTCTGCCGTCTGCTCCTCGGTGCTGTCTTTATTTACGCTGGCATCCTCAAGATCAACGATATCCCGGTCTTCGCCGGGCAGATCGCCCGCTACGAACTGCTCCCCTACCAGTGGGACTATCTCGCCGCCGCCACCCTCCCCTATATCGAGGTGATCGCCGGGCTGTTGCTGATCTGTAATCGTCGCGTCCGGGCCGCAGCATTGACGAGCGGCGGGATGTTGATTTTTTTCATCCTCATTCTCCTGTCGGTGCTGGCGCGCGGCCTGGAGATCGATTGCGGCTGCTTCGGGCCGAGTATTCAGAGTTCCCCACAGCAAGCATTGTTGCGCAATGTGCTGCTGTTGGTCCTGGCCCATTTTGTTTTTCATCTGCACAACAACTATGCCCGCAAAAAGTCTTTGACGGAGCAGGAATCAGATTCATAATTCAGGCAACGCGCGTTAAGCGGACAGATATCTCCATGGAAGACTGGCAACTCGAACTTAGACAGGCAATCACCACCGCCGACCAGCTTGCCGCCCATTTTGCGGTTGAGGTTGACGCCTTGCGGCCAGTGATCGAACGCTACCCCTTAAGCATTACCCCGCATTACCTGAGCTTGATCGAACAACCGGGCGATCCGATCTGGCGACAGTGCGTCCCTGATCCGGCGGAGCTGATTGACGACGGCGCGCCGCTTGACCCGTTGTCTGAGGAGGAACATGCGCCGCTTCCGGGGATCATTCATCGCTACCCCGACCGTGCCTTGTTGCTGGTCTCGGGGAGTTGTGGTGTCTATTGCCGCTTCTGCACCCGTAAGCGTCAGGTCGGCACCCGCGCCATGTCGTACACCTTCGGCGAACTCGACAATGCCATTGCCTATATCGCCCGCACCCCGGCGATCAAGGACGTGATCCTCTCCGGTGGTGATCCGCTCCTCCTCCCCGACCTGTTCCTCAAGCAGTTGCTCGACAAATTGCGGCGGATCGAACATGTCGAGATTATCCGCCTTGCCACACGGCTTCCGGTGACGTTGCCGTCACGCATCACCGGACGCCTTTGTACTTTGTTGCAGAACTATCCGCCGCTCTACCTCCTGACCCACTTCAATCATCCACGTGAGCTGAACGCGGCTACCAGCGCAGCGTGTGACCAGCTCGCCGCCGCCGGCGTTGTGCTCGGCAACCAGACGGTGCTCCTTAAAGGCGTCAACGATGATCCGGGCGTGCTGGCGGAACTGTTTCGCGGTTTACTCAAAATTCGCGTCAAACCCTACTACCTGCATCATGTCGATCTGGCCCGCGGAGTCGGACATTTCCGCACCCCGCTCGAAACTGGCATCAGCATCCTCAGAACGTTGCGCGGAACGCTTTCGGGGCTGGCCATTCCGCACTATGTGGTCGATCTGCCCGGCGGTAAAGGGAAGTTGCCGATCACCCCGGAAGCCTATGAACGCAGCGCTGACGGGCGCATCCGGTTGTTGACCCCGGACGGGGACACATTGTGCTTCGCTGAAGATGCGCGGCTCTGCAGAGATGGGCAAATATTTCACCACAAAGCTCACGAAAAAAGCGCATAAAACGGATGATCAACTTCGGGTTCTTCGTGATCGCCAGTGGGCACCGCGAACGGGGGGCGTACAACCAAAAGCTCCAAGGAGCCACATCATGACCAAACCGATCATCAAAAACCAGTTTGCCAGCGACAACTACGCCGGAATCTGCCCTGAAGCCTGGCAGGCGATGAATGATGCGAATTCAGGGACGGCCGACGCCTACGGTGATGACTGGTGGACCGCCAAAGCCTGCGATGCCCTGCGCGACTTTTTCGAGACTGATTGTCAGGTCTTCTTCGTCTTCAACGGCACCGCCGCCAACTCCCTCGCGCTCTCCGCGCTGTGCCAGTCATATCACAGCATTATTTGCCACGAACTGGCCCATATCGAAACTGACGAATGCGGTGCGCCGGAATTTTTCTCCAACGGTGTCAAAATCCTCCTCGTAGCGGGACGCGACGGCAAGATCGACCTTGACGCCGTAGCACATACGGTGACCCAGCGCAGCGATATCCACTACCCGAAACCGAAAGCGTTGAGCATCACCCAGGCCACCGAGATCGGCGGAGTCTATTCGGTCAATGAACTGCACGCGGTAAAAGACACGGCGGCGCGCTTTAACCTGCGCCTGCACATGGACGGCGCGCGCTTCGCCAACGCTGTGGCCTCATTACAGGTCGCGCCAAAGGAGCTGACCTGGCGGGCGGGGATCGATGTACTGACCTTCGGTGGCACCAAAAACGGCATGGCGGTCGGTGAAGCGGTGGTTTTTTTCAACAAGGAGCTGGCCAGGGAGTTTGACTACCGTTGCAAGCAGGCCGGGCAGCTGGCCAGCAAGATGCGTTTTTTGGCCGCGCCCTGGGTTGGTATGCTGGAGAGTGGTGCACTGCTGGGCCACGCCGTTCATGCCAACACCATGGCGCGGAAACTGGCGGAGCAACTGCACCGCTGCGGCGAGATTGAGATCGTCCACCCGGTTGAGGCAAATGCCGTCTTTGTCCGCATACCGCAAACATTGCTGACCGGATTGAGCGTGCGCGGCTGGAAGTTTTATACGTTTATCGGTACCGGGGAGGCACGGCTGATGTGTTCGTGGCAGACAACGGAGGCAGATATCGCCGATTTTGTCGCCGATGTTACCGCCTTGACGGCAAGACCAACGCCCGCCTGAAACGCGGGCGCTTAATGATTGGGAATGGGCGGCAATCGGACCGGACAGCGTACAAACCGGTAGCGTTTAAAAACCGGCAGGGTTGTATTAAATTGGCGACGAACTGATCAAATTACCACGCAGGGGGATTCAGAATTAAGTTGAATCCCCCTGCGGATTATGCTAATCATTCGAACCCTGACTGCCTTGCTTGCACGCCGCTATAGCTCAGTCGGTAGAGCAGCTCACTCGTAATGAGCAGGTCGTCCGTTCGATTCGGATTAGCGGCTCCACTATCAACAAAACAGGGATTCGGAGCATGACGAATCCCTGCTTTGTTGTATCTACCCTCCCACCAAAGCCCGCAAAAAAATCGCCATTAACGAAGACAAATTTTTCTTGACAGCGGCTCGGCCAACGCATAGACTGTCAAAAATTCAACCATTCTAATCTTCTGGAGGTCAATGACATGAAAAAACTGTTGGTACTTGTTGCGGTGGCCGTTTTTGTTGCTGGTTTTTCGCTGACGTCGTTTGCTAGTGGTCCTGCCGACATAACCTTTAAAGCAAAAATGGGCAATGTTGCGTTCCCGCATGCAGCACACCAGGGGAAAGTCTCAGACTGCAACACATGTCACCACAAAGGGACTGACGATGCCAAGTGCTCCACCTGTCACGACGGCACCAAAGCACCTAAAGCGAAAGACGCTTATCACAAGCAGTGCAAGAACTGTCACAAAAAAATGGGCGGCCCGACCGGCTGCAAGGAATGTCACGTAAAATAGATTGCTTTATTTTATTACTGAGCAAACAAAAAGGCTCCCGAAAAGGGAGCCTTTTTGTTTGTGGGACGCGATGAGTCGTCCCCGAAAATTCGGATTTGGCTCTGACCAAGTATCTGATCAAGGTGAAAACAAAACAAGTCCGTCTGGTCGTGCAATGAGCTTTTTGGCTTCATGAAATCACTACGCTTTGAGGCACGAGCCACCCTCTCTGGTGATTTCAATAATCTTAAATACGCAATTACAGATAGTTAGAGCCTGTCCCATTTAGTCGTTTTTTTGAGCAGCACACTCAACGGCATGGCCAGCAAATGTAGAAAGAGAGA
>JARGFI010000007.1 GCA_029210745.1 Desulfuromonadales bacterium
ATCGACGGTGTAAAGAGTCTTCCGTAACAGACTCATAGTCTCTGATAATTTCTACACAATGGTCAACTTAAACTGAAAATATCTCGACTCTTCTGTATCGTTTTTGGTGGGAATCAACAGGTACACGGCGGAAAGATCTGGATGGAGAGTGTCCCGGCGAGGGCACGACGGTGCATTTTTCTTTGCCACTCACATAACTCAGCGGGATTCCCTTGCCAAATATATTAATAGTAATATCAAACGGGCGGATGATTTTAATCATCCGCCCGTTTGATAGTTTGCGTCTGGCGATAAAGATCAGCCTATAGCAACCAGATCCAGGTCGAAGGTCAGGTCTTTCCCCGCTAACGGGTGATTGGCGTCTATGGTGATGGTCTTGTCATCCATTTCAGTGACCGTGACGATCAGCGGTTCGCCTGCTTCCTGCATCATCTGTAATTGCATACCCAGTTCAGGGGTCAGATCTTCAGGCAGTTGTTCACGGCCAACCTGCGCGATTAGTTGATCCATGAGCGGACCGTAGGCGTCTTCCGCCGCAATGGTGACCGTCTTTTTTTCATTGATTGACATACCGATCACAGCTTTTTCAAAACCGGGGATAACTTGTTGTTCACCGATCTTGAATTCAAGTGGGTCACGGTCCCTGGATGAGTCGAAAAGCTCACCATCGCTCAAAGCGCCCTGATAATGAATTTTTACGGAATCCCCTTGTTTAGCATACGTCATGTTTTCTTCTTTCTTCCGAGGTTGTTGGATCACACCGGAGCAGCCATCCCTCGCTCATGGCTGAGGCTGTCGGAAACAGCCGACGGTGGAGATGAGTGAGGACTATAACGTTTTTTTCATCATTTGTAAAATTCAGGCCCGCAGCCCCAAAAGTTTACGTCTGATTCCCGTCGGTTCGTTGCTGTTGCGGATCAGGGCGCAATTGTTTGGCTTGCGTGAAGTACCCTCGATAACCGAGCAGGACAATAAGAAAAGATGTCACGCCAACGCTGCCGACAATGGCACACATGATCACGATCTGGTAGCGGACCGCAATCATCGGTTCAATGCCCGAAAGAATCTGCCCGGTCATCATCCCCGGCATGGCGACGATCCCCATCGCTGCCATGGTGTTGGTCGAAGGGATCAGCGCGGCGCGAAACGCCTCACGGATCGCTTCACGGCAGGCCCGCCGGGGCGTGGCACCGAGACACAGCCAGCACTCGATTTCTTCACGGCGATTGCGAATCTCACTCGCCAGTCGTTCGGCGGCAAGGCTGGCGGCGTTCATGGTGTTGCCGATAATCATCCCGGCCAGCGGGATCAGGTATTGGGGGTTATACCAGGGGGTAAAGCCGACGATCGCGATGCAGAGGATAAAGGTCACCGCGCCGCAGCCGACCAGCAAGGATCCACCGATAATGCGATAAAAACGCGGCATGCGATCTTTGACCCGTTCGCCGATGACTTGCATGGCAAAGCCGAGCATCACCAGCAGGATGAGCAGGATTGCGCCGGGGTGGGGGATGGCGAAGACCAGATGAAGGACATAACCGACCGCCAGTAACTGGGCGACCATGCGAAATGAAGCCCAGAGCAGTTGACGTTCACGACCGATACGTTGCCAGCGTGACAGGGCGAGGCTGACCAGTATCAGGGTATAGGCCAGTGCAAGGTCAGACAGACTGAGATCGACGATGGCATTATTCATCGGCGACCTTCACTGTTTCGGGCTCGGCCAGAAAGTCGCGAAGCGCGACGCTTCGCGGATGGTTCAGTAATCGCGTTGGCGGCCCGGTTTCAATCAGCTTGCCGTTTTCAAGATAGAGCAGTTGCGTGGCGACACGTTCACACAGCCGCAGGTCGTGACTGATCATCACGACCGTCAGGCCGCTCTCGATCAGCAGATTCGCAAGGCGATCCGCCGTGCGCCGGTCGAGGGCGCCGGTCGGTTCGTCGAGGAGCAGCACCTGTGGTTCAAGGAGCAGGGTTCGGGCGAGGGCGACACGTTGCTGTTGGCCGATTGAGAGAGTCTTGGCAATTTGCCCGAGCAGCTCCGGTTCGAGCTGGCAGCGACGGAGAAGCTCGTCTTGTTGCGTATCGGTCTTTTGCGGCAGTCCGTGCAGGGCCAGGGGCATCCGCAGGTTGTCGCGGACAGTGCCGGGAAACATCAGCGGTTTTTGCGGCAGCAGGGAGACGGTACGGCGCAGCAGCAGCGGGTCGATGGTGGTGATATCTTGTTCGTCGAGAAATATTTTTCCGGAGGTCGGATCGTCGAGACGGTTAAGCAGGCGCAGCAGGGTGGTCTTCCCCCCTCCGGACGGACCGATCAGAGCGCTAATGGTGCCGCTCGGGATGGTCGCGGAAATATCGTCGAGAACGACCTTCAAGCCGTAAGGCAGGGGGCAGGTTTTGGAGATATTTATAAAACGCAGGGTCATGTCAGCGGCTTATGATCTTTGTGACTGAAACGTTCTCCGTTTTCTCGCAACCGCCGCATCACCTGTTTCATGTCCTCCCAAACCTCACGTTTGGATGAGGGATTGCGCAGCAGGTACGCCGGATGAAAAGTTGGCATGAGTGGAATCCCTGCGTACTCCTCCCAATGTCCGCGTAACTGGCTGATCGGGATCGTCTTGCGCAACAAACTCTGGGCGGCAAATTTTCCCAGTGCAACAATCATCTCTGGTTGAATCGCAGCCAGTTGCCGGCGCAGAAACACTTCACACGTCGCGATTTCTTCAGGGTGAGGATCGCGATTGCCGGGGGGGCGGCACTTGACGACATTGCAGATGTAGACCTCCGCCCGACTCAGGCCGATGGCGTCAATGATGCGGTCAAGGAGCTGTCCCGCTTCACCGACAAACGGTTCACCACGTTGATCCTCTTCGCGCCCTGGTCCCTCGCCTACAAAGACCAGCCGCGCATTCGAGTCGCCGACGCCAAAGACCAGTCTGGTGCGTTTTTCACAGAGCGGACAACGTTGACAATCACCGAGCTCAACGGCAATTTCTTCAAGCGTTTCTTGCCGACAAGGGACGCCGTTGTGAGAGATGGTTTCTCCCGGAGGGCAAGGGGCTGGTTCACGTGGTGCGGAAGCAATAAACTCAGTGACTCCGTAATCATGTAACTGGGTCAAGAGCGCCCGTGCCGCGCCGACCGCTTCATGGATATCGTTGGTGCTTTGATCGGGCATGGTCCTTTACAACTCCCGTGGGCTGAACTATTCTCTAAGGAGCTGCAAACAAATAACATGGGCATCTTGCATCTCATCTTCAGGCCACCTTGAGCCGAACTTCAATCGCCAAATCCTCGACGTAACCCTTCTACGTCTGTGGTTTGGCTCAATCAGTGCGGCCAAATCTGACCTAAATCTGAGCGCAATCTTGAACCATATTATTCATTTACAACTCCTAAGCATGAAGGGTAACGTGCTGAAAATATTATTTATCCTCGTTTTACTGCTGTTCTCCCCCGACTGCGTCTGGGCCTGGGGGGTCGGTGCGCACTTGCAGTTCGGCGCGGAAATTCTCGGTGCCTTACAGGCCCTGCCTGAGGCGACGGCGGCGTTGTTGCGTGCCTGGCCGCACGATTTCCTCTATGGCTGTATCAGCGCCGATATCACCCTTGCCAAAAAATATACCCATCATTCGAAGCATTGTCATTCGTGGCGGATGGGAAGAAAAATTCTTGCTGCCGCGAAAAACGATGCGCAACGCGCTTGTGGCTACGGCTACCTGGCTCACCTGGCCGCCGATTCGGTTGCTCATTGCTATTTTGTGCCGTACAAACTGGTGCGGACGTACAATACCGTTATCCATCGTCATGCTTATTGGGAGATGCGCTTTGAAAGTCGGGTTCCGGCAGAAATCTGGGAGCTGGCACGCGATGTTGCCCGGCGCAAATTCCGCCAGCACGATGCGATGATGCGCATGGTGTTGTCCGATACCATTTTTTCGTTTAAAACCAATAAGCATTTATTTAACTCGTTGTTGCTGCTCAATCGTCTCCATCAGTGGCAACAGGTGTTGCGCGCGATGGAAAGCTCCTCGCGCTGGCGAATTGCAGATGTCGATCATGAAGAATATCTGACCCATTCGGTGCAGGCAATTTTCAGTATTTTGAACGAGGGGGACGACAGCCCTTTTTTCAAAGCTGATCCGACCGGAGAGCGGGCGTTGACCGCTGCCGCCATCCTGCGGAAAAACCTCCATCATCTGTGGCTCGAAGGGAAACTCTCCACTGAAGACGCAACACTTATTCTCGACGGGTTGAAAATCCGTTTTCGCGACGGGGTGCTCAATCCAGACGAGATTCTTGATCTGATTGCCGTCACCTGATCGTCGTTAGCTGTCCGCATCAACCTCACGCATCACAAAGTCAAACCCAGGATTCGGTCGAGAAGCTGGTTCGCGACGGCCTCTTTCGTCATCAGAGGAAGCTCCTCAATCCGCCCGCCACGGTAAAGCAGTCGCACGATGTTGGTGTCACCATCGAAACCGGCCCCTTCCTGACTGATGTCATTGGCGACAATCAGATCAAGATTCTTCTGCTCCAGCTTCGCGGCAGCGTTGTCGAGCAAATTTTCCGTTTCTGCGGCAAAACCGACCAGAATGGCCCGTCCTTTATCCTCGCCGATCTCTGCCAGGATGTCGGGGGTTTTCTCCAGCGCCAAGATCATGTCGAGATCGTCGCTCTTTTTGATCTTTTGATCGGCCCGCGTTGCCGGGCGGTAATCGGCCACCGCCGCGGCCTTGATAATGATGTCCGCCTGAGGCGCGTGGTTCAGCATCGCGGTGCGCATCTGTTGTGCCGAGGTGACGTCGATGCGCTCTACTCCATGCGGCTGCGGCAAACAGGTCGGGCCGGAGACAAGAATGGTGCGGGCACCTCGCTGGCAGGCAGCGGCGGCGATTGCATAGCCCATTTTGCCGGAGGAGTAATTGCTGATGAAGCGCACCGGATCAATTTCCTCGCGGGTCGGTCCCGCGCTGATCAGCACCGTTCGCCCGGCCAGATCATTGGGCGTCAGCAGCTCCAGTGTCTTTGCGAAGATTGCTGCCGGTTCGGGAAGCTTGCCTTTCCCTTCCCAACCGCAGGCAAGCATTCCGCTGATCGGGTCAAGGATGCGGTAGCCGTTGTTCTGCAGCCGCTGACGATTGTCGGTACAGATCGAATTTTCCCACATATTGACGTTCATGGCCGGGGCAAGGAGAATCGGTGCCCTGGTTGCCATCAGGGTTGTGGTCAGCAGGTCGTCCGCAATGCCGCCCGCCAGTTTGCCGATGACGTTGGCGGTCGCGGGGGCAACGACGCAAATGTCGGCGCGCTCGGCAAGCGAAATATGGCTGATCTCACTCTCCTGATAAAGATTGAACAGATCCGTATGAACGGGGTTGCCACTGAGGGTCTGGAACGTCAGCGGCGTGATAAACTCTTGCGCCGCCCTGGTCATCACCACATGGACATTCGCGTTGGCCTTGATATAGAGGCGGGTCAGCTCGGCCGCTTTGTAAGCGGCAATCCCGCCGCACACACCGAGAATGATTTCTTTGCCTTGCAGCATGGCGTGCTCCTATGGGCGTAAAAACGGATTATGTTTCCGTTCCGCGCCGATGGTGGTGTCCGGACCATGCCCCGGATGGACGATAGTGTTATCGGAAAAGGGTAACAGGCGGTGTTGAATACTGTCGATCAGGGTCTGATGATCGCCTCCCGGCAGGTCGGTACGACCGACGGATCCGGCAAACAAGGTGTCTCCAACAAAGAGGTGACCGTGCCCGGCGAGGCAGATCCCCCCCGGAGAGTGCCCCGGGGTGTGGAGGACTGTAAACGAAAGGGTGCCAACATCAATGATATCACCATCCTTGAGCAGCCGGTTCGGTTGTGGTGACGGGTCGGTGCTCAGGCCGAAAGCGGCGGCATGTTGCGTTACGCGGTCGAGCAGGGGGCGGTCGAGCTGGTGAATCAACAGCTCAGCGCCGGTGGCTTCAGTCAGCCGCAGGTTGCCGCCAACGTGATCGAAGTGACCATGGGTATTGACGATCAGCGTCGGCTGCCAGTCGTCTGCTGCCAGCACGCGCAAAATATCTTCGCTGTCGCCGCCGGGGTCGATCACCAGTGCGGTGCGGGTTGCCGGGCAGGCAACCAGGTAGCAATTGACTTGCAGTGGACCAACCGGCAAGGTTTTAAGTAACATTCAGCACTCCTTGAAAATTTATTCGTCGGTATCGAACAGACTGAGATTTTTATCCTTCAGCTGCTCGCCGAGGCTGTAGCCAAATTTTTTTTCAGGTCGACGATCTTCACTCGGGCGTTCTTCTCTTTTGCGTTCCTGCGGCAGAGACGCGGCGGTTGGCGGTGATGCGAGGATGACCGGCGGTTCACCCTGGGGGGGCTGCTGCGCCGGGAAGCCTTTAAAGAAGTAACGATCGTAGAGGCGGTGATAGGCTGTCCATGATTTTTCGCTGTCCGGCTCTTTGGCGATATGGGTGCGAATGCCGTTGATCTTTGAATCGAGATCATCAAGGTAGTTCAGGATGATCGCTTCAATCGTTTTCGGGCGTTTCGGTGAACCATATTCATACTGACCGTGGTGTGACAGGATCAGATGCTTGAGCAGCAACGCGACATCCGGTTGAAAGTCGGGCAAGGTACGGATGCGGGCTTCAATCAGTTCAACCCCGAGAACGATATGACCGAGAAGCTTGCCCGCGTCGGTGTAATCGAAGCTGCGATTGTAATCGAGTTCGACGATTTTGCCCACATCGTGCAGCAGCGCCCCGACAACCAGCAGATCGCGATCAAGCTCCGGGTAGCGTTTGCTGACATCTGTTGCCAAGGCCACAATCGCCAGTGAATGTTCGAGTAATCCGCCGAGATAGACATGATGCATGGCTTTGGCCGCCGGTGCCTTGCAATAGCTGGCCATAAATACTTCATCGGCGAGCAGGGCGTTCATCAAGGCGCGTAATGATTTGTTGGTCAAACTGTCGACGACACGGTGCAGTTCGGTGATCATCTCGGCGACCGGACGGGGAGCTGTGGGCAGAAAATCAGCCAGATCGACATCCTTTTCGTTGACCGGAAAAATTTCCTGCACAACCAGCTGCATCTTGCCGAGATAGACACTCGTTTTTCCGGTGACCTGAATAAAATCGTCGCGTTCAAAAAGGGCGGAGAATTGCTCCACCCGATCCCACACGCGCCCTTCGATTTCACCGCTCTTGTCCATTAACTTCAAAGTCAGGTAAGGTTTGCCATTCTTGGCCATGGCGGTGATTTTTTCGCGCACCAGAAAGATACTGTCAACCCAGTCGCGTTCGCGAATCCGGGCAGCAAAAATAGATTTCATTCAGTGGTACTCCCGTGGTTAAAACGTGCTGCAAGTCGATCGACGACGCGCAGACCGTCAAGGGCGGCACTCATGATCCCGCCAGCATATCCGGCCCCTTCGCCGACCGGGTAAAGACCGGGATGACTGACCGATTCGCCGTGTTCATCGCGCACGATTCGCAGCGGCGCCGAGGTTCGGGTTTCGACCCCGGTCAGGGTTGCTTCCCGGCTAATAAAGCCCCGCATCCGCCGCTCAAAACAGGGCAGGGCGGTGCGCAGGCCGTGGGTGATAAATGCGGGCAGCAGCGCCGCCAGATCAGCTTCGCGGATCCCTGGACGACAACTGGAATGCAATGGCCCGGTGCCGGATTCGAGAAAAGTGAGCAGATTTTGCGCCGGGGCGTGGTAGTCCCCGCCCCCCGCGATAAAGGCACTCTGTTCCAAACGCCGTTGCCAATACATCCCCGCCAGCGGGCCGGGGGGGATATCTTGCGTGACACAATCGTGCGGAAGAACGCTGACGACCAGTGCGCTGTTGGAAAAAGGTGCCGCCCGGCGAAGTTTACTCATGCCATTGACAACGACGCCGCCGGTTTCGGAACTGGCGACAACCACTTCACCGCCGGGGCACATGCAGAAGGAATAACAGCCGCGCCCGGTCGCCGGGTCGTTCCAGCTCAGTGCGTAGTCAGCGGCAGGCAGTTTGTCGGTATTGCTGCCGAATTGAATGCGGTTGATCAGCTCAACCGGATGTTCAATACGCAAACCGGCGGCAAAGGCTTTCGCCGCAAGTGCAACGCCCTTGGCATGGAGCATTTCGTAGGTGTCGCGAGCACTGTGGCCGGGGGCCAGCAGCAACGCATCACAGGGAACCTCCCCGCAATCGTTTACGATCCCCGCAGCGACCCGACCATGGTTGACAACGATCCCGGTCAGGGTCGCATCATAACGGATATCGACCCCTTTTTCCAGCAACTTTCGCCGAAAATTAATCAGCACCAGACGCAAGCGATCGGTCCCGATGTGCGGTTTGGCATCGATCACAATATCCGGCGGCGCACCGCAGTCAACCAGGGTGCGCAGAATCAGGGCGATTCCGGGATGGCGCAGGCGGGTCGTCAGTTTCCCGTCGGAAAAAGTACCGGCCCCCCCCTCGCCAAACTGGATATTGCTGCGTGGGTCGAAGTGACCCTTCTGCCAGAAATCCTGCACGTTGCGCACGCGTTGTTCCACCGGTCGCCCCCGTTCCAGCAGCGTCACCTTGAAGCCGCTGTGCGCGGCGCGCCAGGCGGCAAAAAGTCCGGCTGGCCCCATGCCGACAACAAGCAACTGGCGGGGCGCTAACAGGTGTTGCTGCGGCAGTGGCTGGTCAGGTACAACCTGCTCCAGGCGCCGATGCGATGGTGCGGGAAGATCATCGGAAAGGTCGAACTCAACGGAGTAAATAACGTTGATTCGTGGTTTTTTTCGCGCGTCGAGACCGCGGCGGATGATCCGTACATTGGTGACGCAAGAAGCGCAGAGCGACAGCTCAGCAGCGATTTTAAGAGGTAAAAGTTCAACCGGTTCATCCGGCAGAAGCCGCAGCTCACGAAGACAATATCTCATCATTATTGGCCAGGTCGATTCATGGTCGAAACGGATTCAGGCTTGCCGGTCGTTATCGGAAAGATAAAAAGGAAACTCAAGATGGAAGGTTGTGCCGCTGCCGACCTCGCTGTGGACGGTAATGCGTCCACCGTGGTCACGGACAGAACGGTGGACAATCGATAAACCGATCCCCGTCCCTTTTTGACGCGTACTGAAAAAGGGGTCAAAGATCCGGTTCAGGTTTTTTTCCGGGATGCCACAGCCATCGTCGCAGATCGATACGAACATCCGGGTATCATCGTGGTCAAGCTCGGCGACGATCGTGCCACCGGGATTTGTTGCATGGAGTGCATTGTTGATCAGGTTGGAAAAGATAACGGCAATTTCATTTTTCGCCGCCTGTAATGGCGGGGGCAGACGGAGGAATCGGGTGCTGACGTTGATATTCCTGGCAGCAATGCGTGCCTGATTGTCGGCAATGACCTGTTCGATGATTTCGTTGATCATGACCGGGGTGCGTTCATTGTCGGTCGGTCGTTGTAACGCCAGGAGGTTGATCAGCGTTTCATCGATGCGATCGACTTCGCGCATGATATTTTCGAGATATTCACTTTTTTCGCTGTCGTTGGCGAGTTCGGTCTGTAGCAATTGGGTAAACAGTCCGATGGCGTTCAGGGGGTTGCGAATTTCATGGGCCATGCCGGCGGAGAGATGACCGAGGGACGCAAGTTTTTCAATCTGGAGAATTTCGGCATGGGCCTTTTCGAGTTCTCGCGATTTTTCGTCAATACGCTGTTCAAGCTCACTGTTCCAGTTCGCAATTTTGGCGATCAGTTTTTCGCGTTCCTGGCGGAGTTCGATGTTATGGAGCTCGGCCTCGCGCAAGCGCAGGACAGCTTCAATTCGATCAATCAGATCCTGATTGGAAAATGGCTTGAGAATGTAATCGGAAGCTCCCGCTTTCATCAGTTCAACGGCAATTTTTTCACTCCCCTTGCCGGTGAACATGACGACGTAAGTACGCGGGAACTGCTCACGGATTGTGCGCAAGGTGGTGATGCCGTCCACTTCTGGCAACATGTAGTCAAGCACAACCAGAGCCGGTTGCTCACGAGCAACGATGGCGAGTCCTTCCATCGCGCTGTCCGCAGTAAAAACCACATGTCCCCGGTCTTTGAGAATCATGCAGGTGAGATTGAGAATAACCCTCTCATCGTCGATGATGAGTATGCGCTCGCCCATAATCTGCCCCTGGTTGATGAATGACTAAAACCGTTTGTCGGTCAGCATAGTCGGCGGCGGTCTGTTTGACAAGAGGGTATTCCCCTGTGAACAGGTAACGGAAAGAGAGTGGTTTTTTACAGCATCAGTCACCGGTTCGAATGGTCAATACCGGGATGGTTGATTTACGGACCACCTTTTCAGCCGTGCTGCCGAAGAGCATGTGGTCGATGCCGGTACGACCGTGGGTGCCGATGACAATCAAATCACTGTCGGTCTCAATGGCTTTACGAATAATTTCATCGTAAGGGATGCCGGGGACGATAAATGTTTCAACGTTGGCGTAATCTTTAATATGTGTCGCACAAAAGTGTTCCATCATTTTGTGCGCCCCCGCTTCGATTTCCTCTTCAAGTTTGTCGAATGAAATATGCGGAACGTAAAAGCCGCGCAGATCGACAGGCTCGTTAATGACATGAAGCATCAGCAGGCGTGCTGAAAATTTCCTGGTCAACGCAAAAGCATGTTCAAAGGCGTGATCAGAACTTTCGGAAAAATCGGTTGCAAAGAGAATCGTACGATAATCGCTCATGGTTAAGCCTCCCGTGTGTCTCCACCGGATGGAGCGGTGGAACAGTGAGTGAGTTTATGCATGACGGATGTCAGTTCTTTAATCCTCACCGGTTTGTTCAGGTATTCAGATGCTCCGAAGTTCATCGCTTCGAGGTATGAACTGATATCACCGTAGGCGGTGACCATGATGATTTTTATTTCCGGTCGAAGTTTTTGCGCTCGTTTAAGAAAATCGAGGCCGTTCATTCCCGGCATGTTGACATCACTGATAACCAGTTGATAGTTTGTCGTATGTAGCATGTCCAGAGCTTCATCGCCGTTTCCTGCACTGCTGACGTTATACCCTTCGTTCTGCAATAATTTGCACAGGACAACGCGGGAATTTTCCTCATCATCGAGAACGAGTATGTTGTGGAATTGTAGTTGCGCCATGACGTCCCTTTCATGAGTGAATGGTAGCATGGCGTTGCTGTCTGTCAAGCTGATACATCCAAATAAATCACGCTATTACAGCGGGTTGGAAGAGGTCCAGGGGGCATGATCACGGTCGATTGACGGGCCGGATCTGGCATCATTTCTTGAGCAGGGCCGCGACGCGTTCCCGCAGTTGCTCAGGTTTGAATGATTTTGAGGAAAAGGCGTCGGCACCGCAGTTAGCGAGTTCGGGCGTCGGGGTGTCGTTCACGATTGTGCCGCTGAGAATCAAAAAACGGGTTGCACTCAAGGACCTGAACGATTTAATTTTTTGAACGATTACGGCGCCGCTGATGTCCGGCAGGACGAGATCCAGAATTACCAGCTGAGGATGTTCCTGGGCAATCATTTGTAAAGCGTCGTTGCCGCTGGCTGCGGTTAAAATATTCACGTCCAGTGAAGACAAAATGTCTGACAGGATATTGCGAAATACGTTTGAGTCGTCCACGATGAGGATCTTCGGACGAGCAGCGTTGTTCGTTTCCTGGCTAGCGACGGTCGCTTTGTCGGCCAGTGAAATCGAAAAAACATGCTCACAGGCAGGGCATTTGATACTGGTTGTCAGTTTCCGGGTTTTTCCCGGCTTGACCTTGTAGCGCGCTGCGCAGGAAGGGCATTCAATCAACAGCATGCGCTCCTCCGTGAATCAGTTCGCCGGGCGAAAAAAGATGATATCGTGGTTGCCTTGTAACAGGATGGGCTCTTGATTAAGTTGCAGCTTAACCTGCGCAGGATCAGTAATGTGGACCGTGGCCTGAGTGTTGATTTTCCAGCGCAAACGTGAACCCTGACTCAGATTATAGCGTTGCTGAGGGCGATTGTCGATGGTCAGAACGATTTGTGTCGCCCCCGTTGCGCTCAATTGCAACACCCCCCGGCGAGCCAGCGATATTTTTATGGGGAGCGCTTGCTCCGGCTTTGCAACTTTCATCGGTAGTGCAGCGGGAGCTACAGGTGGGGACAATTCCGGCGCCGGTAAAGTGTCTGCTGGCGGTGGTGCCGTCGGTATCTGCAAAGAAGAGATTTGCTCTGATAAAAAAAACCAGTAGCCGACCAACAGCAGCGCTGATAATACGACAACGACAAAATGGATTCTCCATCGCGGCAGAACTTCTTGCCGTGGCGGGGGCACGCTGTCGGTTGCTGAGGCGTCGCGTTGGGAAATATATGCAGCCACCATCCGGTCGGCGTCAAGCCCGAGGAAATCAGCGTAATTGCGCAGAAAACCGGTGACAAATGTTGTGCCTGGAAGTTTGGTGTAGTCCTCAGCTTCAAGGGCGGCGAGATATTCCCGGCGGATGCGTGTTTTGGCAGCAATCTCGTCAAGAGACAAGCCAAGCGTTGTGCGCCGCTCTTCCAGCGTGGTTCCGATAGCGAGGTCTGTTGTCATCATGTTACTTCAGCAGCCGCAGATAATCTTTGCTCAGACGCCCGATTTCATTGTCAGGCACAAGCGCCAGAACACGCATGAAATCAGCTCTGGCCGCTACGTTGTTTTTCAGCTTCAGATAGGTCAGTGCCCGTTTGTAATATGCTCCCGCATAAGCGGGAGAAAGATCGATGGCGTGATTTAACTGGAACAAGGCAAGATCAGGTTTGTCGAGCGCAAAATAAGTTTCACCGAGATGGTAGTAAGTTTGCGCAAAGCGCGGTGCCAGATTGATCGATTTTTCAAATTGTATAATCGCTTGAAGATATTCGCCTTTTTGGTAATAGGCGACGCCCAGCCCGGTCAGGGCTATTTCCGGGGTAGTAAAAAGCAGATTGTCAGCAGCCTGATTGAAATATTTGATCGCGGCATCCCAACGGCCCATATCGAGATAAAGTGCGGCCAGGTTGTTGGCAAATTGCGGGTTATCTTCATCCCTTCGCAAAGCAGCTTTGTAATGCTCTTCAGCTTCCTTGAACGCGCGCTTCAGCTGGTATGCCTGGCCGAGTCCGGAATGAACTCGACCACTGTCTTCTGAATTGTACGCGATCAGAAATTCCTTCAGGGCTAACGTCGGATTGTTCTCGCGCAAGTACGATACGCCGAGAATATAGTGGACTTCCCCTGCGTCAACTTTTTCCTTTGTGGCGCTGCAGGAAATCAGCAGCAGAGTGCAAAGAACGATAGTCAATATACCTTTGACACGGGTCACATGGGCTCCTAAAACGAGGCGAGTAAACGCCCGAGGTTTTCTTTCAGCGTGTTATCCGGGGAACGAGGTGTTTCTGCAGAGAGTTCATTTGCGGTCGATTCCGATGCTGCGGGTTCCATTCTTTCCGGCGCAGATTCTGGCTCATCGTTGAGGTTGCTCTCAATGTCTTCAACCTCAACAACCTCTTCAACTTCCTCCGTTAAAGTTTCAAGCGGGAGCTCAATGACTTCAGCAGGCGGTTCATCAGGGGGTTCATTCGCCACGTCCTGAATGTCATCAATTTCTTCAGGGGTTTCGATCGCCCCCTCCGGGGGGAAGCCTTTACTGAGCGGGGACTCGGCCCATAATTTTTCCTGCAGTGATGCCGATGCGAGATGATAATCGGTGTCGGATAGCGAGAAGCCCATCGATTCTGCGTAGTCAAGGGCGTCCTGCACGAGTTCTTTGGCCGAGCGCCCGGCGATGTCATGGCGATGGAAAAAAAAAGCAATTTTATTGCTGCTCTTCAGGTGCAGGGCGACGGTTACCTTGAGGCCTGACTTGGCACTGAAAGCGCAGACGTAAGCTTTTGCTTCCTGCGAAGGAACGCCGGGGAGTGCGACCTGAACCTGGTTTTGTGATTGATGCAGTCGCAAGACCCGGTGTGCCGGAAGATCAAGATGATCGATAGCCTCTTGCCATTTGAACACGAAGCGATTCCTTTACAGGTCGTCGAAGTGGGTCAGGAGTTTAAAGGTACGAAAGCGTTCTTCAATTTCCGACGAATTGAGAAGCCGGAGGCGGTTAAGGCTGAAGTCTTCGACGGTGAATGAGGCCATCACACTGCCGAATACGATTGCCTGGCGCAGACAGGCTTCTGACTGATTGCGGGTTGATGCCAGGTAGCCGATGAACCCGCCAGCAAATGTGTCACCGGCTCCGGTCGGGTCAAAAACTGATTCGAGAGGGTAGGCCGGCGCGGAAAATACAGCATGCTCCGACACCATCAGTGCACCGTATTCCCCTCGCTTGACGACCAGTGTTTTCGGCCCGAAGGTGAGGATTTTACGTGCCGCCTTGATCACATTCGGTTCGTCTGCGAGCTGACGGGCTTCAGCATCATTGATGATCAGAATGTCAACATGAGGCAACGTTTTCAGCAGGGCATCGCGCTTTCCTTCAATCCAGAAGTTCATTGTATCGCAGGCGACCAGTTGCGGGTTTTTGACCTGCTTCAGGACTTCGAGCTGCAACTCCGGATCGATGTTGGCCAGAAAAACGTATTCCGCGTCCCGATAGTTTTCCGGCAGTTCAGGACGAAATGACTCGAAGACATTGAGATGCGTTTCCAGCGTCTGCGCCTCGTTCAAATCGTACCCGTAACGACCCTTCCAACGAAATGTTTCCCCTGGCATCGTTTGCAGACCGGAAAGATCGATATTGCGTGAACGAAGAAAATCCAGATGATCGTCCGGAAAATCTTCACCGACAACCGCCACCAGATTGACATCGGTGAAAAAGCTGGCGGAGGTGGAAAAATAGGTGGCAGAACCACCAAGAATATCTTCGACTTTTCCAAAAGGTGTTTCGACCGAATCGAAAGCAACCGACCCAATAACCAGAATACTCATTCAATTCTCCAGACTGTTGCAAATATTTTATGCAGCGCTTTGAATTTAACCAAATAGATCCGAAAAACGCAATAACTAAACCAGAATTACACGGTTATTTCAAGTATTTGCCGATGATTGGTTGCAGGTTTTTCCGGGTTGATTCTGGGATCAGATCTTTTTGGGTCATAATCGCATATTCGAGCGCTCCGCCGCAGGGACAGCCGGGTTGCTTGTCAAGGCGCCGCGCGGCGGTCTTGATTATGGTGCGGGCCGTGGCGACATTCTGCTCGATAATTGCAATCACCGCTTCAACGGAAACATCATCGTGCGTCTCGTGCCAGCAGTCATAATCGGTCGCCAGGGCGATCGTTCCGTAACAGATTTCAGCTTCCCTTGCCAGTCGGGCTTCCGGGATATTGGTCATGCCGATGATATCAACCCCCCAGCTGCGGTAGATGTTGGATTCGGCACGGGTTGAAAAATTTGGGCCTTCAATACAGATGTAGGTTCCCCCCCGGTGCGTTATCGCGCCGCTTGCAACCGAAGAGGCATAGAGAACCTCGGCCAGATCGCTGCAAACCGGATCGGCAAACTGGACATGACCGACGATCCCGTCGCCAAAGAAGGTTGCCGCGCGTTTTCCCTGGGTCCGGTCAAAAAACTGGTCTGGAATAACGATATGTCCCGGCATGATCTCTTCCCGCATGCTGCCAACGGCAGAAACCGAAATGATTCGCTGCACGCCGAGCTTTTTCATGCCGAAAATGTTTGCGCGGTAGTTGACTTCCGAGGGGAGCAAGTGGTGCCCGCGACCGTGGCGCGGCAAAAAAACCAGCTTGATGTTGTCCAGGGTGCCGGTCATATAGCGATCGGAAGGATCTCCGAACGGAGTTTCAACCCGGATGTCCTGTACGTTCGTCAGTTCGTCCATCGCGTAAAGTCCGCTGCCGCCAATAACTCCAATAACTGTTTCTTCCATGGCAAATCTCCTTATTATTGATCAATCCAGTTGATTCAAAGGTTTTGCTGCCAGCGGCTGGCGAAGTTCCAGGCGCCCCTTCAGTTGACCACAGGCGGCGGAAATATCCAGCCCCTTGCCAGCGCGCCGAATAGCGACAATATCCCGGTCGAGTAAATAGCTTTGAAACGTACGGATGGTGCTTTCATCGGGGGTTCGATAGGGCGATTCCGGATGTTCGTTAAAAGGGATCAGATTGACCTTGGCACGAATGCCGTGCAGCAACTTGACCAGTCGTTTGGCATCGGCAGGGGTGTCGTTGAGGTCCCTGATTAAAATGTACTCGAAGGTAATCCGGCGACTTGGTTTCAATGGAAAATCACGACACGCTCTCATCAACTGATCCAGTGGATAACGCCGGTTGATCGGCATGAGGCGGTTGCGGAGTTCGTCGGTGGTGGCGTTGAGAGAGATCGCCAGATTTACTTCGATGCGGCGTCCCAGTTCAGCCATTTCCGGGACAAGCCCGGAGGTTGAAAGTGTTACCCGGCGCGGGCCGTAATCAAGCCCGATCGGGAGATAGATGATATTCAATGCCTTAATGACATTGTCGAGGTTATGCAGGGGCTCGCCCATCCCCATCAGGACAATGTTATTGATCGGGCCGTCCTTGCGGGCAGCGCAAACCTGATTGACAATCTCTGCCGGAAGCAGATTGCGGGTCAGACCAAATGTGCCGGTGAGACAAAAATCACACTGCATGGCGCAACCGACCTGGGTTGAGATGCAGAGTGTTGCGCGGCCCTCATCCATCGGGATACGAACCGTTTCGATCGATTCACCGTCCGCCAGTCTGAAAAGATATTTGCGTGTGCCGTCGATCGAGGTCTCAACCGCCTCCGGATTCCAGTCGGAAATGACGAAGCGGCGCTGTAATTCGGTGCGAAATGCTTTCGACAGGTCGGTCATGGCCGTAAAGTCCGTAACCGCGCGCGCATAAATCCACTGCATGATCTGACGGGCACGAAATTTTTCCTTGCCGAGTCCGGTGAGTAATTGCGCCAACTCGGGCAATGAAAGGTTCTTGATATCGATAAGAGGCGTTTCAGTCATGTTGTCTTTGTGGTCCGTAGCAGGCAGCAGTTAACCGCTCGCGGTAAAGAAAAGAAGGTTATTCATTCAAAGCGAAACTGTTCAAAGATTGCCCTGGAGGCCTTCCAGCTCCAGTGGGTATCGTCGATCCAGTAGAGGTCTTTGACGCCGGTTTTCAGTTCCTGCGCCAGAATCGCATCGGTGTCGATGAGTTGATACACTTTCGGCTGCCAACGCAGGTGTTCAAAAAAAGCACTGCGGGAATAATTCTTTTCGCGTAAATAGGGGCGATAGAGCGAGTATTTGTCCGGCACCGGCATAAATACCAGGCGGATGTTTGTCTCCGCGAGGAGCGAAGCCAGACGGTTCAGATTTTCATTGATCCGGCGCACTGAGCGTTCGTCCAACGCTTTTTGTTTGTCACGATGTTTGTCCAGATCCTGATCCGAGAACAGAAGAGAATCTCCATGTTCACCGCTGAAAAGAGGACGATCAAGCTCCTCCCGGTAAACCCTTGAGTTAAAGGCGTTGCGAGAAAAGAAATAACCGATTTTATACCAGAGCCATTTAAGGTTGGCCGGGTCCAAAAAGCGGTTACACGAAAGGTTTTCGGCACCGAGGTCGGTATCGCTGTCAAGGGGGGAGCGTGGATTGATGAGCGCATTTGTTAATTGCTCAGGAGTCAAGCTTTTCCCTAAATCGGTGGTTTCGGCGAATTTATAAATACTTTTTTCGCTGCGTTGCAGGAGGATGAAACGGGGGTTGATGCGTTCGATAAAGCCGCTGTTGACAAGGATTGCGACGCTTTCAAGTAAATTATTGGCGCAATTAATTTTTACCGGGAGGTTCAGCACGGTCAGGTTTTGCACAGATGCGATGTAGTCCTGGTAAAATCGGTTGGGGCCGTTACCGCTTCCCTGGGAGAACGAATCACCGATCGTCAGCACGTCAATTTTCTGTCCTGTGTATTGGGCATAACTTAGATGCCTGTGCGGCAGGTCGATGGTGTTGCGACGTGGTGCCGTGTGCTCATACAGATAGCCTGCTTGCGCCAGTTCTCCGATATAAACCCCCTTTTCAGGGGTCAGTAACTGACAGTTAAACAGCCGCCACGCAAGCAGATTGAATAGCAGCACCCCGGCAATAATCAGGACGGTAATCAGGCAAAAACGCTGGTAAGTGAAATTACGCTTCATAATCGTTAAAACCGCAGATAGAGGAATTCAGTCACCCGATTCAAATTGGCCAGACTTACAGCAATGACTGTCGCAATAAATAAAGTCCAAACTAAATTCGGTCGAAAGCGTTCTTTGAGCTCCATGGAATTCGGGGCAAACACCACAACAAGAAGGACGGTAAAGACAAGCGTCAAGGATATTGCCGGGAAGGCATCCGGCATCCCGAAGCCACTGGCCCCGATCATTCCGCGATACACCTTTAACGCATCATCCAGCGATAATGCCCGGAAAAAGACCCAGGAGGCGTTTACAAAACCGAACGTCAGCAGCCATGCCGACCAACGAGGCAGGGGCGTTTTACGCTTTTGCCAGAATCTGTGGACAATTGAGGCTGCCCCGTGGAGCAGTCCCCAAATAAAAAAAGTCCAGCTCGCGCCGTGCCACACCCCGTACAGCACGAACACAATAAAGACCGCCTGCACCGCGCGGCAACTTGTCCGTTGGTTATGGTGGGGGATGTTTTCACGCAGCTTTGCGGATTCAGACTGACAACTGAGCGGGACGTACAGATAGTCATACAACCAGCGTGACAGGGTTATGTGCCAGCGTCTCCAGAACTCCTGGATATTGAACGCTTTGTACGGCGAATTGAAGTTTGGTGGCAAGTTGATATTGAGCATACAGGCTGAACCGATGGCCATATCCGTGTAGCCGCTGAAATCAAAGTAGAGCTGAATCGAATAACTGAGCGATGTTACCCAGGCGTTGCCAAAATTGAGGACCGTCATCTGGTCAAAACCCTGAGTTGCCCAAACCGCAAAAGTATCGGCAATAACAACTTTTTTGAACAGTCCGATGAAAAAGATCAGCAGCCCGAGAGCAAGGTTGCGATAGTTGGGCAATACGGTTCGCAAGCGCGCAAACTGCGGCATCATCTCGCCATGACGGACAATCGGTCCGGCAATCAACTGCGGAAAAAACGTAACAAACAGGCTGTAGTTGAGGAAGTTGCCTTCGCGAGTTCGTTGATAATAGCTGTCAACCAGATAGGCAACCTGCTGCAACGTAAAAAAACTGATCGCCAACGGCAGCGCCAAATGCAGCAGATCATAGGACCTGACTGGATGGGCAGTGACAGTCGTGAGAAAAAAATCTGCGTACTTGAAGTAGCCGAGGAGCAGAATATTTAACATTATCCCGACACACAACAGTATGCGCCGGATTCTGCCCCGCTGTGCAGGACGGCCTAACAGGAGACCGAAAGTGAAATTGACGCCGATTGACCCGGCCAGTAAGGGGATGTAAAACGGGTTCCAGAAACCGTAAAAAAAGAGCGATGCCGTCAGCAGCCAATATTTTCCCAGTTTAACCAGGTGTCTTTGGTTAAAGAAGAAATAAACCAGAAGCACAACGGGTAAAAAGAAAAATATGTAAACCGGCGAATTGAAAAGCATAAGGTCTCGTTTGAAAAAGAAAAATCCCATCGATAGTAACCGATGGGACTTGTTCCGGCAACAGTTATTCGCGTCAGATCAGAGCAGTTCAAGTCCGTTGAAAAAATATCCCAATTCAAACGCGGCGGTTTCCGGTGCATCGGAACCGTGGGTCGCATTTTCACCGATCGATGTGCCGAATTCTTTACGCAACGTTCCTGTTGCTGCTTCAGCCGGGTTGGTGGCACCCATCAAGTCGCGCCACTTGCGGATAGCATCCTTGGCTTCAAGCGCCATGACGACGCAGGGGGCACTGCTCATGAACTCGGTCAACTCGCCAAAGAACGGACGCTCTTTATGGACATAGTAGAATCCTTCGGCTTCCACCTTGCTCATGTAGAGTTTTTTGAGTCCGACGACCGTGAATCCTTCGGCGTAGATGCGTGCGAGAATTTTCCCGGCATTACCCGCGGCGAACGCGTCAGGTTTGATAATTGCGAATGTTCTTTCCATTGATTATACCTCCAGTTAATAGTGTCGGTCTGCATGCCGCGTTCTTGTAGCACCGGGATCGATAAAAGTCAAGCTGTTGGCGCCGCGTTTATCTCTGTGCCGGGCACGAAAAAATATCCACAATTTAAACAAATTTGTTATGCTACGCGCATGATAACACGACATAAACTTTTTGTATTAATTACCCTCATCTTTAGTCTGTCGACCCCCAGCTTTGCTGCCGACCCACGAACCCCGGAGAATGGATATCTGGTGAACGCTGCTCGCCTGCCGGAAATGATCGCGATTCACCGGGAACATCGGGTAATGAAGGATGAAACACTGATTGAGGTTGCACGGGTGGCGCGGATCGGTTTTGAGGCGATAAAGAACGCCAATCCCGAACTTGATGTCTGGCTTCCACCACCCGATAGCCCGGTCTTGCTGCCGTACGCGACCCTTTTGCCAGGAGCTCCAAAAGCGGGGATTGTGGTGAATCTGGCGGAGTTCAAACTTTATTATTTGTGGACTGAAAACGGACGTTTGCGCGTCAAGTATTATCCTGTCGGTATCGGCATTGACGGTGCCGACAGCCCGGAGGGCCGTTATCAGGTCGATAAAAAAATACGTGATCCGCGCTGGGCGGTACCGCCATCGATTCGTAAGGAACGCCCTGAGCTGGGGCGTGTTGTTAACCCCGGGCCGGATAACCCTTTGGGAAACTATTGGCTCGGTTTGACCAAAAAAGGATACGGCATTCATGGGACCAACGAGCCGTACGGGGTAGGTCGTCGGGTCAGCCATGGTTGTTTGCGTATGTACCCCGAGGATATTGAAGATTTATTCGGTCGGGTTGCGCTCGGCACACCGGTGCGAATAATCTACCAGCCCATCAAGGTTGGTGTTCGCAAAAGCGCTCTGTTTGTCGAAGCTCACCCGGATTTTCTCCAGCGGTTTGACGATCCCGCAGCTGAAGCACGACGGTTGATTGGCGACCTTGGCTGGCAAGAACCATTAAATGAAACAGCGTTGATCGAAACGATCTCCGCGGCGCGTGGGTTGCCCTATATGGTCGGACGACCATCCGACAATAGCCGGTGGACATTTCGATCGGCGTCCACCGCCAAACAATAGCAAAAAGGTTGACGATGCAATAAAAAACCCGGCGATCGCCGGGTTTTTTATTGCGTGATAAAGCGGAAGATTGTGGTAACCGGCTATTTGCGCAGCCCCATTTCAAAGACTTTTTCTGCCTTGACCGCGCTTTCCTGAGCCATTGTCGCGGTTGATGATGCCTGCATGGCGGCCTCTTCGGCGCGTTGCGCGGCACTTGTGGCGCGGTCGGCAGCGGCTTGAGCGCGTGATGCCGCAACGTTGGTGCGGTTTGAGGTCGCTTGCGCCTCAGCAACGGCAGCTTGCGCCTGTGCGGACGCTGCTTGCGCCTGCTGCGCTGCTTCAATGGCCTGATTCATCAGTTCTCGATCAGTTGATTGAAGTTGCCCCGCACAACCGGCCATCAACAGTCCGGTTGCAAGCAGAAGCAGAAAACTACGTAGTTTCATGTATCGTCCTCCTGAAAAAAGTTAGCGCCGCAAGGCGACAGACAACGTGCCTATTCTATACCTGACTGCCCGTTCGGACCAAGAAAAAAAGAAAAAACAAGATGGAACACCACCGAAGACCTTGATGCGAGTGCATCAATCGTGATGAGTTAAGAAACTGATTACCTGACGTAGCGCTGCGCCCCGATGGCTGATGCGATTTTTTGTTGCTAACGACAGCTCGGCCATCGTCTTGCCGTATGCGGGGACGAGGAACAGTGGATCGTAACCGAAACCACCGTCCCCCCGGGCATCATTCTGGATCCGTCCGGAAACCTGCCCGGCAAAAATTCGGCAGCTGTTGTCGTCCGGATCGAACAGAGCCATTCGGCACACAAAAGCGGCACTGCGTTGCTCAACCGGGACTGCCGCCAGTTCGGCAAGCAATTTGGCGTTGTTGGCAGCGTCATCCGCAGCGGGACCGGCATAACGAGCGGAGTGAACTCCCGGACGGCCATCAAGGGCCGCAACCGTCAGTCCCGAGTCGTCAGCCAGGGTGAGCACACCGGTAATGTGGGCAACGGTTTCGGCTTTCAGCCGCGCATTGTCCTCAAATGTCGCGCCGGTTTCTTCAATCTCACCAATCTGTGGAAAGCGGTCAAGTCCGACGACCTCAATTCCGGAGGGTGCCAAAAGACGGTAAATTTCTTTGAGCTTTCCTTGATTGCGCGTTGCTACGACCAACTTCATGACACTATTCCAACGCTTCTTTCTGCAGGATTGCCAACGTTTGACAGCCGCGAATGGCAAGGTCGCGCATTTTTTCGAGATCTGCTGCCGTGAACGGCTTTTCTTCGGCGGTGCCTTGTATCTCAACAAAATTTCCGGCGCCAGTAATGACAAAATTCATATCAACATCAGCGGTAGAATCTTCGGTGTAGTTCAGATCCAGCAACGGAACCCCCTTGACCATACCGACACTGATTGCGGCGACACTGTCAAGTAATGGCGATTTTATCAGATCACCATGACGAATCAGCGTTCCAATGGCATCACATAGCGCGATGTAGGCACCGCTAATCGATGCTGTCCGGGTCCCGCCGTCAGCTTGCAGAACATCGCAATCGATCTGAATCGTCCGTTCCCCCAGTGCATCAAGATCGGTAATCGCGCGCAGCGAGCGACCGATCAGGCGTTGAATCTCATGCGTCCGTCCGCCAATCTTGCCCCGCGTCGCCTCCCGTGGTGAACGGCTGTGGGTCGCACGGGGAAGCATCGAATATTCGGCCGTCACCCAGCCACGCCCGGAACCGCGCATAAATGGCGGGACGTGATCTTCGACCGAAGCAGTGCAGAGCACTTTTGTGCCGCCGCAGGTGATGAGAACCGAGCCTTCTGCATAACAGGTAAAGTTGCGGTTAAAGGTGATCGGACGAAGGGCGTCGGGGGGGCGTTGGTCGATGCGGGTCGGGATCTGTGTCATCAAGGGGACTCCGAGGTGGTATGGATATAAGTGTCGAGACCGGTATAGAGTGCGGCAACCATTTTGTCGCGTTCCTCCGGCGTAGTCAGCGTGGTTGCGTCTTTCGGGTTGGTAAGATAACCGAGTTCAATGAGGACTGTTGGCAGGTCGCCGCGGCCGAGCGGGACAAGCGGTGCGGAATGCACCTCATTGACATCAAATCCGGCGCGAAGCAACGCGCTCCTTAGCTCCCGCGCCAGTCTCAAGCTCTCGCTGAGGTCATCCCCCCCCATTTTTTCGGAACGTTCATCCGGGCGGACAAAGAGGTCAATGCCGTGTGTGCGTGCGTCAAATGCTGCCTGGGCGTGGAAGATCAGAAAAACGTCAACATCGGTGCGTTGGGCCGGTTTGGCGCGATCTCCCGCAGCGGGGGCGTAATCGTCATCGCGGCTTAAATAGACCGGGATGCCGAGTTTCATTTTCGTCAGTCGGGCAAGACGAGCTGCCATCGCCAGGGTCATATCTTTTTCTTTGACCCCGGAGGCGTTGAGCGTGCCGGGATCGTTCCCGCCATGACCGGGGTCAATCGCCAGCGCGCGCATCCGGGGACGATCCGGAGAAGAATCCTTACGCGACAAAAACGAAAAAAAACCTTCCAGCGTTGCTTCTTTCGAGGTTGTGTCAGCTGTTTGCGGATTGAGATTGCGATAGTAGAGGGGATAGCCGAGCACCAGCGGCAGCTGGGTGGTGACGAACCCCTCAGACACACGGAGCTTTCCGTCGATAAAGCGTGGTTTGTGCTCCAGTGGAATGAAGCGCTCGCCGAAGCGCACATAGTTGCTGCCAGGGGAAATGATGGCCTTACCGTCGTGCAGATTCAGTCGGTAGACATGCTCCGTTGAATCCCATTGACCACTGAGTCCCAGAATCTTTTCCACCTCGTCGATCGGCAGATAAGAAATCCCCTGCTGCTGGTAGACTTCCTCGATCAATACCGGGGGTTCTCCCGGCGGAGCCAATTCAACAACGGCCACAACACCGGTGGGGGTCAATGCCAAAAAGAGCAGTGTAAATAAAAAGTTTTGCAGCGCATGGTGCATCGCGTTTATCCTTCTACCGCTTCGACCGGTTGTCTGTGCTCCGGTTTTATACGTTACTCTTCGCTATCTGTCAACGCGTTGCTCCGTGGTCATCCGGGAGCAAGCGCACCGCCGTGACAACGGGGCGTTCAAGGCTTTCCAGCAGTCGTTTCGCAAAAAGTTCAAGTAGCTCATCCAGGTTTACATCATCGGCAAGAGGTTTGATCTGCCCGCCGGCAGTCATGCCATGACCGCCGCCACTGCCGTAACCGTCGATCGTACGGCGCATCAAACGCCCGGCGGAAAGATCGTAACTGGCGACCCGCAGTGACAAAATCCCTTCGTGCTGGTAACGACCCATGGCAAGAACACTATCCACGCCCTCTACGCGCAATAGAAAATCAGCCATTTCCGCGACTATGTCGGGGTTGTTGATCTGGCCGAGGTTGCAGGTCAACAGTGAATTATACAGCTGCGCCTTGGCCAGCGCCCGGTGAAAGAGATGAAAATACGAGCGCGGCAGTGACGGGTGGGTAATCCGGTAGAGGATCTGGTTGTTGGCCAGGTGGAGCAGATTCAGGTAAGATGCTCGATCTGATGGCGACCATTCGCGACCGAGATCCTGGGTTTCCGTTTTGATGGCGTAAAAAAGGATTGTCGCCAGTTTGGTGCCGATATAAACCTTGCTGGCGAGCAGATATTCATAAAGGATCGTTGCACAGGCACCGTAATCTTCGCGAATATCATGCCAGCGGCAAAGATCGATGGACTGCTGCCGAGGATGATGGTCGATAACAATATCGATCTTGCGGTCGGCAGGGAAAGAGTTGTTGCCGGTCCCCGGCTGGGTATCGACCAGGCAGGTAATCGCATAATCGTCAAAATTGATTCGATCTATCGGGACAGTACAGATTTCCAGCTCCCGAACCATGGTGCGGTTCTCGCCGCGACCGATAATGCCGCCGAAAGTGATGGTTGCTTCCTGCCTGGTTTCGCAGCTAAATATCTGCTGCAGAGCATACGCCGAAGCCAGCGCGTCAGGATCGGGATTATCATGCGTCACGATCAGAATGCGCCCTTTGCCGCGCACCCAGTCAATGATGGCAGAAGATATTTCGCTGGAACGGGCCGAGTCAATAAGCATCAGTCGTCTTTCGCAACAGCGGTGAGAACGGCAGTAACAGCCTCCGCCGGAGAGGTGACGGTCAACAGACCGGCAACGTGATGTTGACAGTTGAGCGCGAAGACCGGCTTGTTGAGTTTCAAGCCGATGGCAATTTCGGAGAGGGTACCGAGTTCCCCCTCAATGGCGATGAGTGCCTGGGCGCTGTGGGCAATAATGATATTGCGTGCGTGCCCCATGTTGGTTGCAATCGGGTAGGTGACATAGGGATTGGCGGCGGCAACGTCAGCTCCGGGAAGGATGCCCAGCACGGTGCCGCCCGCCTGCGTACAGCCGCGTGCGGCAGCGGTCATGATGCCACCGAGACCGCCGCAGACAATTGTACACTTATGCTCGGCAAGCAGAGCCCCGACCTGCTCGGCAAGTTCACACCCCTTAACCGACGCATGTGCCGCGCCGATGATGCCGATAATCGGTTGTTGCATTAAACCTCCTCAGTATCCGAATGGGTTAATCTAGTATGTCGATGGCCGGATACAAGTGGTTTTGTCACCAGGTTGTCTCACCAGAGAAGGCTGCGTTGCCCCGCATGTCGGGGTTTGTAAAAGCTATTTGGGGGAAACGCCTGAATCCCCCCTGGCCCGCAACGTAGCGACCGGAAGACCGCGAATGCCCCAGTTTTCCGGGGGGATTTCTTCAATAACGACATGTGTCGAAGCGGGGTTCTTTTTTAAAATTTTGGTGAGCAGATCAGTGATCCCCTCGATCAATTGTGCTTTCTGCTCGGCACTGGCACCGGTGGTGATTTTGACGTTAACGAACGGCATGAGAGTTTCCTTTCCAGAGGATTGAGATTAGCAGTCTAACGCAATTTCTTCCCGGCCACAATTACCGACGCATATTCTGCCTCAGCAAATCGTTGCACTCAATGAATATTCCGCATACAATGCCGATTCAATTTCGTTGACTGGACGTAACATTCTGGAGGTTCCCTTGATTCCCAAGCAATTTCGTATTCATGCCGTTCTCGCTCTTGCCGTTCTGGTGATGATTATTTTCCCGTTGTTGAGCAATAAACCTGAAGGGTATAAAGCTGAAGAAGCTACCGCTGCCGCAAGTGAGTTCCTTGCCCTGATCGATGCGGGCAGGTTTGATCAAAGCTGGCAGGTGTCTGCACAAGTGCTGAAGGAGAAAATCACCCAGGCCGACTGGAACAAACATCTGGCCACTTCGCGTCAGCGTACCGGGGCCATTGTTGCGCGGCAGGAACCGGATCTCAGCTATGCGTCGATGGCCGCGGACAGCACCGCCAAGGGGGAGTATATCGTGCTCCTTTACTCCTCTGACTTCGAGCAGGTAAAAGATCTTTCGGAGACGATCACGGTAATGCTTGAGGAGGACAAGGTCTGGCGCGTCGCCGGGTACTTCATCCAATAAATAGTCGTCCGCTGCAATCACATCAAACCGGAAATTGCGCGGATTGCGCCTTTGGCGTGATGCTTATTCCAGCAATTCCGCCATGATCGCCAACGCCGCCCGGCGTCCATCGGCCGCTGCCGTTACGACCAGATCAGCGCCGCGCTGACAATCACCCCCCGCAAAGACCTTGGGGTGAGAGGTTCTGCCGGTGGCGGGATCGACAAGGATTTCACCCCACGCTCCCTGTTTGATGTGTGCGTCGTCAATAAATGGCAACGGTGCAACGTCAAAACCCAGTGCCATGATCACGACATCGGCCGGAATGCAATGTTCACTGCCACTTGTTATGCTGACGCGTCGACGCCCCGAGTCGTCCGCTTCGCCCAATGTGGTACGCATTGCATCGACGCCGACCACTGCGTCGTTTACGATATCGATACCACAAGGGGCGGTGTGAAACATGAAATTGACCCCCTCTTCGACCGCGTTCAAATATTCTTTGCGACTCCCCGGCATATTCTCCTCATCACGTCGATAGAGGCAGATAACACTTTCCGCCCCCTCACGCATGGCGCTGCGGACGCAGTCCATCGCCGTGTCCCCGCCGCCGATCACCACCACCCGCTTGCCCAGCACACTGAACCGTTCCGACCAGTCCTTGCCGTAGAGGCGACGTTGCACGTTGGTCAAAAAATCCATGGCCAGGTGGACCTGCGGATGATCATCATGCGGGAGATTCGCCGCTCTGCCCTGGGTGGCACCGACTCCGAGAAAGACCGCATCGTGGGTGTCAAGCAGTTCGGTAAACGAGATGTTGTCACCGACCGCACTGTTCAGGAGCAGGGTCAGTCCGGCCTGTTTGAGAAGTGCAAAGCGCCGCCGTACCGTTTCCTTGTCCATCTTGAAGCCGGGAATGCCGTAGGTCAGCAGCCCCCCGGGAAGATCCGCGCGTTCATACGTCGTCACGCCGATTCCGGCGCGAAGCAGGAAATGGGCACAACTCATTCCCGCCGGCCCCGAACCGATCACGGCAACCTTTTTGTTACTGGTAATGCCGGGGAAGGGGAGACGGTAGCCCGCCTTGAAGGCCAGATCGGTAATTGAGGCTTCGATCGGGCCGATGGTAATGGCGCCGTAACCATCTTCCAGGGTACAGGCGCCCTCGCAAAGGCGGTTATGGGGGCAAACCCGACCAAGAATTTCCGGAAAGGGGGAACTCTCGTTCGAGAGCAAAAAGGCTTTTTCGAGATCTTTTTCCGCAATGGCTTCGAGCCACTGCGGGATATAGTTGTGCAGCGGGCAGCCGAGCGTGGTGCAGAACGGATCGCCGCATTGGACGCAACGTTCCGCCTGCCGTGCGACGATGCGATCATTGAAAAATTGATAGATCTCGTCGAAGGTGTGCAGCCGAATGCTGACATCTTCCTTATAGGGGTCGTGGCGCTGGTGCTCGATAAATCCTTGCATCGATCAATCCCCTTCCTTGGGATTCAATGGGGCTTTCATGTTTTTCGGGGTGACCATCCAGAAATAGGCCATTTCTTCTCGAAAATCGTTGAGAATAAAGTGTGCCTTGGGGCTGCGCGTGCGATTGTGGAAGCTGGTCAGGATCTGTTTAAGGTAGAGTTTGGCCTCGCTGTCTTCGTCGACGTCAATGCGGCGCGCTTCGACCAGCTCGCGATTGAGATTATCCATGAAAGTTTTGTTGCGATCGTAGACGAAAGCCGCACCGCCAGTCATCCCGGCTCCGAAGTTGATGCCGGTTTCACCCAGCACGACCACGGTGCCGCCGGTCATATACTCACAGGGGTGATCGCCGGTGCCTTCAACCACCGCCAGGGCGCCGGAATTGCGCACGGCGAAACGTTCTCCGGCCCGCCCGGCAACGAACAGTTTACCGCCCGTCGCGCCGTAAAGACAGGTATTGCCGACGGCAGCTCCGCCTTCGGAGTAAACGCGCGGCGTGACTATAATCCGTCCGGCGCTCATCCCTTTGCCGACATAGTCGTTGGCCACGCCGGTGAGAAAAATGCTTACGCCGTGAATCAGAAATGCGCCGAGTGATTGTCCGGCAACCCCGGTGAGTTTAAAGGTGATGGCGTCTTTCGGCAACCCCGAGTCGCCGTAATATTTGGCAATTTCACCGCTGGTCAGCGCTCCGAAAGAGCGGTTGAGATTGCAGATCTCGCGTTCAACCACCAGCTCCTCGCGTGGATTACGAATGACCGCCGAGACCTCCTTCAAGATCTCTTTTTCGAAGCTGTTGCTATCGTAGGGGTGGTTGCGGCGTTGCCAGGTGTTGATCCCGTCGATCGGTCTTAATACCTCAGAAAAGTCGAACGGCGTGGCACCTTCGTCAGTACTTTTGCGCAGCAGTTCGACGTGGCCGATGATTTCGTCGAGGGAGCGATAACCGAGTTCAGCGAGAATTTCACGCACATCTTCAGCAACGTTCTGCAGGTAGGCAACGACCTTGTCGACGGTTCCGACGAAGTGGCTGCGTAAGGTCTGGTCTTGTGTTGCCACACCGACGGTACAGCGATTGAGGTGGCAGATACGCAACAGCTTGCAGCCCAGCATCACCAGCAGCGGGGTGCCAAAACCGAAGTATTCGGCCCCGAGAATGGCCGCCTTGACGACATCCTGGCCGATTTTAAGGCCACCGTCAGTCTGGAGTTCGACCAACTCGCGCAGGTTGTTGGCTTTGAGGCTCTGGTGCGCCTCACTCAGTCCCAGTTCCCAGGGATTCCCGGCGTGTTTGATCGAAGTGCGTGGGGCTGCGCCGGTGCCGCCGTCGGCTCCGGAGATGATGATGCGATCGGCATAGGCCTTGACAACGCCAGCGGCGATGGTGCCGACCCCTTCACTGGAAACCAGCTTGACACTGATCCGGGCATCGGGATTGACCTGCTTAAGGTCAAAAATTAACTGCGCCAGATCTTCAATAGAGTAGATGTCGTGGTGTGGCGGAGGGGAAATCAGCGTCACTCCCGGCACCGTAAAGCGCAGTGCCGCAATCAGTGGCGAAACTTTTTCACCGGGCAGTTGCCCCCCTTCACCTGGTTTCGCCCCCTGAGCGATCTTGATCTGAATCTCCTCGGCACTGCGCAGATAGGCGGGGGTAACGCCGAAACGGCCTGAGGCGATCTGCTTGATCTTGCTGTTCAGCGGAGAATTCAAACGTTCGGGAGCCTCGCCTCCTTCACCGCTGTTGGAACAGCCACCGAGTATGCGCATCGCCTCGGCGAGTGCCTGGTGGGCCTCGGGGGAAATTGATCCGAGCGACATTGCCGCTGAATCAAAACGTCGGGTAATCGCGGCAACCGGCTCGACCTGCTCAAGGGGAATGGGCTGACGCGACGATTGGAAATCGAGAAAATCACGGACAAAGCGCAGTCCGCGACCGGCGATCATCTCACGAAAACGCAGGTAATCGGAGCGCATGCGGGTTTCTGCAAAATGGTGAATGGTGGTGATGACCTGCGAGTTGAAGTCGTGATATTCGCCGCCGGGATTATCACGGTTGGCGCTGCCAATCAACAGGGGATAGATCGGCAGGAGGTGGTTTTCCTTGAAAACCTGGTGATGAATTTTATTGATCCGCGCCTCAAGGGCTGCAAAATCGAGTCCTGGAAGGAGCCCGGCTGAAGCGGGAAAACAACGGTCAACAACCTCGTCGGCCAGGCCAATGATGTCAAAGAGAGCCGCATTACGGTAGCTTGAAACGGTGCTGATGCCCATTTTCGAGATGATTTTGAGGACCCCTTTGGTCATTGCATCGTACACATTTTTCAGTCCCTGACGGGTTTCCCGATGCCCCGCATGATTGCGTTCCAGGGTGCGCAGCGCGGTGGCATAAAGCAGCCAGGGGTAGATGGCGAGGGCACCGCAGCCGACCAGGACACAGGCGTCGTGAGTGTTGGTTACTTCAGCGCTGACCGCGACCAGTGCGGTCAGATGACGCAGCTGCTCGTCGAGCAGACGCTGATTGAGATAGCCGACAGCGAGTGCCATCGGCATCAGTCGATGGTCTGCGTCCAGGCCGCGATCATCCAGAATGACGATCCTCACGCCATCATTTCGAACCGCCGCAACAACCTGATCACCAAGCTGTCGCAGTGCGCCGTCAAGATCGGTGTGGAAGGTGATCGAAAAGGTTGCGTGCCGGTAGTCGGGTTCAAAACGGGGTTTACTTGGGTCGCCGAACGAAAGGAGGGCATCAAAAATGTCACTCGACAGTAACGGGGAGATGCTCTTCAGCCGGCGACCGCGATCGGGGGTTTCGATCAACGGATTGCCGATCAGGCCAAAACCAATCGTTGACGACATTATCGCGCGCTCGCGATAGGGGT
Organism: Desulfuromonadales bacterium; assembly: GCA_029210745.1. Taxonomy (GTDB): domain Bacteria; phylum Desulfobacterota; class Desulfuromonadia; order Desulfuromonadales; family JAHYIW01; genus JAHYIW01. Next base: position 31,041 of record JARGFI010000007.1, read on the forward strand.
CGATGGGGGGATTGGTCACCTGGGCAAATTTCTGGCGGAAGAAATCGCTGAAATTACGCTGCACTTCAGAAAAAGCTGCCAGTGGAGCGTCGTCTCCCATGGATGACGTCGGTTCGCGACCGTCACGCAACATCGGTTTGATATTTTCTTCAACCGTCTCATGGGTAATGTTGTGGTAGCGTTGGAAGAGATTCAGTTGCGGCAGGTCGTCGTAGTGAATATCTCCCAGTTCCTCGAACTGATGTTCGATAAATTCCTGCAAATAACGGGTGTTGTCAGTCAGCCAATCGCTATACGGTTGTGATTCCATCAGATAGCGGTCGATATCGCTGGTCTTGAAAATCTCCCCGCTCTTCAGGTCGGCGGCAATCATTTCACCACTCTGGAGCCGTCCCCGTTCGCGGATTTTTCCCGGCGGGGTACCAAGAACGCCGTATTCGCTGGTCAGCAACAGGAGGTCATCAGTCGTCAGGACATATTTGGCCGGGCGCAGTCCGTTACGGTCAAGCATGCAGGCCACATAGCGGCCATTGGTCAGACTGACCGCCGCAGGTCCATCCCAGGGTTCCCATGCGGCAGAGATATACTCGTAGAACGCCCGTAATTTGGCGGGCATGTTGGCGACGTTGTGGCGTGCCGGAGGGATGAGCATCCGCGCCGCCTTGAAGAAATCGACGCCGTTGACGAGCAGAAATTCGAACATATTGTCAAGATTGGCACTGTCACTCACCCCTCCCTGCAAAACCGGCAACAACCGCGCCAGCTCCTCGTCGGAAAAGATTTGACTGCGAAACGCTGCTGATTTGGCGACAGCATTGAAGCGGTTGGCGCGAATCGAGTTGATTTCGCCGTTATGGGCCAGATTGCGAAATGGTTGCGCCAGTCGCCACTGCGGCAGGGTGTTTGTTGAAAAACGCTGGTGAAAGAGGATGTAACCGGTGGTAAAAGCCGGGTCAGCAAGATCAGGATAAAGTTGGCGCAGGCGATTTGGTATCACCAGCCCCTTGTAGGAGATCAGTTCGCGGGACAGGGTCGAGATGTAAAAATCCCGTTCATCACGCAGTTCCCGTTCAATATCTTTGCGTGTCAGGTAGAGGAGTGCATCGAAGCGTTTGGTGGCGATCAGCTCACGCGGGGTGACAAAAACCTGAACAATGCGCGGCAGACGGTCGCGCGCGTAAGCGCCGAGCGCATCAAGCTCCAGCGGCACATCGCGGTGCAGCAGAAGCTGAAGGTCATTCTGTTCACAGGTCGCGGCAAAAGCGGCAAGTTGTGGTTCCGGGTTACTGAGAAAAAGCGTGCCGACGGCGAAACATGCGGGCAATGAAACGCCCATCTTTTCGGCTGCCTGGCGCATGAACTGCGTCGGCATGGCACAGAGAATCCCGCAACCATCGCCGCTCTTGCCATCGGCAGCGATCGCGCCGCGATGCATCATCCGGCTCAGGGCGTAAATGGCGTCCTCGACAAGTTGGTGGCTTGGTTCGGCACGCAGGTGGGCCAGTAGACCGAAACCGCAATTGTCGCGGTAATCCTCGGCGGGGTTTTGATTGCGTCTATTCATCGGGCTGATCTCTTTCGGCGTTGTTCATGAAGATGGCTCAGCCATCGAATTCTTTTTTGCGAGTACATCAATGAAGATAGAATCTTACCTGTCTTTTGCCCGGAAATAAAGGGGCGAGAAAGAAAAGTTGTGAATTGCGCCCGTGCCAGCGCACCCTGGGTGCAATCGCGGACAACAGCCTTTGCCATCGTAACGGACAGAAAACGGGGAGCGAGGTTCCGGGGATTGACTGACAAATACGTTGGCGGAGATTACTACCGATAGACGACCGGAAAAGGAACAGAAACAGGAGCACTCAGCTGGCAAAACAGACACAAGAACGCTGCATCTGCTTTTCGCCAACGAATTACTTTTTCCCTGGACGGGTCGCGTAGATTAACAGTTTGCGATCGGTATAACTTTCAACTTCACCGGCAAATGTCTCAATTTGAAAGAAATCCTGAATTTTCATCGGTGCCTCAGCGAAGAACCGGTTAAGTTGCTGAGTCGCTTCACGCTTCATTCCCGCGCGTGCCGCCCATTCGGGAAAATCATGGGTTTTGGGAATGATCCGCGTTTCGTGCAGGATCAGCCCGGAGTCATCGATCATTTTAACCCACTCATCTCGGGTGTAAGCGCGGATATGCGTCGGATCGCGCATCTTTTCCATTGTTTGATAGAACTCGACAATCTCGGGGTCTTCCGGCATCAGGGTGTCGATGATCACCATGCGTCCGTCACGTCGCAGTACGCGATGAAATTCTTTCAACGCACGCGGCACATCGGGGAAGTGGTGCGGGGCAATGCGGCAGGTCAGTAATGTGAAAGCTCCGGCGGGGAAGGGCAGGTCCTCGGCATCGGCCTCGCGAAAGGTAACGTTGTCGACGCCACCTTCCTCGGCAACATATTCCTGGGCTTTCTTGAGCATTTGCATGGTCAAATCGGAGGCCACGACGTTGCGCACCAGCGGTGCGAAGAAGAGGGCCGTGTGTCCGCCACCGCAGGCGATGTCAAGGAGGTTATCATCCAACGTTGGCTGCAACAGTTCGCGAGCGGCAAGCAGGTCGTCACCGGTGGCAAAACCTTTATTGCGGATATAACTGTCGGCGGACTTGCCGAACTGTTCACGGACTTTATCTTTAAAGCGCTCACCCATCAGTTACTCCCCGGTTTTTTGATCAACACTCAATAAGCGATAAAAAGTTCTGTTGTTCAGGCAGTTGTTCGCCTGACGAGGTGCGTCAATAATTCAGGACAGTATAGCAACCAAATAGAAAAATGTTTGTCAAAGTATGATGCACTCGCAAAAAATAACCAGCTGGCGATGCCATCAAGTATGGGCCTTATATTTTGAAAGGGCAAGAAAGAGTGGAAAAGTTCAGAAAAAACAGTATTTTGACTCAATCCTATGCGGTCAGTATTTTTTGTCTTATCCTGTCATTGTTGTAACGGTATTTTTTTGTGTTTAATTGCCAGGCGGCGCGGTGAAAGTCGACATGGTATAGCCTTTGCTAGTTAGCGACCAGTCGGACAGCGTGTTTAATGATGACGCTGTTTTGTTGATCGGTTGGGCGAAAAATTGTCTGGCGGATGCTTCGCACGACAAATTTTAATCAAATGAGGCCTCACATCTTATGGAATCTGTACTCAGTCTGTTGGCTGAACTTGGCGCGGAACTGCTGCGCGAGTTTTTGTATATCCTGCCTTATCTGGCGTTTGGCGTGTTTCTCGAAGCAGTCATCCGGACACTCAAATGGCATGTCAAGATTCGCACAGCGTTAACCCGCTACGGGTTGCTGGCGATACCATTGGCGGCATTGCTCGGGGTGGCCAGCCCGCTCTGTGCGTGTGCGACCCTGCCGCTGGTTATCTCGCTTCTGGTGGGGGGCTTGCCCCTTGCTCCAGCCATGGCGTTGCTGGTGACGTCACCACTGATGAGTCCGGCATCGTTTACGATGCTCTCCGGCATGCTCGGGGGGGAGTGGGCGCTAACCGTGGCCGTTTGTGCGGTAGTTCTTGGCCTTTTCGCCGGTTATGTCACGCACTTTCTCGGTCGCTACGGGTTCTCCACCGAAGTTGTCTTTCGTCAGGAACTCCCCAAAGGGAACTTTCATGATCCCGCCTATCCGGTGGAAGAGCTGCGCTGTGATTGTGGACAGCAACTCTCACATCGCGTCGATCGCTGCACCCATAACAAGTTTCTGGTCTTTGGCGCGCGGTTCTGGGAAGGCAGCCTCAAAATCGGCAAGTTTGCACTGATCGGCCTGGTGATTGAGGTGGTGGCGATGAAGTTTATCCCCAATGGCTGGATTACCGGGCTACTGGAGGGGGAGGGGATTGCACCGATTTTTACCCTGACGCTGGCAGCGATACCGTTGCATCTGCCGCAGGTCACCGCAGCTTCCATGGTGTACGGTTTTTACCTCCCCGATCCGGGGCAAACAATCCCCCTTGCGGCCGGGCCGGGAATTGCGATGCTGGTCGGTGGCCCGGTGACGGCGTTACCGGTGATGGCGGTCTTTATCTCGATGTTCAAACCACGGGTTCTGGCTTTGTATATCACCCTCTGTGTCGGGGGAACGATTTCACTGGCGTTGCTATGGCGTCTGGTGTCGCCACTGGTGTGATGGCGAAGTCCTGAATTGATGATCAAGGTGAGAACAGGCCGTTCAGGTCATCTTGATGAGCAACCGCCCCGGTTCCGCGTTCGTGACTGCGCCGATGCCCCAGCAGCCGGTCTCTCTCGCCGTCAACTCAGCACATAATGGCGCAGCTTTCTCCGGCGCAACCGCGATCAGCAAGCCGCCGGAGGTTTGCGGGTCGCTGATGATGTCGAGGATATCGGGCGCGATGCGGTCGGCATCGATCACTTTCCCCAGATAGTAATCACGATTATTGTAGCCACCCGCCGGGATCATGCCGATCGCCGCCATCTCCCGGACCTGCGGATAGACCGGTAGCGCGGCGCCGTCAAGCGTCAGGCCGACATTGCTGGCCAGAGCAAGTTCCAGTGCGTGGCCGAGGAGGCCGAAGCCGGTGATGTCGGTGCAGGCATGAACCCCGATCGTCAGCATCGCCTCGGCGGCGGCGCGGTTGAGGGTATTCATCCCGGCAATCGCGGCACTGATGTCGGTTGCGGTGAGAATCTCCCCCTTGAGGGCAGTGGCGAGGATGCCGGTGCCGAGGGGCTTGGTGAGAATCAGCTGATCTCCCGGTTGCGCCCCGACCGTTGAAATCAGGTGCGCCGGGTTGACCAGTCCGGTCACCGCCAGCCCGTACTTCGGTTCGTCATCCTCGACCGTATGCCCACCGACGATGGTGGCCCCGGCATCATGGCAGGCGTCCGCCCCGCCGCGCAGAATCTCGACCAGAAGCGATCGGTCGAGGCACTTGGGAAAGCCGATCAGGTTGAGTGCGGTCAAGGGACGCGCACCCATGGCGTAGAGGTCAGAAAGCGCATTGGCGGCGGCGATGCGCCCGAACAGATAAGGGTCATCGACAATCGGCGTGAAAAAATCGACCGACTGCACCAGCGCGAGGTCGGCGGCAATACGATAGACCCCGGCATCGGCGGAGGGGATCGCGGCACTGAGGAAATTTTCATCCGGATAATTTGGTAATTGACGCAGCACCTGCGCCAACGGCTCAGGAGCCAGTTTGGCGGCTCAACCGCTGGAGCGGGACAGGCTGGTCAGCTTGATATGATCTGCCACAGACTTCCTTTCATAAAAGCGTCGCTTGATTTATTAGTTCAACTGCCACGCCACGCGGACGTCGTCTTGGCGCAGAGTGTACTTTAATTCGTCGAAATGTTCCAGCAATGCCTGGGTCTGTTTGCGGGCGCTGCCGATCAGGTCGCGAAACTCTGCCAGGGTCAGGGTTTTATGCTGTGAAAAGTGCGCTCGCAGCTGGTTGAGCGCCTGCGCGTAGCTGTCACGATGGAGAAAGCTTTCGGCGTTGAGCCGCACCAGCTCTCCCTGGGCAAAGAGGTAGCCGAACAGATCGTCGCACCCGGCCAGCTCCAGTCCCAGGCGTTCGAGCATCTCCTGGCGATTCTTTGCCTGCATGCCGTCCTCCCGGTAAAGCTGTTCAATCCGATCGATCTGTTCCTGCTGGGCAGGCGTCGGTCGGGGCGTGAAGTCAGGGAGGGCAATAGTGCCATTGGTCTCACATAATCTTCCGGTTGCGGTCAGGTCATTGAGCAGTTGATCGAAACTCTTCGGCGCCAGCTGTCTGGGCAGTGAACTTTTCAGGGTTGCGCGGGGAATGCCAGTCAGGAGCGGTTGCCGGTGGTGAAATGCGGCGGTTACATCATGCAGGCGGCGTTGCCAGGCGCGGTGCGTGGCAACGGTCAGCCATTGTTCACCGAGCTGGACAATGTGGTCCTGAGCGGCGAGTGCCTGGAGATTTTCCTGAATGCGCTCTTGCCCCAGACCGGCGAGCTGTTCCAGTTCCTTGAGCTTGCAGCAGGTCGCCTGCTCGATTTTCTGGAGCAGAAAGGCCTTCTCGCCAGATTCCAGCTCCTGCAGCGCGTGCATGACGTCGGCACGGAAGCGGCGATGTTTGACCGGTCGCGAGTCGAGGACTTTGCCACCGCCGATGGTTGTCATCGGTGAGTAAGAGCGGATGATGAAGTGATCTTCACGATGGGCAACCAACGGCCGGTCGAGATGAATCTGGGCGATGGCACTCTCCCCCGGTTGCAACTCATCGCGGTCAAGGAGGGCGACCAGTCCGACCACGTGGGCGGTGCCGAGATAAAAGTGCACCGGGTCGCGAAACTTTAGCCGCCGTGGCGCGTTGGCGAGCAAGGTCAGGCGGACATCGATGCGTTCGGTCTGTTCAAAAATACCGGGGGTGGCGGCGACCGCGCCGCGCTGCAAAAGGGCGCGTTCAACGCCGGTCAGATTCAGGGCGGCGCGCTGTCCGGCGCGGGCGGCAGGAATTTTTTTGCCGTGGACCTGAACTTCCCTGACGCGGGTTTCGATCCCGCGGGGCAATAATTCCAGCGTGTCGCCAACCTGAACGGTACCGGCGAGCAGCGTTCCGGTGACGACAGTGCCGAAACCGGGGACGCTGAAATGGCGGTCAATCGGCAGCCGCAACGGCCCCTCATGATCTTTGATTGCCAGTGCCGCGGCTTCGGTTGCGATCCGAGCCTTGAGTGCAGCGATGCCGTCCCCCGTAATCGCCGAGACCCGCAGCAGTGGGGCGCCTTTCAACAAGGTGGCAGCAACCTCCTCGCGCACTTCTTCCTCGACAATATCGATCCAGTCCTCCTCGGCGAGATCACATTTGGTCAGTACGATAATGCCGCGTTCGATGTCGAGCAAGTTGAGGATCTGGAGATGTTCGCGGGTCTGCGGCATCACCCCTTCATTGACGTCGATCACCAGCAGCACCAGATCGATCCCGCCGATACCGGCGAGCATGGTGCTGATGAAACGCTCATGACCAGGGACATCGACCACCCCGGCGAGGCTGCCATCCGGCAGGCGAAAGGGGGCGAATCCGAGTTCAATCGAAATGCCGCGTTCTTTTTCTTCGCGCAGGCGGTCGGTTTCAATCCCGGTCAGGGCGCGGATCAGTTCGGTCTTGCCGTGATCAACATGCCCGGCGGTACCGATAATTAGATGATTAACAGGATTCATTGCGCCGGGGACGGCAGCAATGCTGCGGCGAGAGATGTGACGAGGGCAGGTTCTTCGTCGGGGTGCAGGGTACGCAGGTGGAGCAATAAGCGCTCGTCGCGGATACAGCCGATGACCGGGGGAGCGGTGTGGCGCAGATGTTTGGCGAGGGTGTCGACCGAGCAATCGGTCGGCGCCACGGCGACGGCGTAGCCGGGGAGTTCGGTCAGGGGCAGAGCTCCCCCACCGATGGCGGCGCTGGCGGTGATCGTATCGATTCGGGCAGTGGCGCCAAGCGCTGCGGCCAGCTTGCCGGTGAGTATTGTGGCACGCTGGTGTAATGCCTCCTCCGGCGCGGTGAGCATCCGCAACGTCGGTATCTCACGTGCGGCGCGGTCACGGTCGAGGTAAAGCATCAGCGTTGCCTCAAGCGCCGCCAGCGTCATTTTGTCGATACGCAAGGCGCGCGCCAGCGGGTGCTGGCGAATCTTGTCGAGCGCCCATTTCTGGCCGACGATAATCCCCGCCTGCGGGCCGCCGAAGAGTTTGTCGCCACTACAGGTGACGACATCGAGTCCCGTCTTGACGGTGTCCGCGACCGTCGGTTCAGCGGGCAATCCGTAAGCACTGAGGTCAAAGAGCAGCCCGCTCCCCAGATCTTCCATCACCGGAACTTTGGCTTCGGCGCCGAGCTTGACCAGCTGTGCGCCGCTGACCTCGGCGGTGAAGCCGACGATGCGGTAGTTGCTGGTGTGGATTTTGAGCAGCAGTCCGGTTTCGGCGTTGAGGGCGTCGCGATAATCTTGCAGATGGGTTTTGTTGGTGGTGCCGATTTCGCGCAAACGCACGCCGCTGGCGGCCATGACATCGGGAACCCGGAAGGAACCGCCGATCTCAATCAGTTCGCCGCGTGAGACCGGCGCTTCTTTCCCCTGTGCCAGTGCCGCCAGCGCCAGCAGCACGGCACCGGCGTTGTTGTTGACGACCGTCGCGGCTTCAGCCCCGGTGAGGCGACAGAGCAACGCCTCCACATGGCTGTAGCGGTGCCCACGGGAGCCGGTCGCCAGATCATATTCCAGATTCGAATAACTGCGTGAGATCGCGGTTGCCGCGTTAAGGGCGGCTTCGCACAGTGGTGCGCGGCCGAGATTGGTATGGAGCAGGGTGCCGGTGGCGTTGATCACCGGGCGCAACGAGGGGCGCATTTTCTGTTGCGCCAGCTGTGCCGCGCGGTGGGCGACGGCGGCAGGAGAAAGGTCGAGCGTCGCTGTCGGCGCATCAAGGAGTTCGCGGCGCAGTTGCGCCACCGTTTCGCGAGCCGCCTCGGTCAGCAAGAGCGCCGGGCAGTCCTTCGCCAACTCGGTCAGCGGCGAAGTGGCGAGGAGCCGGTCGATGGCGGGAAGATCTTTTAACCGCTGCTGGGTCAGATTCATCGGTCGGGGCTTTCCGGGCTGGCGGGTTAAAGGCAACGCAATGACGGCGTGAAAGTATTCAGGAATCTACATGAAATGGCAGTGTTTTTCAAGCGCCGGTTCAGTGCATGAGTTTTTTGATTTTTCCGGTTCCAGAAGAGTAGCTATGCGCGGGATTTATATCAGGGGAGATTATTCAGCAGTTGACGACGCGGCAAGGCCATAGTTCAGGGATGCCGCTGAATTGGCGATCACCTGGACGGGATTCGATCCGCTCTTGTCGAGGGCTGCTGTTGAATCAGCACACGTTTTTAAGCGTGAACAGGGTACCGATAATGTCGCGTGTCTGATCACAGGTGACACGATAAAACACTTCGACGCCGTCGCGGTGTCCTTCAATGATACCTTTGTTTTTAAGCAGCGCCAGGTGCTGTGAAACCGTTGCCTGAGGCAGTTCCAGACATTCCCATATTTTTTTGACGTTGCAACTTTGTGACATCAAGCCGGCCACAATTTTCAATCTTATCGGGTGACCAAGCACCTTGAGGATTTCCGCCTCGCGATCCAGATTGATCGTCTTGTCAAATTCGACTTCTGCCATGACATACCTCAATGATTATGATTATTCATATATAGTTAAAAGTTGATTATTATCGAAAGACTAATTCGTGTCGGACGGGGTTGTCAAGTGCAAATTATTTCAACAGGAAGTTTCCCTGGTAACCGGCAAGGTGAAGCAAACACAGGTGCCGATGCCAGGTTTGCTGGAGATGTTGATCTCTCCGCCATGTTCTTCGATAAAGTGTTTGACAATAGTCATCCCCAGTCCGGTGCCGCCGATTGAGGTGTGCAGTGCGCTGCCACGATAAAATTTGTCAAAAACGCGGGCCACCTGCTCCTCCGTCATGCCGATCCCCTGGTCGTGAACGGCAATCTGACATTGATCTTTGTCACCGGTGCAGACAATGCGAATCGTGCCGCCAGCGGGGGAATATTTTACCGCATTGCCAAGGATATTTTCCAAAACCTGAATGATCGCTTCGGCGTCGACATCAAGGATCGGGTCGTCAGCAAGCTCGGTTACAAACTGGTGCTGCGTACTGCTTTTGGCAAAGCCGGGAATGGTGCGATCAAGTAGAAACTGCAACGCGGTGGGCGTTTTTTTCAGGGACAATTTCTCTCCGGCTTCGATGCGGCTGATATCGAGCAGGTTGTTGACCAGATGTGACAGGCTCTGTGCCTTGTCGTGGATCATGGTGAGAAATTCGTGTTGCTCGTCGCGGGGAAATTCATCGTTGAGCATGAGTTCGGAAAAACCGATGATTGCCGTCAGCGGGGTGCGAAACTCATGTGCTGCGGTTGAAACGAATTCACTTTTCATACGCTCGATGGTCCGCTCCCGCGTGACATCGCGCAAGGCAATGACCGTCCCGCCTGATTGGGGGGTAGACCTTGGCAGCAGGGATATTTTTGTTGCCAGAACAGTTTCGTCCTTATCCGTACCGATGGAAATATCAACAGACCCCAAAGTTTTTCCTGAGTCAATCAGCTCAAGACAAGCAGGCCAGAGACGATTGCGATGATCAAACAGCTGGTCCAGTGTTTTTCCCTGACTGGTAAGGGGGATGCGGAGGAGCTCAGCCGCCGCGTGATTCATCAACGCGATCCGACCGTCAAGGTCGGTCACCAGCAGACCATCACCCGACGCAGAAAAGATGGCCTTGATGCGTTCCTTGGTTTCATTGGTCGTTTCGAGGGCCTGGCGCAGCGCTTGCTCATTACTGATGCGGGCGGTGATATCACTGTAAAGGATAATGACATGGGTTAATTGTTTATTTTTATGATCGTGAATGGCTGTGCCAATGACTTCGTAGCAGCGCCCGTTCAAGGTGACTTCGTTGCGCTGTTCAACCTGGTCGTTGGCGAGGACGTTTTGCAGGACGCAGACTGGCGGGGAGTCTTTTTCATGACAGACGATCTCATGGCAAAAGGAACCAATCAGGGGGAGACCGCCGGGGTTGAAAAATTCGTTGACTTTGTTGTTGCCGGCGACAATCCGGCCGGTCGGATCAACGACCATGATGGCTGCGCCGACCGCATTGAGAATGGCGTGGATCTCATCATGGGCCAGTGTCAGTCGTTGATTTGTTTCTTCCAGGTGGGCGAGAATATGCTTGAACGATTCGCTGACGATGCCGATCGGGTCGAGTGATATCAGCGCTTCGTTATCAAGCTCGTCTGGATTAAGGGGCAAGGTGCCGATGGTGTCGAGCAGTTGATCAACTTTTGACCGGATATAGTGGTAAGCCCGTTCTTCGACAGGAGAGGGCTGCTGCGGTATAACAGGACTAGTCATTGTTGCCCTCGACCGTAATTTGATACGTATTGTCCGTTTTGACCACTTCACAGTGCAAACCCATGTTGATCACCGCCTGCGGAACCGTGACTGTTGCGTGGCGATTATCGGTAAGGAAGATCAGCACAATACGTCGTTCTTTGAGCTCACTCTGGCGGAGGTTGATCTCCCGTAGTGCGGTCAGCAGTGTCGATGGGCAGACCTGCCCGCGTAAGTCGAACTCACAGGTTGGAGTGTTCATGGGCAACTCCCTTCATGGGGACAGTGGCAGTCAGGACGAAGCGCGTCAGCAGCAGCCCGCCCAGCCAGGCACCAGGCAGCAGGCCGACAAGGAAGAGCAGGCTTTGCAGCGCGAAGATCGGCAGCCCTCCCCACAGATGCCAGATATTGCAGCCGGGAGTGATGCGCGAACCGAGGGCCATGATGATCCCGCCGATAAAGGCTCCGAGCAATTGGCGTCGCGGCGGCCATGGAGTTAGCCGCCATTCGTTGAGGAGCAAGGCCGAAAACGCCGCCCCCCCGGTAATCCCGATCAGCAGCGGATATTGGATGGCGGCGATACCGTCGAACGCCGGGCCTGCTCCGCCGCTCAGATGAACCTTGCCGAGTGGCGCGACATAATCCAGCGGCAGTGCCTGGAAAAATGCCGTAGCTTCAACATGGGCGGGCCATAATAAATATTCCACCTGGGCGGCGACCTTGGCGTAGGCGGTGGTAATTCCTAACGGCATACCGGTCGCCATTACCGATACGATGCCGATCAGCGCCAGCAGCAACGCCGCCTGATACGGCGTCATATGTCCTGCGGGCAAGAATGTTCGTGCTGTGGAGGCGGGTGCTTTGCGGCGATAAACAATGGTGCATGTTGCTGCTGTCAGGAGAACCAGGAAAATTTCTTCTGGCAGATGGAGCGCCTGTGGCAAGGTAATAATATCCGCTCGCCATGGTTTTGTCACCACCAGGCTTTTCCACCAGGGATGAATTTCTGCGTACAGGGCGCTGCCGCAAATCAGCCCGAACAGAGCCACGGCGGCCAGCTTGCTCCCCGCTCCAAGGCGATAAAGGGTGCCAACGACGCAACTACCGCACAAGACCATCCCGATGCCAAAGAGAATTCCGCCGATAACGTTTGTCGGTGCGGCAGCACCAAATAATGGATAAGGGGAGTCAGTGATAAAGCCGTAGCGTCGGCCCAGATAGCTGGCCAGCGCAGTAGCGGTGACCAGCAACAGCAGAGCTTGAAGCATCTTCACATGACGAAACAAAAAGAGATCACGAAATGCGCCAGTCATGCAAAAGTCAGCGCGGTGCATGACAAATCCGGACAAAATGCCCAAAATCAGTGTGATCAAAACGACGGGCCACATAAGATTAATCCCCCAGCCTTCGAATGATGAACATTCTCCAGTGCTTTGTAGCTTAAATTGCGTAAACATGCAACTATTCTAACTTTGGTTGCTCTCGCCTTGCGGCAGCGGAAAGGGCTCGACATTCATTGGCGCAGCGACTAGAATCGCCCAGGATTTTCTGATCAGGGGATAGCCGTCTGTCCCGTCAAGTCATCCCCGGGCAGAGGGCAACCACGAGACAATCCGCTCTTGCTAAAGGGCGGAAGATCAATTTTTTTCGGCAACGGTAATTGCACGAGAGGCGTCAATGACACTGAATATTATTCTTTTTTTCGCGGGATTGTTATTGCTCTACTATGGAGCTGAATATCTGGTTACCGGAAGTACCCACCTGGCATTGTCCTATGGAGTCAGGCCATTGGTGATTGGACTGACGGTCGTCTCTTTCGCCACCAGCATGCCGGAGTTGATGGTGTCGCTCTTTGCCTCGATCAAGGGGTCATCGGCGATCGCCGCAGGAAATATTATTGGTTCAAACGTTGCCAACATCGGTTTGATCCTGGGGAGCGCGGCTTTGCTTTTCCCGCTACGGAGCGGGCGGGGGATCCTGTTTCGCGAATTGCCTTACATGGTGTTGGCCTCTGTTGTTGTTTACGGGTTTTCCTGGGATAGCCAGCTGACCGCCGGTGAAGGCGTTGTGCTGCTGTTTATGCTGGTGGCTTTTCTTTATTACTGCATCCGTACCGCCCGTGAGGTGGAGGTTGACACCTCTTTTGTTGACGATACCAGGGAGATCGTTGTGCCGACGCGGGGGCGCTGGGTTGTCTATGTGATCCTCGGTATCGTTGGTCTCGGTGTCGGCGCGGAGCTGATGGTGCGCTCAGCCGTAGCGATTGCCCTCACCCTCGGTGTCTCCGAGGCGGTGATCGGCATGAGTGTCGTTGCCGTTGGAACCAGTCTGCCAGAACTGGCGGCGTCGGTAGTGAGTGCCTGGAAGGGTGAAATGGAATTGAGTATCGGCAATGTGATCGGCAGCAACATCTTTAATCTGCTCTTTGTGTTTGGTTTTTGCACGCTGATTCGCCCTGTTGAGATCGAACGATCCTTGCTTTTTTGTGAATTGCCGGTGATGCTGCTCTTCAGTATGGCCCTCTGGCCGTTGATGTACTTTGGTCATGCTCTTGATCGCAAAAAAGGATTTGGCCTGCTGGTGGCCTATGCCGGATTTATGGTAATGATCTTTCAATGAAAACTTTTACGAAAATTTTTATCGCCCTGATAGTGCTGTGCGTCCCGACGCTGGTCATGGCCAACGCGCCAGACCGTCCACCGGCGTTCCTTAACGGGAGTCATTACCGTTACGATATTTCCTTTCTTTGGTTTGATCGCCTGGCGTCAGGGGAGCTGAGTCTTGCCGCCACGGCGATCCCTGGGCAATATCAGGCGACGCTCGAAGCGCGCACCCTGGGTGTTGCCGCCTGGTTAACCGGAAATCGCGTGCATCGTTACGTTGCGTTGATGGAAGCAACCCCTGATGATGGCAGGCTGAGGACGCTGCGTTTTGAATCACACGTGATCAAGGGACAAGGCAAAAAACTGAAAGATCGTGCCAAGGAGTATGTTTTTAACTACGAAAAAAAGCGGGTCGATTTTCGTCGCGCCAGTAACGGTCAGTTCGGTCCGATCGAGGTGCTGCCCATGGGGGATACCCCGCTGAACGATTTTCTGACCGTCTTTACAAATTTCAGGATGGGATTTTTCGGTTCCCCCGCGCCGGGAGAAACTCTCGAACTGGATACCTTTGAGCGTGGTCATCCTGCCAAAATAATCGTCACGGCAACGCCGTTGTCCCCTGCTGAGCACCAAACGTTTTTTCCATCAGAGGGAAAGCTTTTTCAGATCAGCATGGGGGAGGATATTCTTGATACTGGTGGCGGAAAAGTTTTTCTCTGGTTTGATTCCTTGGAACGACCAGCGCGCGCGGTGGTGGAAAACGTGATCGGGACAGGGGACGTCAAGGGCACGTTGCGTGAAGAACAGGTAGCCGGGGAGGGTGGACAGATAAAAAAATGACCCCATGCACGGAGGGGGGGCGCATGGGGTCGCCTCTTGCGTTATAAAAACGTTCGAGACAGTGTCACTATACAAAAATAAAATGGTGATAGCAAGAAAATTTTTCAGAATTTTGTAAGATAATGCGCTTGCGGATAAAAGCCGGGGGAAACCGATGAACGGCTTCCCCCGGCTTTTGTTTATGGATCAAAGTGTTTTACTTAACGTGGCAATCTTTACAGCCGGTCGGGCCACCGTCTTTTTTGTGGCAGTTTTTGCACAGCTTGTGGAACGCGTTTTTAGCTTTTGGCGCTTTTTTGCCGTCGTGGCAGCTGGCGCAGGCTCCGGCTTCAACACCTTTGTGGTGGCAGGTGGTGCAGTCGGCAACTGTAGCCTGGTGAGCCTGGTGCGGGAAAGTGACCGTGCCCATTTTGGCTTCGAGGGTGATCGTTTCCGGGCCATTGTTGGCGATGGCGATCGCGGCGACGCTCAAAAAGCAGACAGCGACCAGAGTGATGATAATGCGTTTCATACCTGTTACCTCCATTGAAAAGAATGAATATGCTCGTGAAATCATTTTCACGTTGTCGCAAATATAGTCAAATTTGTTATTTGTGTATAGCCGACATCAGGCCTAGCGTCGCTAGATGTCTATAGACATTTCAAAAATATCAGCATGTTACACGTTGTAATGTCGGGTTGTTTATATCATTATTTTTGTTGTTTGCGATTTTTTGGCGTCTTTGTTATAGTCCCTCCGATCAAGTGGAGAAATACGTATGCCCCCAATTTGCAACCCGACAGTTGAACTGGATGGTGCCGCTGTTCGTCGTATTCGTGAGACGAAGCGTTTGACGCAACTGTATGTTGCCAAAGTTGTCGGGGTGACTACCGACACAATCTCACGTTGGGAAAACAACCGTTATCCATCCATCAAGCGGGAGAATCTTCTCGGGTTGGCTCAGGCGCTGGAAGTTTCTCCCGAAACTCTGATTCATGGCACCGATGCTGACGCCGAAATCTCCCCTGCACCGGCATCTCTACACCCCTCTCTGCTGCGCCGGAACCACTGGCTGTTGTGGTCAGGGATAATATTTTTTCTCTTTCTTTTTGTTTTTTATTATTTTTTTCAGGAACCTGCAATCACGTTCGTCCCCGAAATCAATGCCTGGCGCATATTGCCGACTTATGCTGCTCCGGGAGCTGTTGTTCCGGTGCGGATTACGCTGGCGGTTGATGCCTCGACCGGCGGTTTTATCGTGCGGGAACACTTTCCGGTCGGCTGGAAATTGATCGAAGCAAGCCCGCCGGCATCAAGTCTGGATAATGTCGAAGGGATGGCTCGCTGGATTGTCAAGGCAGGTGACGTGCCGCCGGTGATCTCCTATTTAATCAGGGTGAACAGTGTCGCTACAAGCGGCAACAAGGGGATATTTAAAGGGGATGTTGTCTTGCGCCAGAATAAAAATAATACCCCTGCGGTGATTAATGGTGATGACGAGGCATATATTCAGCCCTATCATTGGGCCGATGATGATGGCAATTCAGTGATCGATGATCGTGAAGTCCTGGAAGCTTTTGACGCTGTCGAAGCGATGAAAGATGTACATCTGGACTGGGACGGTCTGAGTGCTCTGTGGGATGATGGCACCTATCGTTGGGATCAAAAGAAGGGGAAGTTTGTTTCAACCCGTTCAACTTCGCAGTAACTCACTTTTTTCTTATATTAATTTTTTCATCTCTTGTTCGTTTTGCCAGGCGGGCCGTCGCTTTTCCATCAGCTATCTATTTTTTACAGTTTGATTTCGTTCTCAAGTTTCGTTTGAAGTAGAAACCCACACCCTGTGGGTGTGGTGATGTGGACTGGCTACGCCGGTCCCGGATGGGTATGGCTGAAAGCCGCTCACTGTTATTCTTTTTTTCGAGTTGTGCCGCAACTTCGAAAAGAAAGGAGGAAACAGTGAGCAGCCGATTTCGTAAGTTATCACACTCGATATGGCACTGCCAGTATCACATTGTTTGGGTCCCAAAGTACCGGTTTCGGATTTTGCAAGGAAAAGTGAAAGAGGCCGTTGAGTTAGGTATTCATGCGATATGTGGTTATGCCGGGTGTGAAGTCGTGGAGTTGAATGTTCAGCCCGCCCCCTTGGGGCAGGGCCAGCCCCCCTATGGGGGGCGAACTACAAAGCCACGTCCTGTGGGCGTGGATTCTTTACTTATCAATGATCGCTCCCCAGCGCAGAATTAAGCTTGCTTGGGGAGGGGTGTAATTCTAAGCTTCAGTGTGAAATGAAACGTAAAATAAACTCTATTATTTTTTTATATTACAGGTTATTATCTGCGGATTAGTATTGTCTTAGTGTCTTGTGGTTGGCGAGGTTTTATCCCCAGCGCTTTTTACGAGCGGAGAGTAATTCCTCATTTTGGTGATGAAACTGTTCGAGTTGCTTGATTGTGCGGTGGCCGGCGTAGTAGTCCTAGCAGGAGGTCATTTCAATGTCTAAACAATGGTCCATATTCACTCTTGTGCTTCTGGCGTCTTTTCTTCTGTCGAGCTGCGGCAGTGAACAAAGTAGCGATTCTGCGACACTGACGCCGTTTTCTGCCGTCGATGCGCAGAAAAGCGGGGATTGTACATCGTGTCACGCCATCGATGTTCATACCAAAATCAACGGTATTGTCGGTGTCAATACTGATGCCGCTGGTGTTGGTCTGGGCTCAGCCATTACCCATGACTGCGAAGATTGTCACGGTGGTGGCCAATATCACCGCGGAGTGGGACCGATCCCTTATCCGTCACCTGACCTTGCGCGCTGTGCAGTCTGCCACAATAACCAGACCACCAAAGTTATAACATCGAAACACAATGCGGCACGAACCGACAACACAGATATGCTTGTTGATTCCGGTGAGCACTATCTGCATGGCTATTGTCAGCGCTGCCATACAGCAGAAGGTTCGATTGCCTTCAAGGACGTTTATGGCACAGGTCCTCAGATTGAAGCAGCAATCGTCGATCATGGAACAGCCGTTGTCGCTCCTGCGAAATACGAAGCGCTTGTCGCCGAGGATGCCGATGGTAACGTCGTTCTTCATGAACCGGCTTGTGGTGCCTGTCACAATGCCTTGACCAAAAAAATGGTTACTGTTGACGCCGGATGGGATCCGAACCAGAACGGAACTTCCGACCAGCTCGACCTGTGCACCAGCTGCCACAACTACAAATCAGCCGATGGCGCAGCCGTCTATGGTTCTGGCGATGAAATTGTTAACGGCGCCGCTACCGTCGAGTACTACCACAACAACTCCTGGTACCGCCAGATTCCGACCACTCACTACGATGATCCGACAACACTTTCGGGGCAGGGTAATGAGAACTTGACAGTCGTTCCACCAATCATCAACAAAGTCGAAGGTTATGTCATCCGCGAAAACTCGGAAAACCCCTGCTTCGACTGCCATGGGCATGAACTCTTGACCAACTCGCGCTCTGCCGATGATCCAACCAAACTTACCATCCAAACTGCCTGGGCCAAGTCCGCCCACGGCGGCAAGATTCTCACCCAGGTGATGGATGCTGTTGCGGCAATCGATTGCACTACCGTCAACGGAGGCTACAACTCGCTCTCACTCTCACGCGGCAAGTGTAATGAGCAGGTGAGTGCAGCCCTGGCGGCCTACACATCAGACAGCGTGACCCCGGCCTGGACCCATTACGACTGGGACAAGACCAATGACACCGTAGCTGGTGATCGAACCGGCCGTGCTGCTTGTCAGATGTGCCAC
Source organism: Desulfuromonadales bacterium (assembly GCA_029210745.1). GTDB lineage: Bacteria > Desulfobacterota > Desulfuromonadia > Desulfuromonadales > JAHYIW01 > JAHYIW01. The sequence continues at coordinate 49,169 of JARGFI010000007.1, forward strand.
ACCGCCACCGGCGCGGCCAACTTCATGAGCGACCAGGCCAACTACAATCCAGCCAACAACGACTACTCACATCTCTCCGGCTGGAGCAATGTCGCTGGCGTGGTCACCTCTTCACCGCAGAACGAAGTCATCTACTGCTGGGCCTGCCACACCAGCGCCGAGTCCGGTGCGCTGCGCACTCCGGGTGCTATCACCCTGGCTTACCAGGCTGACGGTGCGGATATCACTCTGCCCGACATGGGTAACTCCAACGTCTGCTACAACTGTCACAGCGGTCGTGGCAACATGGACTCACTCATCGGGGCAGCAGCTGCTGACCCGGCCGGAGCCGCTGTTACCGGTGGCACCAAAACCCACTACTTCGCCAGCGGTGCCACCATCTACCAGTCGCAGACCAAGGTCGGCTACATGTATGCTGGTCAGAGCTACACCGACAAACCCTACTTTGCCCACGACACCCTTGGCTGCGCTGAGTGTCACATGACCGGGGAAACTCCGACCGACCAGGCCAGTCATACCTTTGATGTGGTCGAGAAGGACGGTAGTGGCGTCATCACGGCAATTGCATCGAAGAAATGCGTCGAATGCCATGATGGTGAACATGCTCTGTTCGTCTCTGATTCCCAGGTTGGCGACACACTGAATATCTGGGATGGAAGTGCGGCTGTCCCGACTGTCGTGACGCAGTTGATGGCTGATGATGCAGCTGCCGAGATGGAGCACGAAGCCCACGGCTATCACAATGCTGTCGAGGTGCTCGGTGCAGTTCTGACTGCTGCGGGGACACCGCCACAGGCCAATTACCCCTACTTTAGTGGAACGGCTACCGATCAGGGTCACGGTGGTGCCATGCACAACTGGAGCTACCTGCATCATGAGCCGGGCGCTTATGCTCACAACCGCTACTACGCCAAGCGCCTGATTTTTGATTCTATTGACTGGCTGACCAATGCCACGAATGGCAGCGTTGATGCAGCCGGCAGCAGGACCCTCGACGGGGCCTTGTACCTTGATCCTGCTACCTATGGCGCAGCCATCACATGGCTGGGTGGCGACACAACTACGGGGATTGTCAGTACCCGTCCGTAATCTAGCTGATTATCGCTAAGCATGATATTGCCGGGCCCTTCGGGGCCCGGTTTTTTATTTGAAATGATCTGAAAAGGGGGTAACTATTCAGCGCCTGCGAAAAGGGTGTCATTCCCGAGGGGGGTAGACGGGAATCCAGCTTTTAAGGTCATGGATCCCCGATAAAAGAATTCGGGGATGACAGAATCTCCAATGACCGATAATAGTGCTGAATAGTTACCTTCAGCCTTTGTCTATCTCCCTATCCCATATCCATCCCTGCCGCCTTGCCGATCCAGCCGAACATTTTCAGATGCCGATAGAGGTTGTAGCACCCCATCAATGCCACCATTGCCCCCGCAGCACGAATCATCCAGCGACGTGATGCCGTGCCGAGACGTTGCGCGGCGGTGCCGAACAGCAACAGTGCCGGGGCGGTACCGAGGCCGAAAAAGAACATGGTCAGTGCGCCTTTGACTGGTGAGGCACTTTGTGCGGCGGTGATAAACATGGCGTAAAGAAAACCGCACGGTAAAAAACCGAAAAGCATGCCCAGCGGGAGCGCGGCAAGGGCGGGGGGCAAGTGGTTGCGCAACGAACCGACCGCTTGACTCATCGCTTGCAGTGGGCCGGGGAATTCCAGTTTCATCACATTCAGCCAGGTCAGCAGTCCGGCGGTGCCGATGCCGATGAGAATGACAAAAAGATCGGAGCCAAGGAGCAAGTAGCGGGTGATCTGCCTGAAATGGTCGGTGTAGGCCATGGCCGAGCCAACCCAGCCGACCGCCAAACCGATAACCGTGTAGGTCATTGTGCGCCCCAGGTTGTAGAGGAGGTGGAATGTTATCCCCCCGGCGCGACCGTCGTGGGACAAGGACAGCGCCCCCACCAGCCCGCCGCACATGCCAATACAGTGGCCAAAGCCAAGCAGTCCGGTCATGAATGCCATCGTGTATAAAGGGTCAATCATCGTTGCCTCCCTGAATCGGTTTTGTTATCGCTGGGGTATGCGTGACATTGGTGGCCCGCTGTTTTATTCATCGTCATCATCCAGCATCCGATGCTTCGGCCCTTCAATATCGTCAAAATCACCCCGTTTGACGGTGTGCATGAAGAACAGCCAGGCACCGAGCCCGATGCAGAACGACAGAATAATTAAAATCACGATCGATTTAAACATCGTCAGTCCTTTCTGAGCCGTTTGAGTCGCAACGAATTGGCCACGACGCAAACGGAACTGAGCGCCATGGCTGCTGCACCGTAGACCGGGGCGAGTTTGCCGCTGGCGGCGAGGGGGATGGCCACCAGGTTGTAGCTGAAGGCCCAGAGCAGATTTTGGCGAATAATGCGCACTGTCTGCCGGGCCAGACGCAAGGCGAAAGGGATGTTCGTCAGGTCGGCACGGGCCAGAACCAGATCAGCGCTTTCAATGGCGATATCGGTTCCTCCGCTGATGGCACAACCGACGTGGGCGCTGACAAGGGCCGGTGCGTCGTTGATGCCGTCGCCAACCATCAGCGTATGTTGCCCGCTACGTTCCGCATCTTTAATCAGCGCCGCTTTGTCCGCCGGGGTCAGTTCAGCGTGATACTTGTCCAGCCGGAGGATGGTGGCGATGTACGCGGCAACACCAGTTTGATCGCCGGTCAGCAGCAGCGTCCCCATGCCCATTCTTTTCAGGGCCGCGACGGCGGTTGCAGCTTCGTCGCGGAGTTGATCGGCAAGACTGATGCAACCAATATATTTCCCGTGCAGAGCAACGTGGACTTCGCTGCGCTCGTGTTCAGTCCGCGCGGCGGTGACTCCCTGTTCATGAAGATAGCGCCAGCTCCCGGTGAGCAGCAGTCCTGCATCGGTATGCAGCGCAGTCCCGCGTCCCGGAATCGTTTGGACATGCGCTGCGGGAAGGGTGCTGACGCCGCGTTCCACAGCCGCTTGAGTAATGCCGCGCGCCAGCGGATGGGAACTTCCGGCTGCGGCGCGGGCGGCAAGTTCGAGTAAACGTTCTGCGCTGCATTCATGGGGGGAAAGGTGTGTCACCAGCGGGCGACCGTCGGTAAGCGTGCCGGTTTTGTCAAAGGCGACCAGATCGACCTGGGCGCAACCTTCAAGGATATCGCCGCCGCGAAAAAGGATGCCGTGTTCGGCGGCATTCCCGGTTGCAACCATCACCGCCATCGGCGTTGCCAGGCCCAGTGCGCAGGGGCAGGCGACGACCAGAACGGTCATCGCATGGAGCCACCCGCCGGGCTGGTCAAACCAGTAGAGCCAGGTCCCGACTGCGACAAGCAGGACCAGCGGGATGAAGATCATGGCGACACGATCTGCCAGACGTTGCAGCGGCGCTTTGCACGCCTGAGCCTGTTCGACCAGTCGGGCGACGCGGGCAATAAACGATTCATTGGCGACCGCGGTGACCAGGATTTCGACATTCCCGCTCAAATTCAGTGTTCCGGCAACAATTTTCATGCCTGGTTCACGCACCACCGGCAGCGGTTCGCCATTGACCGCCGCCTCGTCCACTTCGGTACATCCGCTGAGAATCTGGCCATCGACGGGGAAACGTTCCCCGGCGCCGACCAGAATATGGTCAGCAACCAGCAACTGATGGCTGTCGATCTCAACAACGCCCTCGCCCGTTATCCGCCGGGCACGGGAGGGTGCGAGTTGTAATAGGCGATCAATCCCCGATGAGGCCTGGCGGCGTGCCCCGCTTTCGTAAAGACGTCCGGCAAGAATCAAGGTGACAATCATCGCGGCGGTGTCAAAATAGACTTCACCCCCCCGGCTCAGGGCATACAGACTGTAACTGTAAGCGGAAACGGTGCCGAGGGTAATCAGCAGGTCCATATTCGCACTGCGGTTGCGCAGACTGAACCAGGCCCCACGCAGAAAAGGAAATCCGCCATAGAAGACGACCGGGGTCGCGACCAGCGCCGCAAGGATTTGCAGTAACTGGCGCGTGTCGGGGTCGATGCCGCGCAGATAGCCGCCGTAAAGGGCAATAGAAAACCCCATCAGTTGCATGGAGAGGAATGCCGCAGTGCCGAAACGCAAGAGCAGGGAACGGCGCTCGCGTTCAACCGCGCGTTGCAGCTCATCGGGGGTGTAGGGGCGAGGCAGGTAACCGATTTCGGCGAGGCGGGTGCAGATCGCAGACGGGGTCGTTCGGGTCGGGTCAAAACCGACCAGGAGCCGATGCGTCGCGAAATTAACCCGCGCGGTGATGATACCGGGATGCTCGTCGAGCAGTCGTTCAATCAGCCAGACACAGGCGGCACAATGAATCCCTTCGATAATCAGACTGATTTCGCTCTTGTCACCAGCGTGGGTGACATATCGTTGCAGATACTCGGCATCAAATTGCCGGGTAAAAGCTTCCCGGATAATCCCTGCCTTACGCTTACGGCGACGGTAAAATGACTCCAGCCCCGCTCCGCGGATAATCAGATAGGCCCCGCGACAGCCGTGACAACAGAAATTCAGCACGTCATCATCCACCGTTTCCGTTACCCGCTCAGCGGGGGAAAAGGGGAGATCGCAGTGGATACAGCGCAGTTGAGGGTTTTCGGCCATCATCACGCTTCCGGGAGATTAAGGAGCAATTGTCGTTCGAGGCGCGCGCCCTGATGTTCAAATTCAATCAAAACCCTGCATTCGCCATGCAGCGTAGCGGGGAGTTGCAGGATATAGCGACCGCTACGCTCCTCGGCAAGTCGATACTGCTGCACCGCCGAACCATCGTTCGGGAAGATGAGGAGCACCCCGTCAGCGGCACTGACCGGTTTCCTGCCGCTATCGAGGGCTATGGTGAGTTGTCGCCCGGTGAGGGTCGATGTGACCTGCCAGCCTAGGGTTCTTGCGGCATTTTTTTCAAGCCGGGTCTGGTTGTAACGCAACCCCTTGCTGTAATAATCAGCGTCGGTGACGCGACTCCCTTTCGTGCTCGCCTGCCAGGTGGCCCAGACGGAGAAAGCGAGGAAACAACCGATAAGGAGCAGAATCAACTGTTGATAACGGTTCATGATCTGATGTGGGTCCCCTTGAGTTGGTCGTTTCAGTACGATTGATGCGGTATTACTCAGCAGGCGGCGGCAATGCAGGTAATTGCGCTGCCGCGCTGGCGACGATGGTTTCTTTGTCAACCAGGATAAATTCGATGTCTCGTCCTTGCGGAAGGGGAGAACCGACAACGACCACATCCAGGCGCCGATTTTCTCCCGGCTTGAGAAGGATTTGCGCGACCGGCCCCTTGACGCTCAGCGGCGACGGGTCTGGGCTGCGCACCTGCACGCGGTACATTGTGGTGAGTTTAGCGCGATTATTAACCCAGAGGTTGAAAAAAGTGGCCTGTTGACCGTCCGTGAGCAAACGACTGGCAACGGTGTGGGAGTGCGCCACTTTCAAAGTTGCGGAAGAACGATTGCCAACGGCAAACAGGAGCATGATCGTCAGGGCGAGCGTCGCGCCGGTCAGCAGCAGGCGGCGCGGGGTGATTAAAGCGCCAGCGCCTGTCGCGTGACGACCGAAACTGTAGCGGATCAAACCCGGTTCGTTGCGTCGGGCCATAACCTGGCGACAGGCATCCAGACAGCGGCCGCAGTTGATACAGGCGATCTGCTCACCGTCGCGAATATCGATCCCCATTGGACAGGCCCGCGCACAGGCACCGCAATCGATGCAGCGCGCAATCTCAACATCGGGGCGAAGAAGAGTCAACGTAGACTGATCGGCAAGTGCGCTTTGAAATCGCCCGTAAGGGCAGAAATCACGGCACATCAAGCGGCGCAGAAATGCAAGGTCCAGGTAGACCGTCGCGGCGACGACAAGCAGCGTTCCGCTGGCAATCATATCCAGCTTGCCGTGCAGCAGCTCGCTGAAAAAGCGCGGCGGCTCGATAAAATACCAGAGAAGATTGGCCGCGACCAGCAACGACAAGGTCAGATAGATGCCGTGTAGAAGGACCTGGTGAGAAGGTGACCCGGTCAGCGAGTTCCCGTTGACTTTGAGGTGCAGACGCCGTATCAGCCATTCGGTCATATCGTTGAGGGTGGTTTGCGGACACCCCCAGCCGCACCAGACCCTGCCAAAGGTCAACGTCATCAGCAGGAAACCGAGAGTGAGCGTCAGGGTGAAGAAGAGGAACAGATAGAGTTCCTCGATTCGCAAGATTTGCCCAAACAGGTGGAGGCTGAGGGTGGGCAGATCGACCCGCACCAGACTGACTCCGTCGGGACGCACCCACGGCAGCAGCAGGATGAACAGGGTGGTTGCCCACTGCAAGGCGCGGCGGCGTGGCCCGATAAACGTCGTGAGGGGACGGTCAGTCATGATAAGGGGTGATTGTTTCTGCGGAAACGTCGTAGGGGAGAGGCCGCCCTCTCCCCCATAGCGTATCAAAGTTTGAGTAGATACTCTGCCAGGGCGGCAGCTTCTGCGGCACTGAGCTGATTGCCGAAGTTGGGCATGCCGTTCGGACGACCGGCCGTAATGCTTGCTTTAATCGCGGCGACATCTTTACCGTAAATGTAGTCGGCGCCGTTGAGGGCAGGACCGATCCCCCCCTCGCCGTGACTGCCGTGGCACACTGCACAGTTGTCGGCGAATAGCGTGGCCGCATCGATTGAGACGGGAGCTGTCGTGGTTGCAGCCGCTGCCGGGGCTGTCGGCTCGACTTGCGTCTTGTGCTCGGTCATTTTCTGTTGAAATTCAGCGTCGGACGACCACCCCGAAAAGAGATAATAGGCCATGAAGATGACCGCCCAGATAATCAGTCCGAAAAAGAGGATATAGAAATAGACTGGCGGACGTTGTTCGCGGTCCTCAATGATACCGTCTGCGTGCTCGTCGTGGTGCGGATCGTTGCTGCTCATAGTTTATCCTTTGGTAAATTAGTCGTCTTCAAGCATGGTGTACTTGGGGGCCTCACCCGTCTCTTTATGCTTGTCGCGACAGGTGTGGATGACGATAGCGACAAAGATTGCAAAGAGACCGAAGGTCACACCAAGGTAGAGGATCGCGGCCCAATCCATTACGGATGATCCTCCCCCTGAACGTAGTATTTGACGAAATTGGTGATTTTCCAGACCTTGTTGGTTCCCAGGCTGGAAAAGGCCGGCATACCGCCATCCGGGATGCCGTTGAAGATCAGGCTGAACAACTCCTCATCGGTATAGTTTGCGCCGTCCAGATGCGGCCCGATTTCTCCCTCCAGGTGCCCCCCGTGACAAGCCGCGCAATGTTCGCTGTAAATAACTTCCCATTCCTCCATCGATCGATGCGCGGTGTCCGGGTAGGGATTTTTCAACTCACCGACAATAGTGACTTCAGCCGCTTTGCGCCACGCAATATCGCTGCCAAGTTTTTGCAGGTAGGCGACAACGGCGTCCAGCTCATTCTTGCCCTTCAGCTGGGCAAGTTGCTCCTGGGTATAGGGAAAGCCGAGAACCTTCATTTTACGTTCGCTCATGACCGGATCGAGGGTGCTTTTGCGCAGCCAGGCATAGTCGTACATGTTCGATTTCGGTACCATTGAACGGGGGGAATCCATGTGCTTGTAATGCCAGGCGTCGGGATATTTCCCGCCGATGCGGGCCAGATCGGGACCGGTGCGTTTGGACCCCCAGAGGAACGGCCGGTCGTAAACGAACTCTCCCGATTTGCTGTAATCCCCGTAACGCAATACTTCGGTGACCAGCGGACGGATCGTCTGGGTATGGCAATTGTTGCACCCTTCGCGAATGTAGATGTCGCGCCCTTCCTGTTGCAGGGGGGTATAGGGAGTCACACTTGCAATCCGGTCCGTTTCGGTATTGACCCAGGCGAAAGGCAGAACCATGGTAATCGTTGTCCCGACCAGGATCGCGGCGGTGGCGAGAGCGATCAACAGCAACGGTTTCTTTTCCCACATGATCAGTTCCTCCCCGCAGCAGTTACGATCGGAGCAACGACATCTTTCCCTTTACGAACTGTCATGAACAGATTGTAGATGAAAATGATGATTCCGAGAAAGAAAATGAAACCGCCGGCAGCGCGCGCCCACCAGTAGGGGTACATTTCGACCATCGTTTCCATAAAGGTATAGGTCAGGCTGCCGTCGCTGTTGGTTGCATTCCACATCCCCGCCTGGAGGACACCGGCAACCCATAACGAAATGGACCAGACGAGTTGGCCGACCAGTGTCAACCAGAAATGCATGTTGGCAAGAGGAACGCTGTACAATTCGCGGCCATAAATACGCGGGACCAGATAATAGATGGAGGCGTAACTGATCATCGAGACCCAGCCCATCGTCCCCATGTGGATGTGCGCGGGAACCCAGTCGGTGTAATGGATAAATGCTGAAAAAGAGCGAATCGCCTGCATCGGGCCTTGCAGCGTTTGCAGACCGTAGAAAGTCAGACCGATGATCAGGAATTTGACCAGATAATTTTCTTTCATTTGATGCCACTGACCGTTCATCGACAGGTAGCCGTTAAAAACGCTCCCCCAACTGGGGGCAATCAGCATCACCGAAAAGGCCATCGCCAGCGTCTGCACCCAGTCCGGCACCGGCGTCCAGAGCAAGTGGTGGGCGCCGGTCCAGAGGTACATAAAAATCAGTGACCAGAAAGCGATGATCGACAGGCGGTGACTGTAAATCGGCACGCCGGTGGTCTTTGGCAAAAAATAGTAGAACATCGCCAGTGGCGGGGCGGTCAAGGCCATGGCGACAGCATTATGGCCGAACCACCAGTGAACATTGGCGTCGTTGGTGCCGGCGTAGGCGGAGTAAGATTTGAAGAGGGACACCGGGAGCGCCGCCGCGTTGACCAGATAGAGGATCGCCACCCCGACCAATGCCGCCATCATATACCAGAGCGAGATGTACATCTGCTCCTCTTGGCGTTTAAGAATGGTCATGAGGATGTTCACCGCGAAAACCACCCAGAGGATGACGACCATCACGTCAATCGGCCACTCCATCTCATGATATTCTTTCGAGGTGGTATAGCCGAGTAACAGGGTGATGGCTGAAGCGATAATCGTTGCGTTAAAGAACCAGAGCTGAAACTTTGCCAGTTTATTACTCCACAGCGGGGTTTTACAGAGGCGCTGCACCATATAAATGAAGGTGGCGAAGATGACCCCGACCCCCCAGCCGTAAATACCGGCGTTGGTGTGAATCGGACGCAGCCGCCCGAAGGTCAGATAGGGGGGGAAATTCAAGTCAGGTTCGACCATTTGCAGGGAGACGATCACTCCGACCAAAATGGCAACCAGCCCCCACAGGAGACTCCAGTGGACAAAACTTCTGACAATGTCTGTATTGTAAACAGGCTTTTCCATGGAACCTCCAGGATAAAAAATTTATTGAATGATAGCCAACCTCACCTGAAAGTCAAGCATCTGGAACAACACATTTTTTAAATCCTGATTGAGAGGTGAAACGGTCAGACAGAATGGGCCGTTGAAAAATATTCGGGTGTTTGATGGCAGGATAAAAAGTGGCCAGAGGGGGTCGCAGACAAAAATGGTTGGATATTCAGAATATTCAGAAGCACCTTGCTCCGTTTAAAAAAATGTGTTTTTATCGGCTTTCAATGGTGTGACAGGATGCGCATGACCCTCGGTAAAAAACTCTATCTCTATACCAGTGCGGTGCTGGTTTTGTCGTTGTTGCTGGTGCTGCTGGTGCTGGAACGACAGCAGGCGCACATCTGGAATGACTATCTGCTGACGCGCAATGTTTCCTTTGCACGCTTTGCGACGCCAGAGCTCCTGAAAATTTTTCGCGGAAATTTTTTCCGTGACCACGAGATGACAGCGGTTTACGATTTTCTCGGCTATAATCGTGAACTCATACAATTCTCGATCATCACCTCCAGGGGGGGGCATGATTTTCTTTCCTTCCGCTTCCCTGATTTTATCGATTCTTCCTTTGATCCGCGCAGCGCGGTGAGTGTCGGGAAAGAATTTGAAACCCATGGGGTGGTGGGACGAACGTTGCGGTCGGTTGATGGAGGGCAGGTGCTGGAACTGACGGTACCGGCGTTCGGTCCGACCGGGGAACAGTTGTTGTCGGTTCGTTACTGGATTGCTTACGACAGTGTCGATGCTCGTCTGGCTGAACTGCGACGGCAATTTTTAGCCATCGCTCTGGTGGCCGTGATCGGTGTATTAATCGTTGCTGCCGGCGTTGCACGGCGGGTAACGCGACCGCTGAAGCAGTTGACCGATGGCGTGCGGGCAGTGGGGCGGGATGAGCTGATGACCCGGATTGCGGTTGGCAGCCGTGATGAAATCGGTGCCTTGGCCACAGCTTTTAATGACATGGCTGCCAGTCTGGCGCGGAGTCGTGCTGAATTAACGACTAAAAACGAGGAGCTGTCGCGCGGCAATCAAGAGTTGCGCGGGTTACAGGAACAGCTGGTTCGCTCCACGCGACTGGCGGTTATCGGCCAACTGGCGGCGGGGGTGTCGCACGAAATTGACAACCCGGTCGGGATCATCCTTGGCCACGCTGAGTTACTTCTTGAAGAGTTGCCGCAGGGTGATCCGCAGGCCAACGATTTACGGGCAATTATCGACGAATGCAAACGTTGCAAGCGGATCACCGGCGGATTGCTCAGTTTTGCACGCAGCGGTTCGGTGCGGCATGAAGTGGTCTACTTTGACCAGTTGGTTCGGGAAACGGTTGCGTCCTTGCAACCGCAGAAAATTTTCAAGCGCATTGCCTTCAGTTTTAAGATCGACGAAGACCTCCCGCCGATTTGGGGGGATGCCGACCAGTTGCGTCAAGTGCTGGTTAACCTGTTGCTCAACGCTGCTCAGGCCATGGACGGTGAAGGGCGGATTGATTTCACTGTGTGTACCGCCGGCGAGTCATTACTGATCGATATCGACGACACTGGCCCGGGGATTTCCCCCGCTGAACGGGAACGTATTTTTGAGCCGTTTGTCTCAACCAAACCGCCCGGTGCCGGAACCGGGCTCGGTTTGTCAATCTGCCGCCGTTTGATCGATGATCACGATGGACACATCCAGGTGCTGTCGGCGCCGACTGGTGGCGCACGGTTTCAGCTGATTTTTCCGTTGGTTGTCGCTGAAAAAAACTTTGACAATGGATCACCTGATTCATTAGGATAGACCGAATTTTCTTCCTGCGAGGCCAACTACCCGATGCAAACAGTCATGGCACTGATTCGTGACGATCTGGAACAGGTCGAAGCGCAATTTAAAAAAGATCTTGATTCACAGGTATCCCTGATTCGCAAAGTCGGCGAATATGTACTGTCGAGCGGCGGCAAGCGTGTTCGGCCAATGCTGTTGTTGCTGAGTGCCCGTCTGGCCGGTTATCAAGGCTCTGCGCATGTCAGCCTGGCGGGGGTGATCGAATTCATTCATACCGCGACGCTGTTGCATGACGATGTGGTCGACAGCGCGGTCCTGCGCCGTGGCAATGAATCCGCCAACTCTGTGTGGGGGAATCAGGCCTCGGTTCTGGTCGGCGATTTTCTTTTGGGCCGTTCTTTTTCGGTGATGGTGGAGAACGGTGATCTGGATGTGTTGCGGGTCGTTTCCGAAGCTTCGACGCAGATGGCGGAAGGGGAGATGCTGCAACTGATCGGCTCCTGCGATATCGATATGGACGAGACGCGTTATCTTGATGTGATTCGCAATAAAACGGCCGCGTTGATTGCTGCGGCCTGTCGTTGCGGTGCGATTCTCGGGCGTCTTGATGCCGCACATGAAGAAGCGCTTTCAATGTTTGGCATGGATCTCGGCATCGCTTTTCAGATGATGGACGATGCGCTCGATTATGTCGCTGACGAAGAGGATTTCGGCAAGACCCGTGGCCACGATCTTGCCGAAGGAAAGATGACCCTGCCACTTATCCATACGCTTCAGAACTGTTCTTCCGCCGAACGAGAGCGGGTCGAGGAGATTATTGAGCGTGGCGAACTGTCCCCGGAAGAGCTGGCGGAAGTCTGTGCTCTGATTGCCAGTTACCGCGGGATTGATTATACGCGACAGCGCGCGCGCGAGCAGATTGATTCTGCCAAAGGCCGCTTGGCACCGTTTGACAACAATGTGGCGAAAGACGCCCTGTTTTGTCTGGCCGATTATGTGGTGGAGCGCACCCGATAAACCTCTCACCCTCCTGACGCAGCTTCTGATTTATCTTTTCCCCGCCTTATCCGCATCTGCTATAGTGCAGCGATGATCAATTTTAATCTGAATTTGCGGCAGAAGGTCCTTTACGCTTTTTTTGCCCTTTCGTTGATCCCGTTATTGATTCTGGCCTTTATGTCGAGTCATAGTTTGCGGCTGGTGGAAGCTATCCTGCATGACGCGACAACCGCAGCGCTCAATGTTCAGGCAGCGCGTGCCCTTGAGATGCGTGCCGAGCTGACCGCACGCAGTGTCTCCGATTTTCTGCGCAGTATTGAGGCGGATCTGGGTGAGTTTGCTCGACTGCAACCGACCCCTGAAAATTATTTATCGTTCAGTGCCGGGCACCAACGGGAAATCTGGTATCGTGCCGGAACCAACGCCACACCGTCCGAGGTTCGCGAGCCGGTGCCGCTCTACAGTGAGCTTGCTTTTATCGACCGCAACGGCAATGAACTGTTGCGCGTGGTTGACGGCAGCCTGACGACCGCGTTGCGTAATGTCGCCGATCCGTCCGCTACGACTTATCGCAGCGAGACCTACTTTCGTGATGCGCTGGCTTTGCCGCCGGGGGAGATTTACGTTTCCCATGTCACCGGGTGGCATGTCGGCAAGGCGGATCAGCTGCGTGGTGCATCAACGCCGGAAGGTGCGGTTGAGGGAGCAACTTTTCAGGGTGTTGTCCGTTTTGCCGTCGCGACGCGCAATCCCCACGGGGAGATAACCGGGGTGGTTGTTCTTTCCTGCGATCACCGTCACCTGATGGAATTTACCCAGCATATCGACCCGACCGATAAGCGCTGGGCTGTCTTCCCCTCCTACGACAGTGGCAATTACGCGTTCATGTTCGATAATGAGGGGTGGATCATCACCCATCCGAAATTCTGGGATATTCGCGGCGTTGATGCGCAGGGCCGATTGGTGCCGCCCTATACGGCACATTCAACCCCGGAGGATATTGCTGCCGGGTTGATCCCCTATAATCTGCTTCATGCCGGTTTTATTCATCCCAACTATCCAGTGGTCGCCGATGCTGTTCTTGCCGGACGTGCCGGGGTTGTCGATGTGACCAACGTTGGCGGTTCAGAGAAAATCATGGCGTTTGCACCAATTTTCTTTGCGGCGGGGAGCTATGCCGAAAGTGGAGTGTTCGGCGGGATTACGATCGGCGCCGAACTGCGCCATTTTCACAAGGCGGCATTGTCAACTTCCGCCCTGATCACGCTTGAATTTACGCGCTTTGTCAGCCAGTCCTGGTTGCTGATCATAATGACCGCACTGCTTGTCCTGCTTGCGGCCACGTGGCTGGCGCGAAGTATCACCGGGCCGTTATTGCAACTTATTGAGGGAACCAGGGAGATGGCGCGCGGCAATCCTGCTCCGGCGGTGCAGGTCAAGTCTCACGATGAAGTCGGCACCCTGGCCAAGTCGTTCAGTGCGATGGCGACCGAATTGCACATCCGTCGTGAACGACTGATGAAAACACTTGAGGATTTGCGGCGTTCGCGACAGGAGATCTTGCGCGAGAAAAACTTTAAAAAGACCATCGTCGAGAATATTGATATCGGCATCCTGACTCTTTCCGCAACAGGTGAAATCAGTTCAATGAACGGTCCAGCGCGACGTATTCTGGATCTGGAGGGGGCTGAACAGTTGCACTATCGCCAGATTCTGCAATTCTGGCCGGAGGTTTTGGGAATGATTGAAGCCCCGCTGAACCTGCCCGCGCCAAAGCTGTGGAGTGATAGTGTTGAATTACGCCGCGGGGAGAAATCGCTGACCTTTCGTCTGGTTCTGTTACCGCTGGGTACGCGTGCCGCCGGAGGGTTTATCCTGACCATTGGCGATATTACCGAACGGGTTCAGCTGCGCAACCGGGTTGAACGGATGCAGCGACTGGCGTCACTCGGACGGCTCGCGGCAGGGGTGGCACACGAAATTCGGAATCCGTTAACCGGCGTCAATCTGCTGCTTGACGAGTTACACGACCGACTGCTCAACCACCCTGCCGATCAGCTGTTGATTCGTCGTGCGTTGGAGGAAATTGAGCGATTGGAGGGGCTGGTTAACGAACTCCTTAATTTTGCCACCTTGCCGCAGTCAAGGTTGCAGGTTGGTGACCTGGGCGGGGTGCTGATTGACACTCTCTTTCTGATTCAGAAACAGTGTCAGAAAACACACGTTGAGCTGGAGTACGATGTGCCTGAAAATCTGCCGCCATTGCAGATCGACAAGGATAAACTGAAACAGGCATTCCTGAATATTTTGACTAATGCTCTCGATGCCATGCCGAACGGAGGGCGATTACGGGTCTGTGTTGTCACCATGGAGGATGCTCTTCAAGTGGTTATTGAGGACAGCGGCGAGGGGATGACGGAGGAGCGGATTGCTTTAATTTTTGAACCGTTCTACACCGCCAAGGATGGTGGTATCGGTCTCGGGCTGTCGATCACGCACAATATTATCTCCGGACACGGTGGCCGGATCGAGGTGTCCAGCCAGCCCGACAGGGGAACCACCTTTACCCTCTGGTTTCCGTTACGGCAATGAAATTCTTTCGTGGCCAAAAGTTGCCATCTGGGGTATTCTTCCCCCATCGAACAACCCTCTTTCACGCGATGTCACCCATGACTGCTGGCTGATGGAAAAAATTCTGATCGTCGATGATGAATCGTTTATCCGTGAAAATATTGAGCGGATCCTCACCGAAGATGGCTATCGGCCATTTTCTTGTGATAATGGTCAGCAGGCTGTTGCGTTAGTCAGCGATGAGGAAATCGATCTGGTTTTGCTTGACCTGAATCTGGGCAGCAAGAGCGGTCTCGATGTACTGCGCGAACTCAAGGATATCGATCCGGAAGTTCTGGTGATCATTATTACCGGTTACGGAACGGTCGAAAGTGCGGTCAAGGCTCTTAAAATGGGGGCCTATGACTATATTAAAAAACCGTTTAAAGCAGATGCCATTCGTCTGATTGTCCGGCTGGCGCTCGAAACAAAGAGCCTCAAGCGGGAATTGCGAAAGCTGCGCCGCGATGATCGCGAGCAGTTTAATTCCACCGAAATGATCGGGACAAGTTTGGCGCTGTGCGAAGTTTATCGACAGATTTGTGAAGTCGCCAAACACGAGCATGCCACGGTGCTGATTACGGGTGAAAGTGGCACCGGCAAGGAACTTGCGGCACGCGCGGTGCACAATTTATCAGCGCGCAAAGATCGGCCCTTTATCGAGATAAACTGCGGGTCGTTACCGCATAATCTTCTTGAGAGCGAACTGTTCGGTCATGAGCGTGGTGCCTTTACCGATGCAAAAACCCGTAAAATCGGGCTGTTTGAAGAAGCTGACGGGGGGACAATATTCCTCGATGAAATTGGCGAAATGGATATTGGTCTGCAAGTCAAGCTGCTGCGGGTGCTGGAGGATCGCAAAATTCGTCGCCTTGGAGGCGTTCGGAATATTGATATCGATGTGCGCGTTGTCTCGGCGACCAATACCAACTTAAAGGAAGCCATCGTCGCCCGCACATTTCGCGAAGATCTCTACTATCGGCTCAATGTATTCCCTTTGCACATGCCCCCGTTGCGCGAGCGCAGCGAGGATATACCGCGTCTCCTCGATCACTTTCTGCAGCGCTTTTGCCGTGAATT
Source organism: Desulfuromonadales bacterium (assembly GCA_029210745.1). Classification (GTDB taxonomy): domain Bacteria; phylum Desulfobacterota; class Desulfuromonadia; order Desulfuromonadales; family JAHYIW01; genus JAHYIW01. Next base: position 65,039 of record JARGFI010000007.1, read on the forward strand.
CAATAAACCTCCCCGCGAAATTTCCCGCGAGGCTCTCGATCTGCTGATGCACTACTCCTGGCCTGGCAATGTGCGTGAATTACGCAATCTTGTCGAACGGATCTGCATCATGTACGATGTTGCGGTGATTGGTCCCAAGTGTTTGCCGAAAGAATTGTTCACTGAAGCCGAAACCGCCGATTTCGTTCCGGCGACAGATATTCCTCCGGGTGGAATTGTTCTTGAAGAAGTCATGGCACGGCTGGAAAAGGAACTTATCGTTCGAGCAGTGGAAATTACCGGCGGCAACATTGCAAAGTCAGCGCGCTTGCTGAATATTCCGCGCGGAACCTTGCGTTATAAACTGAGAAAATACGACCATGGCAAAAGCTCCTGACACGCCTTGAACCGTTTTAATTTTGCAATCGATTCAGTCGTGCTGTTTTTTGTTTTTACTGATAACAGGGGGTGGACGAGACGATGGGTAAACGAATTCTGGTAGCCGATGACTCCCGGACAGTGCTGCGTATTTTGCGTTTGTCGCTGGAAAAGAGTGTCTATGAAATTTGCGCGGTTGAAAACGGGCTTGATGCTTTTAATCTTTTCAGGGAAGAGTCTTTTGATTTACTGTTAACCGATTTGAACATGCCGGGTCTTGACGGAATTGAATTGATTAAAAAAATACGTCTTGAATTGGGGGATCGAACGACACCGATCATTATGCTGACAACGGAATCGCAGGAGGCGATGAAAAACGCCGGGCGCGATGCCGGTGCCAACGGATGGATCGTCAAACCGTTCAAACCCGCACAGCTATTGAACTTGCTGAATAAGGTTCTGGGTTGACAATATTTTGTGCGTGGGGGGAGAAGAAAGTATGACGCAACGAATTCTGGTGGTTGATGATGAAGAAAGTATCCGTTTCACGTTTGATGCCTTTCTGACTGAAGCTGGTTACACTGTGCATTCTGCCCGGTCACTAAGCGCGTGTCTGAAAAAGATCGACCAGCAGGGATTTGATTTGATCTTTATGGACATTATGCTTGGCCGGGACAGTGGGCTGGAGGCCTTGCGGGAATGTAAAAAACGTTTGCAGCATACCCCGGTTGTAATGATCACCGGAGCGCCGGAAGTTCATACGGCAGCCGAGGCAATGCGTGGCGGCGCCTTCGATTATGTGCCGAAACCGTTGCGCCAGGAGACTTTGCTGCGTGTGACACGGGTGGCCCTGGAGCACAAGAATCTTCTTGACCAGCAAGAGCAGTTGCGTTCACGTCTGCAAACGGTTTTTGCCAGTGTCAAGGAAGGTATTTTTGTTTTTGATGAAGAATTACGGATTGTTGACGCCAACGACGCTGCTTTTGCACTTTTTGAGTGTTGTCCGCAGGTGATTGGGCGGTTGCTGTCGGAATTGAATGACAAGGAACTTGCCGGGTTGAATGAAATTCGGCACATGCTTGAATCGCGTTGCGAAGGAGAAATTTTTCGGTTCGAGATGCCCTCCACCAGCGGACAAACCAAAGTGTTCAGTCTGACGATGGCCGCGTTGGTTGCAGAACGATCGAGCGCTCTTAGCGGGATCGTCATGACCGCCCGTGATGAAACCCGTCTCGACGCCCTTGAGCGAAGCCTTGAGCAGCGGCAGCGCTTTGACAAGATGGTGTGAAAAAGCCGGGCGATGCAGGATGTCTATAAACTTGTCGATACGCTGGCCGATATCGATACGACCGTGTTGATCAGCGGTGAGAGCGGGACGGGGAAGGAATTGATCGCCGAATCGCTTCATTTTCGTGGCCCGCGGCGTGATGCCCCACTGGTCAAGGTGAACTGTGCCGCGTTGCCCGACAATCTTCTGGAAAGTGAATTGTTCGGTCATGTCAAGGGGGCGTTCACCAGCGCAATGAGCGACCGGGTTGGACGTTTTCAACAAGCGCATGGAGGAACGATTTTCCTCGATGAAATTGGTGATATCTCTCCGGCGTTGCAAGTGCGATTACTCCGTGTTTTACAGGAAAAGGAGTTTGAACGTGTCGGTAGCAACGCGACGATCAGTGTCGACGTGCGGATTGTCGCCGCCTCCAATCGAAGTTTGCTGGAGCAGGTCAAATCGGGAGCATTTCGCGAAGATCTTTATTACCGGCTCAAGGTCATTGAAATCAAAGCCCCGGCGTTACGTGCAAGAAAATCGGATATACCGTTGTTGGTCAATCATTTTATCGATGAATTTAATTCCAAGTTTCATCGTTCCGTAGCTGGCCTGTCGCGTCAGGCCTTGCAGTTGCTGATCGATTATAATTGGCCCGGCAATGTGCGTGAGCTTCAGCATGTTCTGGAACATGCGTTCATCCTTTGTCGTGACACGGTCCTGTCGGTGGAGCATTTACCGGGTGAATTTCAGGAAATGCTCGACGCAGCGACGAGTGCCTCCGTCGTTGTCAATGAAAAAGACCGGATTCTTGCGGTACTTGATCGAACCGGATGGAACAAAAGCCGCGCTGCGGATCTGATGGGAATCAGTCGGCGGACAATTTATCGAAAAATTGAAGAATTCGGGATCAACGCGCCGGGCTGATCACGAGGTGATTTTGTCGGTTGCCGCACTGTGCTTTGTGCCGATGGTGCTGTCGTTTTTTGCGGGATGCAATTGCTTGATGATTTTAGGAGAGTGAGTCGTTCATTATGGGGAAGAAAGTCATGACGGTTGATGACTCATCCGTCGTTCGCCAGATATTGAAGAAGACCCTGTCCGCTGCCGGATACGAAGTTCTGGAAGCGGTTGATGGACAGGATGCGCTGAACAAATTGAGCACCTCACCGGTCGATATGGTGGTCACTGATCTGAATATGCCGAATATGGACGGTGTTGAGCTGATTAAAAGTCTGCGTCGACAACCGGGTAACCGCTTTTTGCCGATTGTCATGTTGACGACCGAGTCGCAGCAGCAGATCAAGGAAGAAGGGAAAAAAGCAGGCGCGTCGGGGTGGATCGTCAAACCCTTTCGTCCTGAACAATTGTTGGCCGTCGTGCGAACCGTTCTCGGCTGACCGGTGGCGGATTGAGCGTCGCCGCAAACGCCTGACGGGCTCTTTGGTTGCGTGGTGCGTTTTTTACTGATCAATCCCCCCCCGGTGTCGTTTTTTCAGGTCAATCTTCGGGAAGAAGATGTCCCAATCCAATCCACAACAGGCCGACTAAAAGTGCAATTTCAAACATTGTAACCTCCTTTTCTGTTCTGAACTGTAATATCTGCCTGTGACAGAATGAGTCACAGGCAGATATTTTCATTGGTTGCGTCTTTCTCAGACTCCTGAAGCTTCCTTGTCGTCATTTTCGGGACGCATTGTTTGTTGTTGGCGGACGCTGAAATATAACTGCGGGGATGATCCGGGATTGACAATAATGGCGGGAGATTGTATACAGTATACGTTTGATGCCGGTCCGCGTGGTGGCCCGGAAACGCGATCACTTAATGCGGCGATATCAGGTCGCCTGCTAATTTGCGATGAGGAGAGAATCCATGATTGAAGCCTATCTGATGCACGAACAGGAGCGCAATGCCCAGGGGATCCCGGCACTCCCGTTGAATCCTGAGCAGACGGTCAGTCTTTGCACGCTGTTGCAAAGCCCCCCCGCCGGCAAAGAAGAGTTTTTGCTGCATCTCTTCACCGAACGAATCTCCCCCGGTGTCGACCCTGCCGCCGAGGTCAAGGCCGCGTTTCTGGCCGAGATTCTGAAAGGGACAAAAACGTCACCGCTGATTGACAAAGTCAAAGCAGTGCGGATTCTCGGCACCATGATCGGTGGTTACAATGTGCAGCCGCTGATCGACGCTTTGAGCGACGCCACTCTGGCGGACGAGGCGGCGTGTGCACTTTCGGCCATCACCTATGTTTACGATGCCGCTCAGCAGGTCTTTGACCTGGCCGCAAAGAATGCAGCTGCAAAAAAAGTGGCTGAATCGTGGGCGAAAGCCGAGTGGTTCACGAATAAACCGGCAATGCCCGAAACCATCACGGTCAAGGTGTTCAAGGTCGAAGGGGAGATCAACACTGACGATTTTTCCCCGGCTGGTGACGCCTGGAGCCGCCCGGACATCCCGCTTCATGCGCTGGCCATGGGTAAAACCCGTTTCCCCGGCGGAATTCAGGAGATCGCCAAGTGGCGCGAAGCCGGGCATCAAGTTGCTTTTGTGGGCGATGTCGTCGGTACCGGTTCGTCACGCAAATCAGCCTGTAACAGCGTCCTGTGGTGTATCGGTGATGACATTCCCTGCGTGCCGAACAAACGTCGCGGCGGGGTTATTATCGGCAGTGTTATTGCGCCGATTTTCTTCAATACCGCACAAGATTCCGGCGCTCTGCCGTTGCGCATGGACGTCACCCAACTGAACATGGGTGATATCATCTCGATCAACACGGTCAAAGGGGAAGTGACTGACGCAGCGGGCAAGGTGCTTACTACCTTCGCGATCAAACCGAATACGGTACCGGATGAGTATCGTGCTGGCGGGCGGATTCCGTTGATCATCGGTCGTGCGGTGACCACCAAAGCGCGCGCCGCGCTCAATCTGAGTGGTGCCGAGATCTTCGCTCAGCCGGAGAACCCCACCCCCAAGCCGGGACAGGGGTATACCCAGGCACAGAAGATGGTTGGCAAGGCCTGCGGCGTTACGGGAGTTCTCCCCGGCACCGCCTGCGAACCGGCGATGACCACTGTCGGCTCACAGGATACCACCGGCCCGATGACCGCCGATGAGCTGAAAGAACTGGCCTGCCTCAAGTTCCTGTCACCGATGTTCATGCAGTCGTTCTGTCACACCGCAGCCTATCCGAAGCCGGCTGATGTGAAGATGCACGCCAATCTGCCAAAATTCATTGCCGACCGCGAAGGGGTGGCCTTGCGTCCCGGCGACGGCGTTATTCACAGCTGGCTGAATCGGTTGTTGATTCCCGACACCGTCGGTACCGGTGGCGACAGCCACACCCGTTTCCCGATCGGTATCAGCTTCCCGGCCGGTTCCGGACTGGTCGCTTTTGGTGGCGCCCTCGGCTTCATGCCGCTCGACATGCCGGAATCGGTGCTGGTGCGGTTCAAAGGTCAATTCAACGAAGGTATCACCCTGCGCGACGCCGTCAACGCTATCCCTTACTGGGCAATCAAACAGGGGCACTTGACGGTGCCGAAGAAAAACAAGGTCAATATCTTTAACGGGCGTATTCTGGAGATGGAAGGGCTGCCGGACCTTTCGGTTGAGCAGGCTTTTGAGCTCACTGACGCCGCCGCCGAGCGCAGCGCCGCCGCCGGTTGTATCAAGCTGTCCGAAGAGTCGGTCTGTACCTATCTGCGTTCCAACGTGGCGTTGATGAAGAAGATGATTGCGGACGGGTATCAGCATCCTGCCACCTTGCAGAAACGGATCGACGCAGTCAACGAGTGGCTGAAAAATCCGCAATTGATAAGCGCTGATGCCAATGCCGAGTATGCAGTGGTGATCGAAATCGACCTTTCCGAAATCACCGAACCGATCCTCGCCTGTCCGAATGATCCCGATGATGTCAAGCTCCTCTCCGAGGTTGCCGGGACCCCGATTCAGGATATTTTCCTTGGCTCCTGCATGACTAATATCGGTCATTTCCGCGCTGCCGCCGAAATCTGGCGCGGGCAGAAGTTTAACCCGAATGTCCGCACCTGGATCTGCCCGCCAACCCGCATGGATCAGACCAAGCTCAAGGAAGAATCGATCTTCTCCGTGTACAGCGCCATGGGGGCGCGCATCGAGATCGCCGGGTGTTCACTCTGTATGGGGAATCAGGCCCGCGTGCCTGACGGCGTCAACATGTTTTCCACCAGCACCCGAAACTTTGATGATCGTATCGGTAACGGAGCCAAGGTTTATCTTGGCAGCGCCGAGCTTGGTGCGGTAACGTCGAATATCGGTAAACTGCCGACTCCGGCCGAGTATCTCGCGGTCTACAAGGAGAAGGTTGCTCCGCAGAAGGAGACGATTTATCAATACCTGCAATTTGACGAAATGGACGGCTACAAGTAACTTAGCTGAAGATTTACGTCGCGACAAAAACAGCCCTCGTCGGATTTCCGGCGGGGGCTGTTGCGGTCACTGTGGTGCTGATTTGCCTGCCGGGAAGATTCATGATGAAGACGAAACGCCTCAAGATCGGAGCTGATACTGAACGCATGTTGCGACTGGGACATCCGTGGGTGATTGCGGATAAATACACGCGCCAGTGGCCGCTGTGTCACAACGGGGAGATTGCCGAACTGGGTTCGCCGGACGACAGACCCCTGGCAACCGCGCTGATCGATCCGCACAGCAGGATTGTTGCCCGTGTTCTTGATCGTCCGGGGGTGCGCATCGATGCCCACTGGCTGGGGAGAAAATTTTTGCAGGCTATGGTGTTGCGTAAAGACCATGTCGATCTTGCACAAACCGATACCTGTCGCCTGGTTAATGCGGAAGGGGATTATGTCCCGGGGCTGACCGTTGAACGCTACGGTGATTTTTTGATGGCGCAACTCTACACGGAATCCTGGCAACCGCATATCAAAATGATTGCTCAGGCTCTTCGGCAGTCGTTCGATTGTCATGGTGCTTATCTGAAATACCGGCCGCAACAGACGCGCAAGCTTGAGGCGCAGGGCGGGGCGGGGCAATTGATTGAACATCTTTTTGGCGAAGAGGCGCCAGCTGAACTGAGCGTTCGCGAAAACGGTCTGTGTTACCGGATTGATCTTGATGACGGTTTGCATACCGGGTTGTTTCTCGACCAGCGCGAGAATCGTCGTGATTTTATGACGCGCGTTCGTGGCAAACGAGTGCTTAATCTTTTTTCCTACACCGGGGCATTTTCGGTCGTGGCAGCTGTCGGCGGGGCACGTCAGGTCGTCAGTGTTGATGTGTCGGAAAAGTATTTGCAGCGGGCGCGAGCGAATTTCACTATGAATGGAATCACCGTTGCCGATCATCAATTCATCACCGCGGATTGTTTAAGGGCACTGCAACTTATGCGGCAGAAGGGTGAGCAGTTCGACGTCATCCTGGTTGATCCGCCGTCGTTTTCCACCACCAAAAAAGGTAAATTCTCAACCCGAGGGGGTACCGCGGAGCTAGTTACGGCGGCGCTGGGTGTCCTGAAGCCGGGTGGCCTGTTGGTGACGTCATCGAATCATCAGAAGGTGACGCTGGATGATTATCTGAAAGAGTTGCGACGCGGTGCCCTGGCGGCGGAAACAAATCTTCACGTCCTCGAAGTGCGTGGGCAGGGCCCGGATTTTGCGGCACCGGTGACATTTCCCGAGGGGCGTTATCTGAAGTACGTGCTGGCGGTACGGGATTGAGAAAAACGATTTTGCACTACTATTCCCGGCGGTCGCGCAACGGTTTAAATAATTCGTGATAGAGAAATTCATGCCCGCTGAGCCGCTCTTTGTTCATCAACGGATGTCCTCCCGGTAAAATTAAAAATGGCTCCAATTGTTCCCCGCCAACGGAACCGTGTCCCCCCACCTGCTCGTCGAAGCAGGCAATGCGCTGCCCGTCATAGTCCCCGAAAATGATTAAATCACCGCACAACGGGCTGCGGGAAAAACGGTAGATCATCGGTAGTAGTTCTTCCGGAGAGCCGTAGGTGTGGATAAACGAGTCCGCCGCTATGGCTGAGAAACCCTGAGCGGGGGAATGGACAATCGTGTCATCTTGATGACGCAAGATAATACCTTCATTGTCGTCGGCCATGACAACAAATCCGATGCCTTTATGATGACATAAAAAATCGAGTAGCAGCGGTTGTTCCGCTTCGATCTCGCGGCGACTCATCCGGCCACTGTAGTTGGTCAGGTAGAGGTGTGCCAGGGTGCTGGAATAGGTGATGACAACGCCACCATGAGTGTCAATCGTGTGCGTTTCCGGTACCAGTTCCTTGATGTGGCGCATGACGCGTTTTTTCCAGCGGCGATAGCTGCGTTGCCTCCAACTGTTGTGTTGACCGCGTAATTCATCCCCCAGGTAATCAAGTTTCAGTTGAGTCATTTCCAGCGGCCCGGAGGCGACTGTCAAGTGCGATGATTTGCGCAGAAAGGCATTAATTGTATCCCCCAGCGTGGCGCCGAACCGATCTCGAAACGGGTATCCGGGGGTTTGTCCGTGATCGGAAATAATCACAATTTCGTAATCGATCCCTGGCGCGTAGCGCAGCATGCGCATGATTTCGCCGATACGGACATCGATATATTTCAGGTTTTTTAATGCGGCGCGAGAGGTGGGGCCAAAACGGTGCGCCAATTCGTCGTAACCGCTGTAGGTTGTGTAAATGTAGGGGACTCCGCTGTAAATGTCGGCGATGACGCCGAAGGTCTGGAATTCGCGCAACAGAACGTTGCAGATAATGCGGATGAGCGGAAAGAGCCCTTCGTTGATGCGCCAGGGGCGGGTGTTGCGGAAGTGCCAACAGTCGAGGATGTTGGTGAAGTATTCGATGACCGACGCAAAGCCCATGCGGATAACACGAAACGGATGGAGCAGAATCAAAAGCTGAATACGCCAGCCGCCAAATCGGCCGAACAAGGTTTGTGGATGCGGAGAGGAGACGGTAAAGATGCTTCGTGTTGCATCGCCATCGAGGATATTTGAATAAGACGCCCCACCGTTAAGCAACCCGGGGCGATTGTCAAAAAGCTGCTCCCGAAAAAGCTGGACATGATCGGGATCGTTGCAGCTGATCAGTTGCTGTCGTTGTTTGTCGTACCAGCGGAAGGCGGGGATGCCGCTGGTATCACCATAAAAAATGGCTGATTGCGCCGCCGGGGTGGTACTGGGGAGCCCTGATTGATATTCACGCAACTGATGCCCGCGACGCAATAGTTTGGTAACACGCGGAAGATATCCCCCTTTTAGTGCCAAAAGGAGGTGAGGGTACGCCAGACCGTCAATCTGAATACCGACAAAGCCGTGCTTTGGACCTTCAGCGCGACGAGCGCGACGTTCGTTGCGAAAAAAGAAAAATTTAACGGCGTAGTAGCCCCGAAAGATTTTTGGCCCCAAACGCGCCATGCTAACCTGCTCCTTGATCCTCGTTGCAGTATAGCAAAGGGTCGTGTGTCTTTATGCGAGAGTACAGTGAATCAGGAAACAGTCTTTATTCGTTGAGCGTGGCCGCAGTGATGGTGACGGGTTCCAGCGGGACATCCTGATGCATGCCGTGGTTGCCGGTTTTTACTGCACTGATGGCGTCGATGACGTCCATCCCCTCAATGACTTTGCCAAAGACTGCATAGCCGTAGCCTTGCGGGGTTTTGCTGGCATGGTCAAGAAATTTATTGTCGACAGTGTTGATGAAAAACTGTGCAGTGGCACTGTCGACAACTTGTGTGCGCGCCATGGCAAGGGTGCCACGCAGGTTTTTCAAACCGTTGTCCGCTTCGTTCTTGATCTGGCCCTTGGTCGTTTTTTGTTTCATGTCGGCGGTGAACCCGCCCCCCTGAATCATAAAGTTCGGGATGACGCGATGAAAAATTGTCCCGGAAAAAAATCCGGAGCCAACGTAATCAAGAAAATTTGCGACAGTTATCGGGGCGTTAGCAGCATCAAGTTCGATAACGAAAGGACCATGATTTGTTTCGAGTGTTACTGTCGGGTTGGACTGGCTCATGTATATGCTCCTTGGTAATGAATGTGTCATCGCACAAAAACCGGTTTTGAAGTCCGGCAAAATTACCACGGAGAAAGAATTGTTGCAACAGGGGAGGGATTAATTTTCATAAGGGCACAAGCGTGCCGGACGCACACCGCGCTCAGTTTCAATCATGGCGTACAGAGAGTCTTGGCCATCCATCAGCTGTACGATGCGCCCTTGAACGGTTTCTATCGGATTGTAAAAAGCATCGAGTAACATAAAACTACCTGTCTGCCCAACATAATACTCTTTACATGTGATATCCGGTGCCGTAGTCATCAGTCAGCCTTTGGAACTGGTTTACAGCCTATTAAGTGCCGTTAATTGTAACAGCAGGTGGGCATATTGTAAATTGAAAATTGGATGATGCTTGAAGTTCGTGAATCAGTAAAGATGGATAGGGCGTTCTTTGTTCCCTGGGCTGTCTTTTTGAACAGAGGACTCTGGTTGATGGCAAGATTCTTCGGTTCATCCGCAGAATCTGTGGGTTACCTCCGGTTCAGGTAAACCACCAAGTGTATGATATAACGCCAGTTTTATGACCTCAAAGCTTTTGAAACCGTAGGCTTTTTTCGTGGTCACTTTCGCCTTATTGTTGAGACCCTCCACGGCACCCAAGGCAATCTGCTCTTTGGCCCGGAAATAGTTGAGAATCAGACTCCGATGAGAGCGCAACATCCGGGCGACCTTCTTCATCGGATCGATCCGTGAGCGCATGGTTCGTTTGCACCAATCATCCAGGAATTTGGTCGCCCACCAGACGCTTTTGTAGTCCCAGAATCTCTGGAAATCCTCCTTGAGGAGGTAGGCCCGGACGGTCTTCAGGTTGATGGCGACAAGCTCCTGCAGCTTGATGGTTTGGTTCTCCGTACAGTGTTGATTCCCACATTATTCGGACTTACCTTTCCTGATTATTTGGCACCATTTGCGATATCGTCACCTTATTCGGACTTTTGTCGAACGGGGGCAACTCGGGTTGCCCCCGACGGGTACGGGTGCGTTGGTTTATCCGGGATCCGGGTCGGCTCTTGACGGTCCTCTGGTTTCGACAAATTCGTCATATACCTGTTGTTCCCTACCAATCTTGCGCAGGCTGACCAGGAGCAGATCAAGAACGATTCGCCCCATCAGATCGGTCAGCTCATCGAGCTTTTGTTCCAGTTCTACCTCTTCATAGATAGAGCCTGTCCCATT
>JARGFI010000080.1 GCA_029210745.1 Desulfuromonadales bacterium
ATATAGTGTCTCAAATTTCAGCCCGAGGAGCTTATGAAAACTATCGATTGCCGCGGCCAGCAATGCCCGCAGCCTGTCATACAAACCCGCAAGGCTATGCTTGCAGAACCCGGCACGACGTTGCAGATTCTGGTCGATGATCAGGTCTGCTGCGACAATGTCTCGCGACTGGCGGCAACCCTTGGCTATGCCATCAAGGTTGAGGACTCCGAAGAGATGATCCGGCTGGAACTGACTCCGGGAGAAACTCCCGCAAAAGTAGCTGTCGGTGGCGGCGTATCCGGACCGACGATTATCTTCATCGGTTCCGACCAGATGGGCCATGGCGATTCCAAGCTCGGCCAGATCCTGATGAAGAATTTCATCTTCACCCTGATCGAATCCGACACCATCCCCGATGCCATCTACTGTGTCAACAATGGTGTCAAGCTGACGCTCGGTGGCTCCGATGTCATTGAACCCCTGGCAGAACTCGCCAATCGTGGCGTCGATATCGCTTCGTGCGGACTCTGTCTGGAGTTTTTCGGCGCCAAGGAGTCGCTGGCGATCGGCAGGATTTCAAACATGCTGGAGATCATCAACGCCCTGCAAGGGGCCGGCAAAATCATACGTATTTAATTCAAGGGAGTAGTTCGTAGCCTGGTGGCGCGCTCGGTCTTCAAAACCGATGGGGGGAGCATCCCTCCCCTGGTGGGTTCGATTCCCATCTACTCCCGCCATCAACAATCCAACGTAGGACAGAAAACCCGCTGAATAAGCGGGTTTTTCTTTTTTATTTGTCCAGCATCGTCTAGAGTGTTACCCTTAAATCCAACAACTTTAGGGGTAACTATAGGGGTCACTTGGCGGAGGCATATGCGAGTTACCCCTAAAATGGAGGGAGAAGCTATGGCACGACGCACAACGGCACTGACAGATATGCAACTGAGCAAAGCGAAGCCCAAGCAGAAGCAGTGAGAGTGAACACGGTAATCGAGGGATGACTGACCACGTTAATTGATGGAGCCTGACCAAGGTAAACGATGGGCATGCAGCCCGGCAAACCGAGGGTGGAGTGCCTTAATCACGCTAAATGATGGGACAGCCAATCGGCAGCTTTGTGTGCTGCCGATTGGCTGTTCGTTGTTCATGTGTGATTTTCGTTGTCGGGTGGTGACATTTTGGCAAATGGCAACGGGAGCTGTCCGGGCAGCGGAGTTGCCGAAGTTTTTTTCGTGGTTGGCTCGTCTTTCCTGGTCCGTTGACGGGTGACCAGTAGCGTGATCTGCAGGCAGAGGCTTTTCATCGTCATCACCTCTTTTCAGCTCGACGTGCCTTCGGAGTCGGCGTGAACAGTTCCAGATAGAGACTTTCATCCAGTCGCGGCAGATTACGTGATGCGGCTGTTGTCAGCAGTTCTGCCGCCATGTGGGTGAGTACCCGCAGATTGCCGGCGGCATGGGCGGCCAGGGTCTGCATCAGCTCCGGCGTCATCAGTTGCGGATGACCGGCCTGGGTCAGGGCAAAGTCGAGGTAGTCCCTGAGGGTTTCCGGCGCGAGGGGGCCAAGGGGTAAGCGTGCGCGGATGCGACTGCCTAGAGGGAGCAGTTCCGGTAGGCGAAAGCGGTCACTGAGTCGGGCATCACCACAGAGCACGGTAAACAGCAGGCTCTCGGAGTCGAAGCGAGAACTCTGCAGCAAGCGCAGCTCGGTGAGGCATTGGCTGGAAACTTCCTGTGCCTCGTCGATGAGCAGCACCGCCCGGTGCAGGGTTGAATCGCAATGAGCCTGCCAGCGGGCGCGCAGGGATTTGAAGCCACCATAGCGGTTGGCCAGGTTCAGGGGGACGCCGAAGATGTCGCCGAGTTCACGATAGAAGTCCGCCATGGAGCTTTGTGGTCTCTCCATCACGCCGATGGCCAGATCCGGCACTTGCCTGAGCTTCTCGGAAAGCCAGTGCAAGGTTTTGCTTTTCCCCTGACCGGGTTCGCCGGTGATCAGAGCGAAACCGCCGTGGGTGGTCAGTGTCTCCAGGCGCAGGGCGAAGGCCTCGGCGCCGGGCAGGCACCACAGCCCCTGGGATGGCAGGGTTGGCAGGAAGGGATTGTATTTGAGGCCGTAGACGGCTCTGAGCGTGGCGTCATTCATCGACTTCCTCCTTGGGCAGGTAGGCCGGGGGCAGGCCGGTAGCGGCATAATCGGCGAGCCACTGACCCAGCAGCGCCGGCATACCGGGTTCCGGGGCGGGACAGGTTGGTTCGGCAGGTTGTGAGGTCAGGGTTCGGCGGCGACCGGAACTGTTGGCTTGTTTGTCCTGAGGCAGCAGGGTGGTGAGCAGAACGCCGCTGTGTTCATCGACGAGACACAGCCGACTTTTATCCCAGCCTGGATAACGCAGCAACAGGTGCGGCAGATGACGGAAACGAGCGGGAACCTCGTAACGGATCGCATCGACGGTGACCGTCGCATCGCTACGGCGCTGGCTGCGCCTGACCTGCCGGCAGAATGCCTGGCGCAAGGCCTCAGGATCGGGCGTCTGGCGACCGACCGCAGGGCCGTCAAGCAGGCGTTCCAGAGGAGATTGGCGGGTTTCGCGGTGGATTCGGCGATGATAATCCTGTTCGACGAACGCTTGTGCGGCCTGATTGAGAAAGGCCAGGGACAGCGGTTCGACCGAGCGCACCATCTCCAACAGACGGCCTTCGAGTTGCGCCCAGAAAACCTCCTGCTTGCCGTTCTGGTAGGGGGAATAAGGCAGGGTCGTTTTGTGCTCAATGGCGAGTCTGGCCAGACCCTGGCGGGTCTCCTCGGCGAGCATGGCGGCACCATTGTCGGTCAACAGAGCCCTGGGCAGACCCCGCTTGAGGAAGGCCTGAGTCAGGCCATGGATCAAGGTCTCTGCCGTTTCTGCCAGATAAAACTGCAGGTGGCAACACAGTCGGGAGCGGTCATCGAGAATGGCCATGGCGATCGGCTTCTGCCAGCGTCCGGCCGTATCGAGGACTTTAACCCGGGCCTGGTGATAATCGAGATGCCACAGAGCATGGACATGGGTCGCTTCAAAGCTGCGTACCTCACGCTGCTCAAGCCGTTCGGCAGCGCGGCTTTGTCCGGCGGTCGCCCGCGCCGGTTCGCGCCGCCGCGCCCAACCGTGTTCCTGCATACAGCGACGGACGCTCTGGTAGCTGGGCAGTGGTCCTAATTCCGGCTGTCCGGTCACCACAGCGCGCAGGTTATCATAGTGCAATTGCACGGACCAGCGCCGGTGCTGCTGATACTGCTCTTCGAGAGCCTTGAGCAAGGCCATCGAAAGAGCCTGCCGCTTACCGTGGTCACGGCGGATCCTGCGACCGAGCGCGGCAACCGGATCGGCGGCGTCCCTGGCTTGGTAGTACCAGCGCTCCAGCGTCGAGAAACCGACGCGCATCAGACCCGGGCGCACCGGATGCTGCCAGTTGTTCTCGGCGAGCTCCTGCAGTCGATGCTGCAGCTGTCCCGGCTCCGGCGGATTCGAGAGCAGTCCGCCGATGATCGAGAAACGAAAGTGGGCCCAGACTTGCCAACCGGGTGGGTGTGATTCTGCCATCATCTCCTCCATCTGGCCGCTTGACCCGTGTCCGACATGGTCACGACGGTAGCGGCCCATCAAAGAAGGTGATACGACAGATGCGTCTCCCAGACAGCGGTCCATCTTTTGCGTGAGTCACGCAGGTCGCGGCCCTCCCTCATAAAACAGGGTCCAAAAGCGCCTGCAGACACCTGATCAACCCGGTGACCGGATCACTGCGCGATCGGACAAAGCGTTCAATCAGCCCCTGCGGAAGATCCTGCGGCGCAACGGCCGGCAACAGCAGGCCGCACAGCCGTTGCCAACACCGGCTTGGTGGAAACAGGTCATGAAAATAGCGCCGCCAGCGCTCAAGGGTTAAACGGGACAGGCAGAACAAGCCATGAAGACGGCGAACTGTATAACCGCCCTGGCGCAAGGCGCTGATCACCAACATGGCCACGCGCCAGTAAACCCGGTGTCCCCAATAGAGAACCGATTGAGGAAGTGTCCGACGACGGCAATGGCCGCAGCACAGACTCAGGCGCAGAGTATAGTCTTCTGGAAGATCCGGGGGACCACCCCGAGGTTTGCGCCGGTAAGGCGCTCGATGCAGCGGTCCCCCGCAGAAGGGCAGCCTTTGATCCGGGTGCGATCGGCCAGATCAACATCAATCTTGTGGAGCAGGGCAAATAAAGATTTTCTTTGGAGGATGGTATGGTCTATCATGGTCCTTGCCTTTCTTATGGCAAGGAGCCCCTTGATATCCGCCAAGATAACTGGGGGGGCTCCTTTTTTATTCCCCCGCGTATCTTGTCAAATATCTCTGCTTTTTCCATCTTTTTTTTTGATCACGCTCACCGTGGTCACGGCGGATCCTGCGACCGAGCGCGGCAACCGGATCGGCGGCGTCCCTGGCTTGGTAGTACCAGCGCT
>JARGFI010000081.1 GCA_029210745.1 Desulfuromonadales bacterium
CAATACCGTGAAAACGTCCAACCCAGTTTTCGTCGAATTTGGTCGCCATGCCGAAGGGGGTATTAATTCCAACACCATAATTGATGTTACTTCCAGCTTTTGCCGCAAAATAAAAGTTCGGCACCACTGCCGCTTCGCCGCCATCACCGCCATCACCACCAGTTTGTGCTCCGCCACCCAGTGCGACAGGAGCTGTCGCCGCAGTTTTGGTGAATTTTGCCGAGGGCAAGATTACGTGCACTCCGGCCGTCGCGTTCATCCCCTTTAACCGGGACATCCCGGCCGGGTTAAAATAAATGGTGGTTGCGTCTTCAGCTACCGCCGCGCCACCGGCAAAGGAATTTCCCAACCCTTTAACACTCTGCTCAATCAAAGCAAATCCCGCAGCGGATGCTGCCACGGCCGACAACACGACAAATCCTGTCATTACTGCCAACAATACGGTTACTCTTTTCATAACTTCTCCTCGTTGACTAAACTGCGTTTTGTAAAAAAATTGCTCAACATCGGCGCAGTTACCAGCCATCGTAAATCGCCGCACCAGACAGCGCTCCAATGTCAAAGCAACACCTGTGATAAGCAATACATCATCTTTACGTACAGGTCAACCAAATATATAACGATATTATAAATTACATAAATCACAGAATTTAACAGATCGAGCCAACCACAACGCAAAAATATAACAATTTGTAAGCATCTGATTTAAGGTGAATTTTGAATAATAACTTCATTAAACTAATTTATCATTAAAACTAACGTTGTTATATTTAGTGATTATATGAATCTTACAGATTGTCTTTTTTGCTGATACTCTATCTAACATTTGCTTAATGACACATCACAACTGGCAGGGGAGGTTAACAATGAACAAACTCGTACTGCGAGTGCATCAAGATTGGGTCGTCGTGCGGTTTTTTGGGGGGAGGGAACGGCGTCGACCCGCCATTGATGAGTTGTCTTGTCAGCGCACGCGGCCATTGCTGATCGCCATCCGCGCCAGCTCGTCACAGCGTTCATTCTCGGGGTGCCCGGCGTGGCCGCGTACCCAGGTCCACTCGATGTCATGCGGTTTTGCGGCGTCCAGCAGTTGCTGCCAGAGATCCTTATTGGCGACCTCTTTCCGCTGCGAATTTTTCCAGCCGCGCTGAATCCAGCCGGGAAGCCACTCCGTCATCCCTTTTTTGAGGTACTCGGAATCGGTAATCATCCGCACCCGGCAGGGGCGTTTGAGTTCCCGCAATCCCATCAGGGCAGCGGTCATCTCCATGCGATTGTTGGTCGTTTCGGGCGCGAAACCGGACAACTCCTTTTCGTTCGCGCCACAGCGCATTATTGTTCCCCAACCGCCGGGGCCGGGGTTGCCGGAACAGGCACCGTCAGAAAATATTTCCACCAGTTGTGCGTCAGGTTGTGACATATCGGCTGCTCCTCGGTCTGTAGGGGGACGCAGATTACCACAACGGCACGACGAATGAAATCGGTTAAAACACCTGATTTACGCAAAAAAGCCGCTTAAACAGCTGCTTGAAACAAATAAAACATTTTCTGATTTTTGGCGACATAAAAAAAATCGCCGATCATGACGACTAAAAAGAAAACCCTGTTCTCCTTATTAACTGTCTGTAATTATTCAAAAAGGATTCGTTTTTTTTCGAGGACAGTATCGGTTAAACCCATGTTTGGTGGATACCGTTTTAAAAAAACCTTATTGAAATCATTACGATAGGGATGTAGAAGTACATATCGGGATGATAAAGGTAGTCTGTCTAACACTTGTCAGAGGAGATAGGAAAATGGCTGAAATCTTTGTTGGCGCCCTGATTGTTTATGTCTCAATTATCATCGTTGCCCAGGCAGTTGCCCTGCTGAAAAAGACCTCCGGGCAACAGTAAAACTCCAACTCCAAATCGTGATGCATAACGCTAAAAGCCGCCCTCCAGATGCGGCTTTTAGCGTTTCAGATCGGTCATTTATCCTCCACCACTTTGTGCGGTAAATCTGTTGATATAAAAATCTCGCCGTCAAGCCATACTTATGGCACTATTCGCGGATGATGAACGAAATGAAACTGACGCCGGTCGGCATTGTACACAGCCCGTTTCGGGAGAAATTCGGCATTCCGCGACAGCCCGGGTTGATCGCCGAGGTGGCCGCGACCATCGAACTGCTGCCTCCGTTCAATCGCGAGGAAGCGGTGCGCGGGCTGGAAGGGTTTTCCCACCTCTGGCTGATCTTCGGCTTTCATGCGATTCCGCCGCACACCGGCAGCTTGACGGTTCGCCCGCCACGTCTCGGTGGCAATCAGCGGGTCGGCGTATTTGCCAGCCGCAGCACCCATCGGCCCAACCCGCTGGGGCTGTCGGCGGTGGTCTTTGTCGGGTTCGAGCAAGCAGCGGGGAAAGTCCTGCTCAAGATTCAGGGGGCCGATCTGCTTGACGGAACGCCGGTCTACGATATCAAGCCGTATCTCCCCTATGCCGACGCCATTCCCGCTGCACTGGGAGGGTTTGCAGACCGGGCACCTGAACCGCAATTGTCCGTTGTTTTTTCCGCCGCCGCCGACCGTCGCTGTACCGAGCTGGAGACCGAACGTCCGCAATTGCGCGCGTTGATCATTGCCGTTCTCGCCCTCGATCCACGTCCGGCATTCAAGGGGGAGGAGCACGAGCGGGTTTACGGGGTGCGCCTTTTTGACCTTGATGTGCGCTGGCAGGTGCACGAACGCTGCGCGCAGGTCGTCACGATCAAAATATTTACCTGAATATCCCCGACCGATCAGCTTTGCGCTAGCAGCCTGTCGGACTTGTAGTTCCGGTATATCTAACTAAACGATCTTCTTCTTAGGATCCGGCTTCTGAGGGCGAACCGTCCGCCTCTGCTTTTCCACCGGAGAGTAAAAACTTCGGGGTCATGTCTTGCAAACGTACAAAAGGCGTCCATTTCCCTTTGATTCATCCAGTTCGAGAACCGCTTGATTAGCGCCAGACAAAAGGACTCATGGTTCCAGTAGTCGTCGCTGTAGAAGTGCCTGCAAGTCACGGCGGCCATCGACAATCAGCAGAATATAAACGTTGTTGTCCTTGATACTGTAGACGATACGGTATGGCTTGAAGAAAATCTCACGGAACACCCTGATCCCCAGATCTGCCAACTCCTTGGGGTAAACGCCTCGATCCGGGAAAGCGGACAAGCGAGAGAAGGCCTTTTCGATCCGGGTCAGAACGACATCTGCTTTGCCGGGAACATCGTGGTGCATGATGTGGTCGTAAAGTTCCTCAAGATCTCGTGCCGCGTCATCGGTCAACAACACTGTGCAGGCCATCAGCGACTGCCCTGTCGTTTGCGAATGTTCAGGACAACATCAGTTGCCGGACGAACCATGTTCTCTTCGACTTGGCGGCTGCCAAGAGCGAGGATTTTTAAAAGGGCCATGGTCTCCTGGGTTTGTTCATAGCTTCTGATGTCCTGCACTACCACCTTGGCTTCACCGTTCTGGGTAATGATCAACGGCTCGCGTTGATTGCCAAGGTTGCGGACGATTTCTGCGGCGTGAGCTTTCAAATAGCTGATTGGTTTGATCTGAGTGGATAGTTTCATGCTGCGCTCCTTCTGTTTCGTTTTAATTGACCGGTGATTTAATTTGGTCTTAATATGGACCGATTGTCAAGGGAAAGAGGGGATATTTGTAAAATTATTTGCAAAATATTTCCCTGCTAAAAATTCCGAAAAATGTTATAGTGTTGATTCATAAAACAAAAATCGTCTTATCTCGTCCCCCTGCCTGGATTCCCCCACTCTCGCGGCGAAATGTAGACAGAACCCTCACGCGGAGAAAAATTGATGAGTGAAACAAAGTCAGCCGGCGATATTATCGATGCACGCTGTACCAAATGTAAAGACATTACCAATCACACCATTGTCGCTCTGGTTGAAGCAAAAATTGAACGCGTCAAATGCAACGTGTGTAGCGGAGAGCATAAATATCGTGGTGTGCCGCGGCAAAAAAGCACAGGCGAGACGGTCAAGGGTACGACCTCACGGCGTAAAGACCCGGTGGCGGATGAACGTGCCGAATGGGAAACACTGCAAATTAAAATTGAGAACGCCGATTCACAGCCTTACGCGATGGACGGTATTTTCAGAAGAAAAGATGTGATCAGGCATAAAATTTTTGGTTTGGGGCAGGTGGTCGCGATTGCCGGGCCGAAAAAGATTGAGGTTCTGTTTCAGGATGGGAAGAAGCTGTTGCGCTGCGGTTAATGGCTTTTTTCTGCTCATGTTGCATAAAAAAGGCGTCCGTTGCGGACGCCTTTTTTACTGTGCTTTTTTTGTAACTGTTCAGCTTTTCTGTAGGAGCGGCTTTAGCCGCGAACCATCGCGCCTGAAGGCGATTCCTACAGCGTCATTCC
>JARGFI010000082.1 GCA_029210745.1 Desulfuromonadales bacterium
ATGACGCTGTAGGAGTCGCCTTCAGGCGCGATGGTTCGCGGCTAAAGCCGCTCCTACAGAAGAGCTGAACAGTTACAGAATATGTTAGATCTACCAGAAGGTTACACTGAATACCGGATCCACATCTTTGCTGCTGTGCTTGATGATACGGGGATTATGCCATGACCAGATTGAATGCTGAAAAAAAATTGGGGCAAAAGGGTTTTACGTTGATCGAGTTGCTTATCGTCGTCGCGATTATCGGCATCCTTGCAGCGATCGCTATTCCCCAGTTTTCCGCCTATCGCATGAAAGCCTTCAACACCTCCGCCCAGAACGATCTGCGTACGATCAGAACTTATCTGGATGCATACTTTTCTGATAACTATCACTATCCCTTCTAAATCAGTAATTCACCCCTTGCGTTTGCGTGCCGTGCGGTTTTTGGACATCACTTGCCATCGGTCACTTCCTCCCGGCCTTTACGGCCTTCCGGAGTCCGGGGACAGTTTATAGAATTGAAATGCGAAGTTGCGTATACTCTACCCGGAACGTTAATTGTCGCCACCAAGGGGACTCCGGATGTGCGGTGCAACGGGCGGTTGACGCGAATGAACTCGATCCGCGCCGACTGAGTAATTCTCTGAAGCTGCTGAACGAGCAGGAACGCAACGCTGAAACATTGGTTGACAAACACCGTCGCAAAAAAGATTGCGGAAAATACTACAAAAAATTAATGGCGGCCAGACTTGACGAGCGCAGCCGCTACTGAGCCACGTCATTGGCCTTTACTCAAGATCATTTTTAAAACGCTCAGGACCATGCAGGACATCTTTGCCTGAGGCCTTGACAATGCCCTTCAGCATACCGTTAAACACATAGTGATGAAAGGGCAGGACCGCATACCAGTAGAGGATGCCCAGCAGCCCCCGGGGCAAAAAACGAGCGATCTGCTGCAGTTCGACCTGCCCATCCTCACGCTCTTTGATGCGGAAAGAAAGAACCGCTTTGCCGGGCAATTTCATTTCGGCAGAAAGCATCAAGTAATCAGGCTTTTGCACATCAACCACCCGCCAGAAGTCGAGGGCGTCGCCGGGATACAGTTCTGTCGGACTGCGGCGCCCCCGGCTCAGGCCAACCCCGCCGCAGAGTCGATCCATGAAACCCCGGATCTGCCATAGCCAGTTGGCATAGTAATAACCATTTGCCCCACCGATCGAACGCACCGCCGGCCAGATCTCCTCTGCCTGTGCCTTCAGAATGACTTTTCGCGAATCATCGTAAAAACAGCCTCCCGCCCAGCCGGGATCTCCCGGGATGCTCCATTCTGCCGGGCGGATTTCTCCAGAATCGGTCCAGGAAGTTTCCACATGGTGCTGTTTGAGGCGGTCGAGGGCCAGTCGAATCGCTTTGCGGGCACCGAAAAGGTCCTGAGGAAGCAGCTCTGTAATGCGGTTCTCCTGACAAACCACCGGGTTACATAACCCCTCGGCCAAGGGTCTCGCAATTGCAGCAGGCACAGGGGTCACAAGGTGAATCCAGTAAGAGCTGAGACGCGGGGTGAGAACCGGAACCGGAATGACCAGTCTGCGGTGCAGGCCTGCTTCCTGAGCATAGATCTCCATCAATTCCCGATAGTCGGTCACATCAGGCTGGCCTATGTCAAAAGTCTCTCCGCAGGTTTTCGGCTCTTCAATACAGCCGACCAGGTAGTAGAGGACATTTCTGACCCCGATCGGTTGACAGGGGGTGTCAATCCAGCGCGGTGTAATCATGACCGGCAGACGATCAACCAGGTAACGCAGGATTTCAAAAGAGGCACTGCCTGAGCCGATGATCATTGCTGCACGCAGGATGGTCACAGGAACCGACCCTTGGCGCAGGATATCTCCAACTTCCGCCCGCGATTGCAGGTGGTGGCTGAGCTTGCCCCGTTGCTCGCCCAGGCCGCTCAGGTAGACGATCTGTTCAAGCTTTTCAGCCGCGGCGGCTTCGGCCATATTACGGGCGGCCTGACGATCGGTAAAGGCGAAATCCCTGACTCCGGGAGTCATGGAATGAACCAGGTAGTAGGCAGCTCGGCAGCCGGCCAGAGCCTTTTGCAGCGACGCTTTGATCAGAACGTCGCCTTTGACAATTTCCAGCTTCGGGTGTTGTGCCCAGGGCCGATTCTGAAGTTTCTCCGGAGCGCGGGCAAGAGCTCGAACAGGATAGCCGGCATCCAGCAGAAGGGGCACAAGTCGGGCGCCGATGTATCCGGTTGCTCCGGCGACAAAAATCGGTTTTGAGCTTTTTTTTGTCGTCATAAGTCCTCTGTTTCAGAAAGATCATGTGTTTTCAAGAGTCATTCCCATTTCATCAACTCAAGGCCTTCAAATTTTTAACAGCGGGCGAAAGCTCTTTCTAGCAAACTGTCGGACAGGCTGCTAGACATGGTTGCGCAGCTGCAATTCCGCCGGATGGGGGTTGAGATACAGCTGTTGTTTCAGGTAGTCCTGGTCGTACTTGCGCACAAAATGGTTGAGCAGGGTAATCGGTACAATCAGGGGGATCTGCCGAGCCCGGTAGCGGTCAATGATACCGAGCACCTCCTGTTTTTCATCTGCGCTGAGCTGTTGTTTGAAATAACCGAGAACATGTTGCAGAACATTCACATGTTTCGCCACGGTCGTTCTCAACCTCAAAGCTTTAACCAGAAGGGCCAGGTAATGCTCAAAAAGTTCTCGATCCTCCATCGCTTCAGTCGCTGCAACCAGCTTGCCCATCTGTCGATAGACTTCTGTGCTATGGGCCAGCAGCAGTAGCTTATGGCGTGTATGAAAAGCGACCAACTTACCCCGGGTCATGCCTGCAGTCGAGGCGTCCCGCCAACGCTTGAGAACAAAAATGGTTTCAATAAAATTCTCACGCAAGCAGGGATCATGCAGCCGGCCATCTTCTTCAACGGGCAGCAGGGGGAAATGCTCCATGAACACCTGGGCAAAGAGACCGACACCGTGTTTATTGGGCACACCGTTGCGGTCATAAAGCTTGACTCTTTCCATCCCGCTGCTGGGCGATTTCGATTTAAAGACAAAGCCGCAGAGGTCGTCTTTTCCAAGCTCCGTCACCCTCTTTTGAGCCCATAGCTGCATAGCTTCGGTAATATCCTCGCCACTTTTGGAAAAAACCAGGCGCTGGGATTCCGGTTCACCAACCAGACGCAAGGTCTCACGGGGGGTCGGCAACCCCATCTCAACTTCGGGGCAGACCGGCACAAACTCGACGTACTGACCGAGGGTTCCGGTCAAAAACCGATCGAGCTTGTGCCCCCCATCGAAACGGACCTTTTCTCCGAGCAGACAGGAGCTGACTCCCAATCGAATTTTTGTTTCCGGCATAGAACCTCCTTTTGAATTCGGATTCCTCAAAGATTACCATGAAAGTGGGCTTTTGCTTACAAGGACTTGATTTGTATTATTATTCTGAGACAATGGGTTGAGACATTTCATTAACATTATGCCAGCAACGACCTTGAACCCTTGGAAGGGCTCCTTATGAAATCATTTGCACTGCTCCTTGGCACCTTTTTTTTGGCCGGATGTGCGGCCCTCCCGCAGGGGGTCACGGCGGTTGATAATTTTGATCTGGATCGCTACCTGGGTACCTGGTACGAAATCGCCCGACTTGATCATCGTTTCGAGCGGGGGCTCAGCCAAGTCTCTGCGATCTACAGCAAACGCTCTGACGGCGGTCTTGATGTGGTGAATCGCGGCTTCAACAGTCAGACCGGCCAGTGGAAGGAAGCGAAAGGCCGCGCTTACTTCATCGGCGGGCAGGACGTCGCACGCCTCAAGGTCACTTTCTTCTGGCCTTTTTATGGCGGCTACAACGTGATCGAACTAGACCGCAACAACTACAGTTATGCCATGGTTTGCGGCCCGAGCAAAAACTATCTGTGGATTCTGTCCCGCAGCAAAAGTCTCGACGCGGAGATTACCGAGGCCCTGGTCAACAAAGGAGCAGAACTTGGTTTCCATACCGACGAGCTGATCTTTGTCGAACAACAGAAATAATCGCAATGCACATCCTGGAACGGGAAATCACCCTGAACACGGATCCGGACACGCTCTGGGAGTTTTTCTCCACACCGGTGAATCTGAATGAACTGACACCTCCGGATCTGCACTTTCGGAGTCTCTCCGAAGTCCCCGACATCATGTACAATTGTTGATTCCCATCAAAAACGGTTCCGAAGAGTCGAGATATTTTCAGTTTAAGTTGACCCTTGTGTAGAAATTATCAGAGACTATGAGTCTGTTACGGAAGACTCTTTTTTTTGACACCGTCGATAAAAAGCGGGCGGAGAGTTTTGACGAACTCTCCGCCCTTTTACGTGCCCCCCCTCACCTACATGGTGGTTAAATGATATGGTCTGTGCTTGTTGAACTC
>JARGFI010000083.1 GCA_029210745.1 Desulfuromonadales bacterium
TATCCCGTTTTTTGCTTATCCGGCAGAGATTCGCAAGGTTATCTACACGACCAACGCCATCGAATCGCTGAACATGTCGCTACGCAAAGTCACCAAAAACCGGGGCTCATTTCCCAACGACGCCGCCATGTTCAAACTGCTCTATCTGGCGCTCAACAATATTGCCAAGAAGTGGACCATGCCGATCAGAGATTGGAGAGCCGCCCTCAACCGGTTTACCATAATATTCGAAGACAGAATGCCCGCTTACTGACAACCAAAACCGAGGCCGTTTACACAAACTACTTTACACCGCCGTAAAGTCAGATTCAAGTCTTGACTGCCTAAAATGGCCCGATCAATTTTTCCCAGTGCTTGAATATTTTGCAGGCGGGGGGCAATCTCTTTGTTGACAATGACCAGTTCGGCGGCCCGTTTTTCCTTCTCTTTATTCTGAATATCCAAGTGATTAGTATGCTTTGGCATAGTGGCGTGTCCTCTTAGTTCCACTTATCTATCACTGTTGGCTTCATGCATAAGCGGGCTAACGAAATAGACAGTCTGTATAAATAAGTTGCTATCATTGTAAAGAATACCTCATCTCATCGTAAAGAAAAGTCGCTCACCAGCCAAACAGGTGTTCATAAAGAATCTTCGCCCCGATCAGACACAACAATACCCCGCCGCCAATCTCCACCGGTTTGCCGAACTTGCCTCCGATCCGGCGTCCCAACAGCAGGCCGATGACGGTTAATCCTCCGGCGGTGATGCCGATGACAAACGCCGGAAACCAGATCGAGACGCCGATCAGCGCCAGCGACAGGCCGACGGCGAGGGCATCGATGCTGGTGGCGACGGAGAGAATGACGAGCGACATGCCGCGGGTCGGATCGCGCGGTTCGACCTCTTCATCGTCTGCGGTCAGTGCTTCGCGAATCATCCGCACGCCGATCAGGGTCAGCAGGCCGAAGGCGATCCAGTGGTCATAGGCGGCGATGGTGTCCTTGACCGTCAGCCCCGCCGCCCAGCCGATGATCGGCATCAGCGCCTGAAACAGACCGAAATGAAAGCCGAGGCGGAAGTGGTGGCGACCGGTCAACACTGGTAGCATCAGACCGACGCCGAGGGCGACGGCGAAAGCGTCCATGGCCAGCGCCACGGCGATGACGGCGAGGGTGAAAAGGTCCATCAGGGGTAGTTCTCAATTCTGGCTGAAAGTTGTTGATGCAGTGTCCCGCGGTGCAGGGTGCCCCCTTGCCAGCGGGCAATCGGGAGCAGGCCGACCAGGCTGTTGCAGATAAACGCCTCCTCCGCGCCAGCCAGCGCAGCGACGCTGATAGCGCTTTCGACGCAGGGAATATCCAGCTCGGCGGCAGCGCGCAGCACTTGGGAACGGACGATGCCGGCCAGCACCAGTTCGCCGGGGGGCGGGGTGATCAGCGTCTCGTTACGGACGATAAAGAGGTTGCTGGTGGCACCTTCGAGCACGTGTCCTGTCTGCGTTATAAAGAGCGCTTCAAATGCGCCCCGGCGGCGCGCGTGGTGCAGGGCGTAGAGGCAGTCCTGATAGTTGCCGCGTTTCAGTTGCGGCAGCGGCGCCAGCGGGTTGACGCGGCGGTTGGGGGCGGCAATACAGTCGATACCAAGCTGACGCTCCGCACTGAAGTCCGTGGTCGTTTCACTGGCGGTGATCACCACGCGTCCGCTGGTTAGCGGCGGTCGGACCGGGCCGTGATAATCGCCGCGTGACAAGGTCAGCCGCAACTTCCCGGCCCTGGTGCCGAAGCGCTCCAGCACGGCGTCGAGAGCCGTATTGATCAGTGCGTGCGGCCAGGGAAATTCACAGAGCTGCGCGGCATGGTGCAGCCGCTCAAGATGCTCGCGGCGAAAATGCAGGCGACCGTCACCGATGGCGATGGTTTCAAAAAGGGTATCACCGTAGAGAAAACCGCCGTCGCTGACCGGTATTCGCGCTTCGGCCTGGGTTACAAAGTTGCCATCGATATTGACGATCATGGTGTCTTCCCACGGAGAGATAATTGCATTGCCCGCCCTTTGGCCAGACATTCGTCCCATTCGCGCTGCGGATCGGAATCGGCGACGATTCCGGCACCGACCTGATAGCTAAGCTGGTCAGCGGTTTGTTGAAAAGTACGGATCAGAATATTCAGGTCCATTCGCCCGTTGGCACCGATGTATCCGGCGCTGCCGGTATAGACGCCGCGTCCCGCCGGTTCCAGCTCCTCGATAATCTCCATGCAGCGTTTTTTGGGGACGCCGGTGATCGTCCCGCCGGGGAAAGTCGCTCGCAGCAGGTCGAACGGCCCGCAATCGGGGCGCAGTTCGCCGCGCACGTTTGAGACGATGTGGGTGACATGCGAGTAGCGCTCCAGCGTCATCAGCTCATCGACCGTGACGCTGCCGGTGCGGCAGACCTTGCCGAGATCGTTGCGTTCCAGGTCGACGAGCATCACATGCTCGGCACATTCCTTGGCATTCCCCAGCAGTTCTGCGCCGAGGCGGAGATCCTCGGGAGGGGTGTAACCGCGTGGCCGCGTTCCGGCAATCGGCCGGGTTTCAGCAACCCCGTCGTGCAGCGAGACCAGTCGTTCAGGAGATGATGAGATAATTGTCACCTGCGGAGTTTGCAGGTAGCAGGCAAAGGGGGAGGGGTTGATCGAGCGCAAGGCGCGATAAAGATCGGTCGGGGTAGCGATCGGCGGGCCGCTAAAACGGCATGATAAATTGGCCTGATAAATATCCCCGGCGGCAATATAATCGCGGGCGTGGCGGACACTGTCGGCGTAGGCGGTGGCGGATATCAGCGGTTGCAAAGGGGGGTGGTCCACCGCTGTTGTCGGTAGCGACGGCGCAGCTACGGCGGCACGAATGCGTCTTTTAAGTGCATCAAGATCAACCTGCGGGTCGAGGCTGGTCAGATGCAGCCGCTTTTCAAGGTGGTCGTAACAGGCAACAGTATCCACCCACGACAGCCACAGCCGCGGCAGGGATAGATCGTGTTCGGCGTGCAATGGCAGAACTTCAATATCGCGGGACAGGTCGTAACCGAAGTAACCGAAGAACCCGCCGCAAAACGGAGGCAGCCCCGGTCGGTCGGGAATCGCACGGGCGGTGAGGATTTCCGCCAACCGTACGAAGACATCCCCCGCCAGCTGCTCTGTGCTGCCGTTCTCTTGCCGGAGCAGGCCGCAGTCGGTGAGAGTAAATGTGTCGCGGATTTGCAGCGGAACGATACTGTAGCGACCGATCCGGCTGCGTGGTGGGCAACTTTCCAGGAAACCGGGACCATGCGGATTCAACTTCAGATACAAATCAAGGGGGTCACAGTGACCGAGGTTGAAACTACGCTGCATCGTCTGTACAATCCGTTGTCTCGCAGGGGGAACCGTTTGAAAAAGACGCACGCGGCGGACAATTCCCGTATCCGCTCTGCCCGGCTAAAGTTACCTTTTAATCGTCATAAACAGACCGGCGACGATACAGGCCGCAGCGCCGATATACATCATCATCACTTTGTCAGTCGGTGATCCGGTCAACGTTTTGGACAGCTGTCCACTGAGTGAATCAGCTAATTGGGACCCCCAGAAAGCGATGCCGACGCCGATGACCAGAAGGACGATGCCGATCAGCGTGTTGTTGCCCGATTTTACTGCCATGATTTTTCTCCCGGAAAGGATGGTTTGTATTGCATGAATCATACGGTCATTCTATGGTTTGCCGTGACGCTTGTCAATTCGGTTGGCGCTGGCCACCCTAGGCGTAATTAGCGGAACCAGGAACTTCAGATAGTGTGCCTTCAACGGAAAATGACGATGAACTGGCAAGTGTATATCATTCTCTGTGCAGATGATTCCCTTTACACCGGGATCACCACCGACGTTGACCGGCGCTTTGCCGAGCATGCCGCCGGCAACGGGGCAAAATATTTTCGCGGTCGAACACCGCTGCGGGTGGTTTACCGGGAGGATGGCCACGACCGAAGGACTGCCGCGCGTCGCGAAGCTAAGATCAAGAGGTTGCGTCCGGACGCTAAGCGGCGGTTGATTGCGTCGCCGTGTAACCTGGTCAAAGGTGACCTGGAGGGGTAGCTTCTGTTCCAGACGGCAACCGGCGCGGCTGTCATCCGCCGCGCCGGTTGCCGGTCCCTGTGTATCAATATTGTTTATTCTGTCGCGACGCCACTCAACGCATCCAGCTCATCTTCTGCCAGCAGTTTGTTGACATCGAGCAGAATCTTCACTTCGTCTCCGACCTTGCCCATCCCCTGCACATAGCGCCCGCGTTCATTCCCGGAGCGTGGCGGCGGTTCGATCTGACTGTCGGGGATGTCGCTGACTTCGTTCATCCGGTCGACCACCAGCCCCATCG
>JARGFI010000084.1 GCA_029210745.1 Desulfuromonadales bacterium
TGGACACAATGGGACGACCGAGAATTGAAATAGACTGGGAAACAGTAGACAAACTGGCTGGGATCTTCTGCACTGGCGAAGAAATCGCAGACGTCCTAGATGTTAATTACGACACACTCGTTAATGCATGTAAACGAGATAAAAACGCCAGTTTTTCGGAGTATATGGCAAAAAAGCGTTCAAGCGGGAAAATGAGTCTCAGGAGAAAGCAATTTACAACCGCTGTTAATGATGGTCAACCCACAATGTTAATCTGGCTCGGCAAGCAATATCTCGGACAAAAGGAGCCTGAAAAAATTGAACAAAACTCAGGGCTATCAGCAGACAGCGTCGCAGCGTTCGGCGAGGCTCTGCGAAATCATATCAACACTCAAAAAACCACAGCGTGATTATCTAAACGATCAATCACGCTTTGTCGTTTGCGCATGCGGAAGGCGTTCTGGAAAAACCCACATTGCAAAAATCCGGGCAGTTCTCCGGGTGACGTCAATTCCAGGTCAACATTTCATCGCCGCCCCAACATACGGGCAAGTCAAAAAAGTCTACTGGCAGGATATCAAAACCCTCCTTGCTCCAATCACCTCCGCGAAATCAGAAACAGACCTAATCATCACACTCCATGACGGCAGCGAAATGCACCTGGTCGGCCTGGACAAACCACAACGGATAGAGGGCGTGCCGTGGGTGTCGGGGCTGGTCGACGAATTCGCAGACACGAAACCACAGGCATGGTTGGAAAACATCCGCCCGGCTCTGTCAACGCCGGGGATGAATGCGACCTGCGACCTAATCGGAGTGCCGGACGGCCTCAATCATTTTTTCGACCGGTACGAAAACGCAAAAATCGATAACGAGTGGTCAGCGCATAGCTGGAAATCGTCAATCATCCTCTCCCCCAAAGAGATCGAGGACGCAAAACGAGACCTTGACCCCCGCACGTTTCGGCAGGAGTATGAGGCCAGTTTCGAGACGGCAACCGGGACAATATACAGCGACTACTCAGACGCAAATCATACCGACATGGTATTTATTCCAGGGACTATCCACTGGACACACGATTTTAACTTTTTCCCAATGTCCAGCGCCATCGTCCAGGAGCATGACGGGCGCGATTTTGTCGTTGACGAAATCATCCTTGATCATTCAATCGCCCGAGATGTTGCGCGGGAGTTCATCGAGCGATACAAACAACATAAAAACTGCCCGGTTATCATTTACGGGGATCCGTCTGGGCGGGCAGGAGAGAAGCATGGGCAGTTGTCCAACTATATGACACTCGAATCAGAACTGAGAGGTGCCGGGTTCCAGGTCACACGACAGGTGCTTCCATCAGAGCGATCAATCAGGGACAGTCAGGCGAGCCTCCGCGCGCGAATCCTGAATGCCGCTGGCGAACGCCGGTTATACGTCAACCCAAAAACAGCCGCGACAGTAGATCGTGGCCTAAAAACCGCACAACTCAAAAAGGGCAGCACTTTTTTAGAGGACGACACAAACAGAACCCAACACGTCACCACCGCCCTCCGGTACATGACGGAGGTTCGCTACCCGGTGGGTGGGCGGGCAACGATAACAATCACTTGACAAAACACTGAATACCTGTTATAGGGTTAAAAGCGTCAAAAAATTGACCGTCGTGAGACAGGCCAGCACTTTTTGCCACAGGGAACAAAATGACATATCAAGAGCACCTTGACCGGATGAAGTCCGCAGCCGTCGTCAGTGCCGCAAAAGCACTTGATTACCTTGACGTCGTACAAATCCCCCACATTGAAGCACTCCTTGACAAAAACCCCGGCGGGATTAAAAAATGGCGTGAACGCGGGGTTTGTCCGTGGTTTACGAACATCACTCAAAAAGTGATCACCCGCTCTGCCCTCACCTACCAGACAACGCCAAAACGATCAGTCTACGTCGGAGACTCTATCAACGACCAGGCGACGGAGGTCTACAACGACCTGACCGCCGAACTCGAATTTATCCTGCCGTCATTCGACATGGAGGCACGACTCCTCAAAACAGCCATTATCCTTGCTCAGGCCGTCGTTACCGACTCCGGCGAAAAAATCCTGTTTTCCGTGCTCACTCAAGCCAACTGCGACGTTGACTATGACCACAAAACCGGACAAATCAGGTCATTAATGTATGAATCAGCAGGCACCAGCGCAAGAGGGAATAAACTCTATCACTACTGGGACGCCGAAAGCGTGGTTGATATTGAGGTTGATGAAAACGGCGCACTGGCAGTGGTGGGCGGTGACTCACACGGTTATGGTATAATCCCGGCGGCAATCCTTTTCGACACATCACAACCGACCTCAGGGTTTTGGCCGCGAGAGGCATGGGACGAGTTAATCCGGCTGAATGAGGGCGTTAATCTGTTTCATACAGAGCTGCGATTTTCTCAGAGGTTCCAGGCGTTCCCGCCGCTGTTCACCAATGTCGAACTGCCAGACGATATTGTCGTCGGGGCGGACGCTGTTGTAAATTTCAAGTCGGACATCTCCGGCGCGGCTCCATACCTCGAATACAAAACCCCCCCCGCTCTCTCGGTGAATCTGAAAACGTTTCAGGATTGGATAAGCTCCCTAGCCGCCGACGTTGCCGAAAACTGGGGCGTAAATCTCACTATCGGCGGGGGCGGATCCGCTGACTCCGGGTTTAAACTGGTGGTCGAAGAAATTTGGAATCTCGAAACCCGAAAAACCCGCCAACGGTACGCATCAAAATTCGAACTGCAACTGTTTGAGGTTATCAAGGCGATCTCCGATGCGCGCGGGTACGGTATCCCCTCCGACTCATGGATTGAGGTTGATTTTAAAGAACCATCCCTGCCGGTCAATGAGCTGGAAAAATGGCAGATTGCAAAAGAGCAAATCGGATTAAAGGTAATGTCGATCGAAGAATACTGGCGACGCGAGAACCCGGACATCACTCCGGCGCAAATCGCCGAACGAAAAGCCGAAATTAACGGGAACGAAATCCCCGATTTTACGCAGGAGTTAACAGGTGAGTGAAAACCCGTTCCTTAACCTGACCGACGCGCAAGCCGCCAAATTCGCAACGGGCCTCGAAAAGGTCATGCGCGAAATGGATAACCGGGTTGTTGATCTGCTCGCAGGCGCGCGAATTGAGGGGGGAGTGGTTGACGCTACAACCATTTTAAATTCAAAGGCCCAGATGATCGGCGCATTGAAACAAGCAGGTTTTGACGAGCTTGTAAACGATCACGCCAAAGGATACGCCGCTATCGTCGCAAAAGCCAAAGAGGTTATCGCAAAAGACGGCGGGGACGTGTCGAAATTCACGGCGATCGAAGCCGGGACACTGAGACAGCTCGCAGTCGCCGACGTCCAGGGCTTCAACGCTTTGGCAGATAAAACCATTGACGAACTCCGACTGAATCTATATCGCACCGCGCTGTCGGGTCAACCATTTTCAAAACTCGTCGGGATTGTCAGCGATACCCTCGAAAACAAGCTGAAAAAACACGCCTACACATACGCCAACACGACGCAACTCCAGTTTTCCGGGGAGACCGTGCGAGTAATGGGGGAGGCACTGGGCGCGGATCGGTGGGAGGTGGTCGGGCCCAGTGACGAGGTAACGCGGGACGTCTGCATTGACGCGCTGGCTGACCCTATCCGCACAAAGGCGGAATGGATAGCCGCCGATTATTTCGGGGGGACTCCGGGCGGATACAACTGTCGACATCAACTGGTGCCGGTGTTCCCATGATTGACATGGATGTAAAAGTAACATTGCCTGATATCAAAATCGAAAACGCAGGACAGGCGCGGTGGTTAAAAATCGCCATTGAATCAGCAAAAAATATTCGGGTCAGAACAGAGACCGACGGGAAGGACACCAATGAAAAATCGTTCAGACCGTATTCTGCATTTTACAAAAAGCGGCTGTTGTCTGGATATTACGGCGGGAAATCACGCCCACAAAAAGCCGCGAAGCCGAACCTGTCACTGTCAGGGAAAATGCTCGGGGCAATGGTCGCAGGGGCAAATTCAACAGCAACAAGCGGAAAAATCAGACTGACGGGGGGCGAAGGACACAAAGCAATTGAAAATGAACAACGGGGCCGGGAATTTTTGGGGCTCACTGACAAACAAGCGGACTCGCTGGCCGGTAAGTATGCCGACCTGATTATTGACAAGCTGTTCAAAATTTAACGCCCGGTGGATTCCGGGAAAGGAGCCAGTCGGATGACTGAAGAAGAGATCAAAGCATTGCAGGAAGAAAAGGACGCGCTACAAGCGAAGCTGGCGGAAACTGGCGACGTGGAAGAACTGCGGAGGCAGTACGCGGCAGCGGAGGCAGAA
>JARGFI010000085.1 GCA_029210745.1 Desulfuromonadales bacterium
CGAGAGTAAAATGTTTTTCGATAATCACAGCACCTCTAGCCACTGCGGCAATGGCAATGCTGATCCCGGTGGTATGGTCCGAGAAACCGGCCGGCAAACCAAACGCTTCTGCGAGAGTGTCCATCGCCCGCAGATTGACCTCGACAAACGGTGACGGGTACTCAGTCGTACAATGCAGCAGACGCACCTTCTTGCGCAAGGCTGCTTGACCTTTCGCAGACAAAAACGCCTCCTGAAAAACATCGCGTGACGGGTTTTTTCCATCACTGACAAAGCCATAGGCGAGTACACCCAGCGCCGCTTCGACTTCGTCGAGAGTACTCATCCCCGTCGACAGGATGATCGCTTTGCCGGTCTGCGCGACATAGAGCAGCAACGGTCCATTGGTGATCTCACCCGAAGGGATCTTGAGGCACGGCAGGTCAAAAGTTTTAGCGAGCAGATCGACGCTAGCAAAATCAAAAGGGGTCGAGAGAAACTGGATACCCTTCTGCTGGCAATGCGCGATCAACTGGCGATGCGCCGTTTCGTCGAGTTCCAGTTTACCGATCATATCGAACTGCGATTCTTCGTTACCCGTGGTGTCGATCTGGTACGCAGCCTTGGGCGCCGATTGGCTGACCAGATTCTGAGCTTTGAACGTCTGAAACTTGACCGCGTCGGCTCCCGCTTCAGCCGCGACATCGATCAACTGTAGGGCCATATCCAGCGACCCGTTGTGGTTGACACCGGCCTCAGCAATGATGTAGGTCCGTTCTTGCGGTGGTATCGGCATCATTTCATATCCCAAAAATGTTTTTTAAGCAGGTCTTCGCCAAGAGCTACTGACTTGAGGACATCCTTGATCTTCTGCGAGGCATCGCCATCGCCGAACGGATTGACAACGGCAGAGCAGTCCTTGGCAAATGCCTCCTGAATAGCCTCAGTGATCAATTGAGCCTCGGCCGGACAGTTGATTACCGATGCGGCCTGAAGGCGGCCTTTTTGCCGGTCGCCGATATTAACCGTCGGAATCTTCAAGGAAGGCGCCTCATACAGGCCGCTGGATGAATTACCCACCACCGCATCCACCTGGGCCATGACACTCAGGTAGCGCAACTGCCCCAGAGAGGCATACGCTTTGGCTTGCAGGTGGTCGGCGACAAAGCTATCGATCAGCGGGATCAGCGAACGTCCGGCCGGGTCGGCATTGGGATAGGTAAAGATCACACCGACATCCGGGCCCAGCGAAACCAAAGCGGCCAATAATTCCTTGAACTGGCTTTCGGGTGAAGCATGCTCAAGGGTGGCCGGATGAAAGGTGACCAGCAGGTTCTTATCCTGGAACTTGTAGCCCAGCTGCTGTTCGATGTCCTCGCGCGTGAGCCATTGTAATCGTTTGATCTGATCAATGCCGGTACTGCCGAAGTTAAAGATGTGCGCCGGGTTTTCACCCAGCTGCCGGACCCTGGCCGCGGACTCATCATTCGAGACAAAGTGCAGATGGGCCATCTTGGTAATACTGTGCCGGATCGCTTCGTCAAAAGCACCTTCGGTGGTGTCACCGCCGAACATGTGGGCGATCGGGGTGCGTGCAACCAAAGCCGCCTGTGCTGCGGCGAGGATTTCAAAGCGATCACCGAGCAGTACCAGCAGATCAGGCTTTAAGCTATTCAGGGCATCAGCAAAGCCGATGACACCAAGGCCCATTGATTTTGTGATACCGACCGCGGTGTCACTGGCCAGAAGCATCTCGACTTTAACATCAATGACAAAACCATCATCCTCGATCACCTTATAGGTCAGACCAAACTCGGGCGCGAGGTGCATACCTGTAACGATAATCTGCAACTCCAGCTCTGGATCTGTCTGTATCTCTTTCATCAACCAGTAGAACAGACCATATTCGGCGCGGGTGCCGGTGACGACGCAAATCTTGCGCTTAGCCATGGTCAGCGCCCAAAGAAGCACTGCTGGGGAGATTGATCATACGCCGCTCGAAGCTTTCGGCAACTGACAGTTCCATACGCGGGCAGTCATTAAACATCGGCAGTTTGTGCATGAGTGTCCAGGTCGGTCGCGTCATGATTCCCGAAGCGTTGGTGATCTCAAGCAGTTCATCGCGTTGTTCGCAACAGGTATCGTCGAGCAGCAGCGTATTCAGCCAATAATTACTTTTTGATTGTTCGGGTTCTGCGAAGAATTGTACGCCATCGACAGCGGCCAACGCCTGCTGATAGTTCTGTGCCAGGGTTCTTTTACGCCGCAAAAACCCAGGGAGTTGTTCAAGCTGGGCACAACCCAGGGCGGCATTAATATTCGGTAGCCGGTAGTTGTAACCAACCATGTCGTGCTTAAACTCCCACTTATGCGGCACTTTGGCAGTGGTGGTCAGGTGCTTGGCCAAAGCCCCCAACTCTTCATCGTTGGTCAGGATCGCCCCACCACCACCGGTGGTGATCACTTTGTTACCGTTGAAGCTCAGTGCCGACAGCTTGCCCCATTGCCCGGTGTGTTTGCCCTTGTAATAAGAGCCAAGAGATTCGGCGGCATCCTCAATCAGAACCAGCTTGTAACGTTCGCAAACATCCAGTAATGGATCAAGATCCACGGGGTGACCGTAGGTATGCATCGGCACGACCGCCTTGATGCGACGCCCGGTTTTCCGGTTGAAGCATTCCTCGCTACGCAGTTCGGCAATCTCACAGAGATAGTCTGCCAACTTGTGGGGGTCAAGTCCCAGCGTCGTTTCTTCGCTATCGATAAAATGCGGCATGGCCCCGCAATAACTGATCGCATTCGCGGTGGCGACAAAGGTCAGGGTTGGCAGCAGGACTTCGTCTCCGGCTTTAACGCCGGCCAGCAGAAGGCACATATGCAGCGCTGCTGTGCCGTTGACAACGGCGACCGCGCGCTTGACGCCAGTGTATTCCGCCAGCATGGTTTCGAAGCGATCAACGTAGCTGCCGACCGAAGAGACCCAGCCGGTATCGAGGCAGTCTTTGACGTAGTCCCACTCGTTACCGGCAAAGGTCGGCTCATGCAGGCTGACAAACTTGTCGCTTTGTCCGATGACGCCTTTAAGGGCTTTGAGAACTTCAGTGCAGTCCATAATTCAACTTAAATGTTGTAGATGTCTGATTTGTAACTGCGGAGGTTCTCCGGGTTTCTGAACCACTCGACAGTTTGGGCAAGGCCGCGTTTCAGGCCTTCCAACCCGGCATAGTGTGGCTGCCAGCCGAGCAGTTCTGCCGCTTTGCTGTTATCCGCCCAAAGCCGCTCGACTTCACTCTTCTCCGGGCGCAGCCTAACCTCGTCGGTTTCGATCTCGACCTTCACCCCCATGACCTCGGCGATCATGCGTGCCGTGTCACCGATGCTGATTTCGTAGTTGCTGCCGATGTTGATGACTTCACCCACCGACTTCTCTGACTCAGCGACAGCAATGAAGCCTGCCACCGTGTCATCAACATAGTTGAAATCACGGGTCGGATGAATGGCACCCAGCTTCAAGGTACGCTCACCACGAGCAATTTGGGTAATGATTGTCGGAATCACCGCGCGGGCCGACTGGCGCGGCCCATAGGTATTGAAGGGACGGATAACCGATACCGGTGTCTCAAATGACGAGTAGAACGACATCGCAATCTGGTCGGCTCCAATTTTCGAGGCTGAGTAAGGAGACTGGCCTTGCAGTGGATGCTCTTCGGTGATCGGCACGAAGCGCGCCGTTCCATAAACCTCGCTGGTTGAAGTGTGAACCACCTTGGCAACACCAAGTTCCCGTGCAGCCTGGACGATATTCAATGTCCCTTTGACGTTGGTGTCGATGTACGTATCCGGTGAATGATAGGAATACGGGATAGCAATCAGCGCGGCAAGATGGAGGACGACATCACACCCTTTCATCGCCTGTTTGACACCATAGGGGTCGCGAATATCGCCGGCAAAGACATTGAGGGATTTTTTGATCTCCGGTTCAGCGTTGTCCAGCCAGCCCCAGGAGTTGAACGAGTTGTAGAGGACAAACGCCCGCACATCGCAACCACGGCGTACCAGTTCCTCGGCCAGATGGGAACCGATGAAACCGTCGGCGCCGGTGACAAGAATTTTCCTATTCTGCAGGTTCAGGTTCAGGCTCATGATCCATATTTCCCCGACATGGTGACAAGGGCTTTTCTGTGGGCATCCCTTGATCAAGCATTACTTGACCAAGGTCATGTATCAGCCGTTCATATTCTGAACAATACCGCAAAGAAAACCAGAAAATCAACAAGTTTCTGTCTTGTTGTTCAT
>JARGFI010000086.1 GCA_029210745.1 Desulfuromonadales bacterium
CGCGATCTGTGGCTGTTTGACCAGAAAAAAGATGAAATCGGCAAAGGTAGCTGGGGTTGTGGGTTGGGACGAATTTACCCTGAATAAAAACCTGGCAGAGGTTGACAGTATCGCCAGAAAACGGTATCAACGGGAGAAATTTGCGCTGCACCGGTATGGTGAGCGGAAAGCCGCTTTCAGGGAGAAAGGATCTGACCGATGATTAGAGCTGTAGAGGGGGATACCGTCAAGGTCCACTATGTCGGGAAACTGACCGACGGTACCATCTTTGACAAATCCCCCGAAGACCGTCCGCTACTCTTCCAGATCGGCAAAGGCGAAGTCATTGCCGGGTTTGAACGTGGCGTGTGCGACATGTTTCAGGGCGAAAAAAAGACCCTTGCCATTCCTCCGGAAGAGGCCTACGGGGTGCACAAGGCCGAGCTGGTCGAGGAAGTGGATCGCGCCCTTATCCCTGCCGAGGTCACGTTGCTGGTCGGGCATCAGCTCGAAGTGACGCCGGAAGAAGGGCACCCTTTTCTGGTTCTGATTACCGGTTTGTCAGATGAAACCGTGACGATTGACGGCAACCACCCCCTGGCGGGGAAAGATTTGCACTTTGACGTTGAATTACTGGAAGTCCGCAAAAAACCGCTCAACTGAGGCACATAGCCGGTCCCACCCGGCTATCCTCGACAGGTTGTCCTGACATGCTAAAGCCGCTTTCTTACCTTCGTGGTCTGTTTGCCGGACTGCTGCTGGTCCTCAATACTGCTGTGATCTGCGTGCCGTTATTTTTCTTCGCCTTGCTCAAGCTGCTGATTCCTCTGCACAGCTGGCGCACCGCTTGCAACCATGTCCTTGACACCATTCAGGGTGCCTGGATCAGCGGCAACCGCCTGTGGCTGCGCGGCCCCGAAAAGGTCAGCTATCATGGAGCGCCCCTGCGCAAGGATCGCTGGTGCCTGGTGACCTGCAATCATCAGGCGTGGGCGGACATCTTTATTGTCCAGTCGTTGCTCAACCGCCAGCTGCCACAGATGAAGTTTTTTCTCAAACAGGAACTGCTCTGGGTGCCGGTAGTCGGGCTGTGCTGGTGGGCACTCGATTTCCCTTTCATGAAACGTTACAACCGGGAACAGCTGAAAAAAAATCCGAAGAAACTCGGCAAAGATCTGGAAACTGCCCACAACGCCTGCCGTAAATTTCGCGATCGACCGGTAGCGATCTTCAATTTTATGGAGGGCACCCGCTTCACCGCTGCAAAGCATCAGCAACAAAAATCCCCCTTCGCACACCTGCTCAAGCCGAAGGTGGCCGGCACCGGACTGGTGCTTGACGTGATGGGGAAAGACCTCCATTCCCTGGTAGACTTGACGATCCACTATCAGGGTAAAGTACCGGGGATGCTGGCGCTGCTGCGCGGCGATTACGGTCAGGTCAGCGTACAGATTCATCAGCGGGAGATTCCCCCGGAGCTGCGCGGACGCAACTACGGCAGCGACAAGGAGTTTCGCGGTCTGCTCCAGAGCTGGGTTCACCAGCTGTGGGAAGAGAAAGATCAGACGCTGGAAAAATTTTCCGCCGGGGAGACCACTTTACAATCCACAGGGGGGTGACTATACTGGCCTTTGTCAGCGGTGCCTTTCATCGATCATTCCCTTGAGCTATTTCTTTCCTGAAGGAGCCATCACGCCATGTTGAAACGTCTGTCCATGTTGTTGCTCGCCGTCCTCGTTACCTTGCCCGCCCTTAGCGGCTGCGGTTACAATCAGATCCAGAAGAACGAGGAGGGTGTTTTTGCGGCCTGGGCCAATGTCGAAGCGACCTACCAGCGCCGCGCTGACCTGATTCCCAATCTGGTCGAAACGGTCAAGGGGTATGCCGCGCACGAGCAGGAGACGTTGCAATCTGTTACCACCGCGCGCGCCAGTGTCGGTCAAACCCGGATCAATCCGGGCGACCTTTCCGATCCGGCGAAAATGCAGCAGTTTCAGCAGGCGCAAGGAGCTCTTTCCGGAGCCCTCTCCCGGCTGTTGGTGGTGGCCGAGCGCTACCCCGACCTGAAAGCCAACCAGAATTTCCTCGATCTGCAACACCAGCTGGAAGGGACTGAAAACCGGATCAACGTTGCTCGCCAGCGCTACAACCAGGCGGTACAAACCTTTAACAGTTCTATCCGCACCTTTCCCAACAACCTGACCAATAATTTCCTGCTCCATCTGGAACGCAAGGAACCGTTCAAGGCGACGGCAGGGGCCGAAACAGCGCCCGCGGTGAAGTTTTAAATGGAGCTGCGTCGTTTCACCCGAAACGCGCTGTTGTCAGCTGGCCTCTTCCTGCTCGTACCGCTCGCGGCGGTGGCCCTTGATGTACCGCCGCATAGCGGCTATGTGAACGACATTGCAGAGCTGATTTCTCCAGCAACGGAGCTGAAGATTGAGCGTTTTCTGCGCACTTTCGAGGCAAGTGACTCGACCCAACTGGTGGTGCTGACGATTCCATCCCTCGAAGGTGAAGCGCTGGATGAATACAGTCTGCGCGTTGCCGAAACCTGGCAGATCGGACAAAAAGGTAAAGATAACGGCGCCTTGCTGCTGATTGCCAAGGCCGAGCGCCAGCTACGGATCGAGGTCGGCTATGGACTCGAAGGAAAACTTACCGACCTGCTCGCCGGACGCATCGTTGATCTGGAAATCACCCCTTACTTCAAGGCCGGAGATTTTGAGAGCGGTGTCATCGCCGGGGTGACGAGTATGGCCGAAGCGGTGCGCGGTGAATACCAGGGGAGCGGGAAAACGGCGCAGAAGAAAAAACGCAACCCGTGGGGGACATTGGCTCTGCTCCTCTTTCTCGGGCCCGGTCTGCTGTTGCTTGGTGGCGGGCGAGGCGGACGGCGGGGACGTCACAGCGGCGTGTGGATGGGTGGTGGTTTCGGTGGTGGCGGCTTTCGCGGCGGTGGTGGGTTCAGCGGCGGTGGCGGCGGGTTCGGCGGCGGCGGTGCCTCCGGCGGCTGGTGAGAACATCTGCCGGAAAAATCCTCTTGCATTTGCAACCGACGAACCACAAGGACAAAGGTTTCGTATCATGACGGCAAAAGATTTCTTCACCCGCGCAGAACAAGAACGGATCGAGACGACTGTCCAGCGCGTCGAGAAACGCACCAGTGGCGAAAT
The DNA here is from genome assembly GCA_029210745.1 of Desulfuromonadales bacterium. GTDB lineage: Bacteria > Desulfobacterota > Desulfuromonadia > Desulfuromonadales > JAHYIW01 > JAHYIW01. Next base: position 3,156 of record JARGFI010000086.1, read on the forward strand.
TGTGCCGTTGGTGATCGCTGAATCCTGCACCTACCCGCGCGCCGAAATTCTTGGCGCGGGGCTCTTTTCACTGGCGAGTGCGATCACCCTCAGCTGGGCTTTTTGGGGCGAATCGCTCTGGCATTTCCTGTGGCTCTTTGCCCTTGGCTACTTCCCCTTCAAAGGGCTGATCCGTCACCTCCCGGCACTGCGTCGTCGACTTGTCCATCCGCAGGAAATCGACGCGGAAGTCGAAGAAATGGCGGCGATTGCTTTTCTCGAACATGGTCTCCATCACACCCGCGATGAAACCGGTATCCTCATCCTTGTTTCCCTGTTTGAACGTCGCGTTCAAGTTCTGGCGGATCGCGGCATCAACGCTGTGGTCCCGGCTCACGCCTGGGACGGGATCGTGCAGACCATCGTTGCCGGCATTCATCGCGGGGAAACGTGCGCGGCGCTCTGTGCCGCGATTGAAACGTGCGGCGACCTTCTTGCCGAACATTTTCCGATCAAAACAGACGACACTGATGAATTACCTAATCTGATTATCCGCTAAACGATTTTTTATCCTTCCCCTGCGGAGAACAACATGCACCTTGTTGTGCTACATGGCTGGCAGAAAGATGCTGGTGAAACGATCAACTCACTTTTCGCGACAGACACTCAACGCGGTGTCGGCACAAAAGTCAACGCTGCCGCGTTAATACAGTAGCGTTTTCCGGTTGGCGCCGGTCCGTCACCGAAGACATGACCGAGATGGCCGTCGCAGCGGGCACAAAGGACTTCGGTGCGCACCATGAAAAACTTGCGATCTTCTGCAAAGTGGACGTTCTCAGCAGCGACCGGGGCATAATAGCTCGGCCAGCCGGTCCCGGAATCATATTTCTGTGTGGAACTGAACAGATCAAGACCACACCCGGCGCAACGATAAACCCCCTCCTCGTGCTGCGCATGATACACCCCCGAAAAGGCCTTTTCCGTCCCTTTTTCGCGTAAGATGTGGTACTGCTCCGGGCTCAGCTGCGCCCGCCACTCCTGCTCGCTTTTGACGACTTTTTCGCTCATGATAAACATTCCCT
>JARGFI010000087.1 GCA_029210745.1 Desulfuromonadales bacterium
ATTGTAGCGACGGCAAAAAGCCGCCGCGCCACATGCCGGACGTTCGCATTACTAAAAGAATAACAATTTTTCAGTGTCCGTAAAAGAACTGTATAAATTTGTAGTGAAGGGGGACAATCCTATAATTGTACCTTTTTTTATAAAGTCGGTGCGCTGGTTTAGTTGTCTTGTTTTGGCATGCGGGCTTAATCCGTTCTTGGGATGCGTTACCTCCGCTCCCGAGAATAAAGAAGACATCTGCGCGATCTTTGAAGAAAAGGGCGGCTGGTATGAGCACGGCTTCAAAAAATGATGGAAAAATAATCGAAAATAGACAAGAACAGCGAGGGAGAAATGATGGAGCCCCCTCGCGTTCTTTGGCCAGACCGTAGTAGGGGGCTCCTGCCACAATAACCATAAATGGCAGGAGCAATGATACCACCCGACATCCTCAAGCGCAAATCGTTATTTTCCCTTCTTTACCGGATTGATCTGGACCTGGCCGAGCAGACACGCGCCCGGCACTGCCCTTTTGCGGGGGCCCCTTGCATTGTGCCAACTACCTGCGAAAGCCGCGGGGAGGTCCCCCTGATCTTCGAGAGGCTTTCGAGGTTCGCTTCAGCCTGTGCTGCGGCCGTGAAGGTTGCCGGCGTCGGGTGTTGCCGCCGTCGGTGCGTTTCTGGGGGCGGCGGGTGTACTGGGCGCCGGTAGTGCTGTTAATCAGTGCCCTCCGCCAGGGGCGGCATCCGGAGGCTACCCTGGAACGGCTCAAGGCACTTTGCGGGGTCTGGAGATCTACCGTCAAGCGGTGGCAACGCTATTTTCGCGATCTTTTCCCACAGTCTATCAGCTTTCGGCGCCTGTCCGGGCGTCTGATGCCGCCGATCGGATCGGATCCGTTGCCCAAAGCCCTGCTGGACCGGTTTTGCCAAACGGGTATTGAACCCGAAACGGCGCTGGTAACCTGCCTGCGAACGCTTGCCCTGGGCCCGTGATGGCCACGATCGCCGAAGTCGGCGCCACCGGTCGGCGCGTCACGCAAAAGTTGGGCGGCTGTCAACGGCGAACAAATCCGCTACATGGATCCGAGCATCGGTTCGACCCTGTTTTGCCTCTATGCAGGAGGCCAGTGGATGCGAACCGAAAGGAGGATCCGATGAAAGACCCACACGAGCCGATGTGGCAACGCTGGGCACAGTTCCGGTTCGCGGTGATCGGCGAACTGTTGTCCTGCCCGCCGCAAAAAGGGCAATTGCAAACGGCCATCGACCGGCTGGCCCGAAAACACTATCGACACCCCACCGATGCCAACCGGCGGCTCTGCGTTGGCGCATCGACCATCGAGCGCTGGTATTACAAAGCCAGATCGGCGGCGGACCCCATCGCCGCCCTGGGCCGAAAGATCCGCTCCGATGCCGGCATCCGTTGGTCCATCTCCGAATCTTTGTTGGCCGAACTCAAAGCGCAGTACGACGTCCATCGCCGCTGGAACGTACAACTGCACTACGACAATCTGGCGGCCCTGGCCCGGGAGCAACCTCAACTGGGGCCCGTGCCCAGCTACAAAACCGTGCTGCGCTGCATGCGCGACAACGGCTGGCTGCAACGCCACCAACCGGCACAACCCAGCGACGGACAACGACGCGCCGCCCAGCGGCTTGAAAACCGTGAAGTGCGCAGCTTTGAAGTCTCCCATGTCCACGGCCTGTGGCACCTGGATTTTCATCAGGCGAAAATCGGTATTCTGGATCCATCCGGACAGTGGCACCGGCCGATCGCTCTGGCCATCCTCGATGACCGTTCCCGGCTGTGCTGTCACCTGCAGTTGTACTTGGCCGAAACCGCCGAATGCCTGGTCCACGGCTTAACTCAGGCGTTCATGAAGCGCGGGCTGCCACGGGCATTGATGACCGACAACGGCGCTGCCATGCTCGCCGAGGAAACCCGTCGGGGCTTGCGACGACTGGCCATCGAACACAAAACGACGTTACCCTACGCGCCTTATCAAAACGGAAAGCAAGAAGTCTTCTGGGGCCAGTTGGAAAGCCGCCTGCTGGAGCTTCTGCGAGGCCTCGACAACTTGACGCTATCCTTTGTCAACCAGGCGGCCCAGGCCTGGGTCGAACAAGACTACCATCGCCGACACCATCGTGAAATCAAAACCACCCCGTTGCAGTGCATGCTCAGCGGTCCCGATGTCTCCCGACCGACGCCGGAGAGCAACTTTCTGCGTCTGGCCTTCACCCGTCGGATCACCAGAACCCCACGTCGCAGCGATGCCACCGTCGTGGTTGACCAGATCCGCTACGAACTGCCGATTCGCTTTGGACACCTGCGCCAGGTTGTCTTGCGGGCATCCGGCTGGGACAAACGCCGGATGATCCTGGTCGATCCGGATACCGACGCCCCCCTGGCCCGCCTGCTGCCCCAAGACAAAACAAAGAATGCTTCCGGCATACGACGGGCCATCCAACCGGACAACACGGATGAACCGGCGATTCTTTCACCCCAGGACCGCCTTCCGGCCCTGCTGCGTAAATGGCTCGCCGATTACGCCGCCACCGGATTGCCGCCGGCCTATCTGCCCAAGGAGGAAACAGCCCATGAATAACACCGATATCCGCAGCCTGTATGGCCTCAAGTACAACCCCTTCCTGCCCGATGTGCCCCCCGAATCGCTGTTTGCCATACCCGGGACCCAACGCTTTGCACTGCGCGTGCAGTCCCTGGCGACACAGGGCGGCTTTGCGCTGATCACCGGTGACCCGGGATTGGGAAAAAGCAAAACCCTGCAACAGATCGCCCATCGACTCGAACAGATCCCCGACCTGACCGTCGGGGTGATGCAACGCCCCCAGAGCAAGTTGGGGGACTTTTACCGAGAGCTGGGCGAACTGTTCAATGTCAGCTTAACGCCGGCCAATCGCTACGGCGGCTTCAAAGCTCTGCGAAACCGCTGGAAAAACCACTGTCAATCGACATCGTTGCGACCCGTGCTGCTCATCGACGAGGCCCAGCAGGTCTCTGCCGACTGCCTGACCGAACTGCGCCTGTTGCAAAGCCATCACTTCGACTCACAAAATCTGCTGTTTACCATCCTGTGTGGTGACAACCGCCTGCCCGAGCGGTTCAGATCCGCCGAACTGTTGCCCCTGGGAAGCCGGATCGGTCCACGGCTGGTGCTCTTGCCGCTTTCGCCCGAACAATTGCAAAACTATCTGAATTTTGCCCTCGATCAGGCCGGCAATGCCCAGCTCATGACCGATGAATTGATACATACCCTGGCTGCTCATGCCGCCAACAATCTGCGCGTGCTCAACCAGATGGCTGCCGAACTGCTCGCTGCAGCCGCCGAACAAAACCTGCCGCGCATTGACGAGTCTTTGTTCTTTCAGTTGTTCTCACCAACACAAACCAACCCCCGGCGCAAGCGATCGTTGCCGGCTTGACCCTAATCCACTACCATCGGAGTCACGGCACCATTTTGACAACATTTTTCTGAAACAAAATGGGCAATGCCAAGCACATGCGCATTACCACGCCTGAATTTTTTCTTAAGGAGGCAGCAACATGGACAATTATTGGATAACCCAACGAATCAAAGAACAACTTGAAACACTCTTTTTGGAGGCTATCTTATCGGTTTTAGACAATATAACCAAGCAGGTCGTCGACATGAAAAAGAGCACTGAAGAGAAATTTTAAGCTTCCGCTGAAACGGACACGGGCAATGCTGGGTAGCAACCCGGTATCTGATAACCGGATGAGAAGGGATCACACCCATGCAGGGAGATTGTCTATAATTGACAGTCTCCCCCTTTCATTATGATGCTTTCGGTCAATGCCTGAAAACAATCCAATCAAAGCCCATGGCACATCTGCTCCTTTCAATATCAATCCATCATTTAGCCTGACCGCTCATCCATCATTTAGTGAGTCCGCCCTCAGCATGGCGTAAAATTCCTTGGTCGGCCGGCCAAAGCTCGAATCGAAGTACCGGGCCACTTTCGCTACCGGGATGCTGGGCAGGATGTGTTCGCGAAACAAGCCCGGCCAACCGGCATCCAGCATTTGCCGCCGTTTGGGGGTTAGAAAGTCCCAGGGGTCGAAAATGTTGAGCTGATTTGGATTTTTGATGCTGATCATTAGTTTGCCCTTAACCTTTTGATTATT
>JARGFI010000088.1 GCA_029210745.1 Desulfuromonadales bacterium
AAGGTGACGATATCGCAAATGGTGCCAAATAATCAGGAAAGGTAAGTCCGAATAATGTGGGAATCAACACACGCCAAAACACGCGGCGGCCCCAATAAAGAACAGACGCAGGCAGGGTCCGACGACGGCAATGGCCGCAACACAGACTCAGACGAAAGGTATAGTCTTCAGGAAGATCCGGGGGGCCACCCCGGGGTTTGCGCCGATAAGACGCTTGATGCAGCGGCCCCCCGCAGTAGGGCAGCCTTTGCTCCGAATCTTTTCGGCCAGATCAACATCGATCTTATGGAGAAGGGCAAATAAAGGCTTTTGTTGAAGAAGAGAGTGGTCTATCATAGCTCTTGCCTTTCTTTCGGCAAGGAGCTCCAGGTATCGGCCAAGATAACTCAGGGAGCTCCTTTTTTATTCCCTTGCGTATCCTGTCAGATATCTTGTCTTTGTCCATCATTTTTCTCGGCCACGCTCACATGCCTTGCCAACTTTTCGTTTTCCCCTATGACGCTCGATACGGCACTGAGAATGGCTTCCGGTTCGGGCCGAGAAGTAAACGCCTGCAACCCCGAAACCGACCGATCCGCTCCTTTCGCCGCGACTTGCGTCTCCGCGATCATGGCGACAAAGCCTTTAGACCCCAGCACGGCCGTTCCGAACGTTTCCTTCAAGGGGCTTTCATACTCCGTCCCAAACAAATCTTCGACAAAGGCTCGATAGCTCTGATTCGCACTCGTGGCTCCCTTGCCGAAATAGCCCAGGATGGCCTCCAGAATGGGTTGGAATCCACAGGAAATTACTGGAAACAGAAAAGCCCGCCTACTGGGATGTAAGACGGGCTTTTGGTTGGGATGGATAGTTTCTTGACTTCTTCTCTATAAATCAGATTGACAAAAAGATTGACGAAATTATATTCTTTCAAGCAACATATCTTCTGTAAAGTGCTTTATTGTTAAAGAGTTGACATTTTATTAGATTGACATTAATATTGACAATATGTTTACGAAAACTACCGCCATGGAACCAATGCTGCCCTCAGGCAGTGGAAATCTGGAAGATTTAGCGCGAGAAGTTGTTAGTCGCTCAGCTGCTATGGGGGGGCAACTGCATCCACGCAGTCAAGAGGGGGTTGCTAACCTCCTTCGCCTGATCAACAGTTATTATTCCAACATGATCGAAGGGAATAGCACTCACCCTGTTGATATTGAACGCGCCATGCGCGATGACTATTCAAGCGACCCAACTAAAAGAAACCTGCAAATTGAAAGTCTCGCCCACATTAAATGTCAAAAACAAATCTATGGATGGCTTCAAGATGATCCAGGCCTAGATTCTTCTGACCCCGCGGTTATCCGTCGGATTCATTGTGTTTTTTACAGCGAACTCCCTGACTCCTTGAAAAAAGTCAAGCATGCTGAAACTGATGAAATCATAGATGTCGTTGGTGGTGAGCTGCGGCATCGTGATATTAAAGTTGGCAGTCACATTGGCCCCTCCCATGCAACTGTTCCTCAATTTATGCAGAGATTTTTCGATGTCTATCGGCGAGATCGTCATCATGGTGTTATGCCGGTAATTGCTGCTGCTGCCGCACACCACCGGCTCATGTGGATTCACCCTTTTTTAGACGGTAATGGCCGAGTTACTCGACTCTATACTGATGCTTGTTTGCAATCGGTTCCTGTGCTTGGCTATGGTCTCTGGAATGTCAGTCGCGGCCTGGCCCGCAACCGTGATCGTTACATGGACGCACTGGGTTGGGCCGATGCTCAAAGGCAGGGTGACACCGATGGCAGAGGCAATCTCTCCAACAAAGGGTTGATCAGGTTTTGTTGCTTTTTTCTGGAAATTTGTCTTGATCAGATCGACTATATGCATCAATTGCTTAGGCTGGACGCAATCCTTGAGAGACTTATGGGGTATGCTCGGATGAGAGCAGAGAAGATTATACCTACACCGACTCCTAGGCATACAGGAATGAAACCAGAGGCCGGAAAGATTCTTCAAGAAGTTCTCTTGCGGGGTGAAATGACGCGAGGCGATGCTGCAAGCGCCTCAGGACTTGGTCGATCAGGACGTGATGTCCTGGCTCAGCTATTAGATGAAGAACTGTTGGTTTCCAGCATGCCCAAGGGGCTTGTAAGGGTTAATTTTCCCACCCACATTTCAACTTATTTGTTTCCAGACCTGTACCCGACACAAATGTTGTCCTGAAAGCGCCCCGGCTTGATTGAACCGAGGTTTTCTTGTCGATTTATCCCGAAAAACGCTCCTTTTCACCTGTCTCCGTTTTGGGAAGGCTTTCATCGTCAGTGCTGTAAAACGCCGGGAAGATCATATTGAGGAAATAAAATATGACAAAGGGTGCCGAAAAAACCATTAGAACCCCACCCATCCCCTCTTTAAAGGTTTCAAAGCTGTGCGGAATTATCGGCAGCTGATACGCCATAAATCCGTCAAATGTCAGCGAGAAAGCCTGCCCGCCGATGACCACATTACACCGCATCATAAAGACGCCAAAAAGGACCAGAATGCTGGCAAGACAGGCTCTGCGGGTGGTTAGCCCCGGCAAGAGCAGCATCAAAAAGGGCAGGGCGTTACCCAAGCCATATTGCAGAACGAAAATCTTGATAAAATCATGCTCGTAAATAACCTGACGCAGAATGTCCCACGACTTCACCGCCGTATAGCCCCGGAAAATAGTATCGAGCAGTTCCAGGGTAATCGCCAGAATCATGAAGATGCGCAGATACCTGGCGGTCAGGGTCGTTTCGTAAACCTGCATTTCGTGCAGATCATTTGCGGTCAGGTTGGTGGTTCCGGCCAGCTGGTCAGGGAGAAAAAAGCTCTTGCCCCGCGCCAGCGCCCAGCGCCGGAGCCACATGAAGATCGCGTAGCTGACAATACAGAGTGCAATCCCCGAAACCACCGCCGACATGATGAAGATAACCGGCATCAGCGGCGTCATCCATAACGCATTGGCCTTAACCGAGCCAAAGATAAACCCGGCATAACCGTGTAAAAAGCAGGCGACTGGAATACCGGTAGCGGCCAGCACTTTGGTGGCCTTATGATCCGACTCCAGAGCCGCCTGGCTGGTGTCCATGGCACCAAGGCTGATGATTTTATAAATCAGTAACAGCAGACCATCGATGCCTGTACGTTTTTTCGTTTCGAGACGCTGGATCGTGTCGACGATAAATTTGCGGTAGACAAACCAGATTTCCGAAGCAACGATCACTGCGTAGGTCATAAACACAATACCAAAGGCCGAGATGGCCGAGGTAAAGTGTGGTGTCATCATCACATGGATACCGCGAAGCGGTTGTTGCAGATGCAGCAGCAATGGCAGCATCGCCACCGGCAGCAGCGCAAAGGAAAAGACCAGGGCGAAGCGAGCAATCTCCTTGAGCTTTTTCACCCCGAAGACGTGATAAAGCGACGAAAGCACAAATGCTCCAGCAACCAGACCGGTCATATACGGATAAAGCACGATCTGAATCGACCAGTAAACATACTCATTGGGCAGCACAAACAGGTCTTTTACCGTCCACGATTCACCGTGGACAAGCATCTGGGCAGCTTGGGCAACATGCTCAACCATGGCTAGCGTACCTCCTCGTTAAGTCCAACGTAGTAGCATTGTGGGCGGGTGCCATACTCCGGGCGCAACACGCCGATCCGCTGCGTCAAAACAATCCTGGAGACAGGGTCATCGGGGTCGCGCAGATTCCCCAACTTGCGGGCACCAAAGGGACAGGCCTGAGCACAGGCGGTATTGCCCCCCTGACTGATGCGGTGATAGCACAAGGTGCATTTGTCAGCAACGTGTTCCACCGGGTGGAAAAAACGCACACCATGAGAGTAAACACGATAACTGAGGGAGGTGTGAACGCTATAAATGAGGGTATTCGATCAAGTTAAACGCTGGACAT
>JARGFI010000089.1 GCA_029210745.1 Desulfuromonadales bacterium
AGAGATTGGAGAGCCGCCCTCAACCGGTTTACCATAATATTCGAAGACAGAATGCCCGCTTACTGACAACCAAAACCAAGGCCGTTTACACAAACTACTTTACACCGCCTGATATTTGCTTGATTTCCCTGTCATCGTCCCCTCCGGACTGAATCGTGTCACCAGCCGTCCAAGGCATCTTTAACGCTTCTTCGGGCAGGCCATCTACGGAGGCAATCAAAAAAACAAAAAAATCCAGAACAAAGTCCGAGCCATACATCGCTCTGATTTGTCTGGATAATCAATCCACCCGTTTGCCCCCATTTTAGTAAATGAATATGTCACAAAATTTCAGTTCGTCCAACTTAGACGAATAGCCCTCGTTAATCAAACCTTTTCATACAAATACAGCAAGGGCGGAGAGGGTGGGTTTCAACCCGCGGCAGCTTGCACTAAAACCGGCTGGAATTCATGGTTTTCGTTTCCTGAAAAGAATCCCTCTGCAATCTTGTTCATTCATCAGCAGATCAGATCTTTACCTTTGTAGCGCCTCTCTTTATACTCGCTGAGTAATCAAACAACACAGTGAGACACGCATGGCATCCACAGCAGAAGTCAAATTACGTAAACTGGTCGCACGTATTGCCGACTACGACAAGGAAAACTACGAAGAAATTGCTATCTGCTGATGCGCGCGGCAGAGACTATTACCGGCAGTAATCGCAGTCGGGTCTATCTTGAAGACCTCACCAGCGGCAGCCTTATCTGTGCGGTGGCGTGCGGACTCCGTTCCGACCGGATTCCCGACTTTGCCTTCCCCTTGAATACCGATGAATTGCTCATCTCACGGACCTATCGCACCCAGGAAGAGACCGCGATTGCAGACACTTCCAAGTTGCCCAACGCAAGCACACGTGATTTTACCCAGCGCTTTGCAATCCGCGCCAGTCAACATTTTCCGCTGATTCATAATGGCCGGTCAATCGGTGTACTGTGCGTTGACAGTAGTCGTCGCGGCCAACTGCCGAACGTTGATCAGCGCCGTCAACTGACGACCTTTCTGGGCGAGGTCGCGCCGAATATTGACCTGGCGCGACGTTTCCATCAGCAATTGCTTGTGGCGCGACAGATTGATGAGGCGAAAAAAAGGAAGCCGCACTGGTGATGATGAAGTCGGCAGTGCGGTTGATCGACAAACTTTCTCTGGCATCGATTCTGTGCCCGAAATAACCGCCACCGGGGTTCAGCTACGCGTCCTCGCCGCTTATTCAAAAGGGCAGGATGCCCATCAGTTATATGATGATCGGGAGCGACTCAACCTCGGTGCCGGAGAGTCATTTCTCGGGCGCTACATCGATAAAAACGGGGTTATTGTCGACGACAGACTGTTGCAGCCGATTTATATCCCGAAAATTCCTCCCGGGGAGTTGCAAAAACGTTATCTGGTTGATGAACTGGGCCTCCGTTCACTCTATGTTGTACCCTTTTATCGCGATCAGGACCGCAAGGTGCTGTGCATCGTCAATTATTTTTCCCGGGAAATTTATCACTTTAACGATTTTGAAAAGGCGATGCTTGAAGCGCACGCCGATATGGCGCAACAGGTCATGTTTTCGATTGGTGACGAACACCTTGAAGGTCAGGTTCTGGGTGAAATCAATGATCTGCTGCGGGGAAAATTCGACGCTGTCCAGCCATTTTTGAATCGGGTGTTGTCAAAGACGACGGAATTGATCGGTGCCGACACCGGCAGTGTTGCCCTGGTCCGTGAGCATGACGGCGTTCGCCGGCTGGTCGTCGAGGATACCGACGGTAAACTGCTCGGCGCGAAGCGCAAGGAATGGCTGAAGAAAAAATTCCGCCGATTCGTATCGGTGGCGAGGAATTGCCGCATAGCGAACGCAGCCTGACTGGCTATGTCGCCTATACTGCAAAATCGCGCATCGTCAACGACACTCACGCCGAGCGCGAAAAAGAGCATTTTTATCGTGAGTTGTCGGAAGAAATCCGCAGCGAAATGGCCGTGCCGATTGTTTTTGATGATCGTGTTCTGGCGGTGATCTGTCTGGACAGTCTGCGGCCACACTATTTTACTGAAGAACATGTCCGTATCTTGTTGATCGTTGCGCAAATTGTTGGCCGGACGCTCGCCAGTCTGTCCCGGATCGAGGAGCTGACCAACGAAGTTGTCAGCCTTCGCCACGATGTTGATTACAAAGACCCCAAGGTGTCGTCGTATAAACTGGGGAATATCATCGGCAATTCACCACGCGAGAACGAAGTTGTCGATTTTATCCAACGGGTCACCCCGCCACTCTTCAATCGCATCAAATACTGGTCACAAGGAGACCTGGAGGAGTCGCAACTCGGGCTTCCTTCGCTGTTGATTACCGGAGAGACCGGGAGTGGCAAGGAGTTTTTATTCAACAATATTTATTCCCGCCTCAACCAGATGTATCAAGAAAGTGTCGCGCCCCGTAGTGAACTGCCGCTGCGCAAAATCAACATTGCCGCCTTCAGTGGTGAACTGACCTATTCGGAGCTCTTCGGGCACAAACGCGGAGCGTACACCGGGGCACAAACGGACCGGCGGGGGATCCTTGAAGCGGCAAACGGAGGGGTCGTTTTTCTGGACGAAAGGGGTGATGCTGATCCGAAAACTCAGGTCCAGCTGCTGCGATTTCTGGATAACGGCGGCTTTGTCCGGCTGGGCGATGATCATACCCGTTACGCCCGGGTGTTGCTGGTGGCGGCGACCACAAAGACCTGCAACGCCTGATCCGCGAAGGAACTTTCCGCGAAGATCTTTATCATCGACTTTCAGAGCTGATGATCACTTCCCCGGCGCTCAATGAACGGCGCGAAGATATTCCTGACCTTGCGGTCCATTTTCTCGGCAAATTGCATCGGGTTTACCGGCGCCCAGAAGAGGAGGGCGTGGAAACCCCGATCCTGACCCAGGAGGCGCAAGATTTGCTGGCAAATCATCACTATGCGGGGAACGTGCGGGAATTGCGGAGCATTCTTCTGCGGGCATTGATTTTTCGGCGCGGAGCAACGATTGATGCAGACGATGGTCGCCCTTTGCTGATAGCTCGTGACGGCGGCGGTTACAGCGCAGGAACGACAGAAAATTCGGTCAATCATCTTGCCCGTGCGGCCTTTGTCGCCGCGACCAGTGCGGTCGGCGATTTCTGGTCGGCAATCTACCAACCCTTCAGTGAGGGCCGTTTGCCGCGTGCGGCGGTGGCGTTGACGATCAAGCTGGCCCGCGAACAGGGCGCGGCAACAATGCCGAAGATTGCCCTGCTCCTCAACGCTTGCGACCCGCAAAGTACCGATCCTGAAGAACGTCGGCGCTTTTTCAAATTCAATAACGTCCTCTACAAGACGATCCGCATCAATTGAGCAAGGGAAACCCTTCCCGGGCGCTCCCTTGAATATGCAGATTTCCCGGTTATAATGTGACCAGAGATGTCACAATTAGCCAGGGGGTGATTTATGCGTATCGATATCCTGTGCAAACCAGAAAGTGACGGACGCTGTGAGCTGGTTCTCGATAATGTGCGTGAGGCGCTGGATCGTTTGAATGTAGAGGCCGAAGTCCATTATTATCGTGACCGGCGCAAGATGATTGATAATCGAATCTATGTCTCTCCCGCCCTGATGATTGATGATAACGTGCGCGTTGCCGGACGAATTCCTGCCGTCAAGGAAGTTGAAGCGTTGATCCGCGAACGGCCTCGTTACACCCGTCGTCTGGAGAAGGTCGCCTGACACGTTTATTTAGAGCCTGTCCCATTCAAAGCAAACACCCTATCCATCCCGGCTAGCGGGACAAAATAATCCACTAAAGGAGGCGTT
>JARGFI010000008.1:0-3954 GCA_029210745.1 Desulfuromonadales bacterium
TTCGTCAAAACTCTCCGCCCGCTTTTTATCGACGGTGTCAAAAAAAGAGTCTTCCGTAACAGACTCATAGTCTCTGATAATTTCTACACAATGGTCAACTCAAACTGACAATGTCTCGACTCTTCTGAACCGTTTTTGATGGGAATCAACACTGGCACTGATTACTCACTGAAATAGCAACATAGCGGTACGTCCATGATTTCATGCGTTTCTAGTCGGCACAGCGATCTTTATCTCGGCTGAAAGACTCTCGTCCCGCTCATCGTCGACCAGCAGCTGAAAATAGACTATGCTCGCTGCATTCGCTGCTTCTGTTGTCAGAAATTGTTCCCGCACAAAGCGCTGGAAACGCAGCAAGGGGGGCTATTGCAACTGTATCAGCTGCTGCGCTGAATTACTGGAAATAGCTGCACCAGAAACGACAAAGGGCCGGGAAATCTCCCGGCCCTTTGTCGTTAAGCGTTGTTTTTTGTTTAGCAGGGATGAACGTTGCTGCTCCCTACTACTTTTGGCTTCAGATACTTTTTCATGATGTTGCCTCCTTGTTTAAAGGGTTGCTCAACCCGTCTTTTACCACGGTGTCACTGTGTTCCGGCCACTGCCGGTACCGTTCCGGGCAGGATCGCCGAGGCGGTGGCAGTTCTGCGCCGAGGGTCGCACGACCGCCAACCCTCAGCTTTTAACCGGTTTCGACTCCGTGCTTCTGAAGGGCGCGAGCGACCACTTGTCGGCAGATCGGTGGTGAGCGATCAAAACTCCCGCCAGGGAGTGACCCGGTTCCAGCCGCCATCTGTCGTCCCCTGCGGCCCCGCCTGTGGGTAGTTGGGGTCGGCCAGACGATGACAGTTCTGCGCTGAAGTGACCTGGGACACGGTAACATTGCGGTTTTCCTCAGCGAGAGCCGTATCCGCTGATGTAGGGAAGGCATCGTCCCAGGTGTTGTGGTTGGTGTCGAGACAGTTGGTGACCAGCAGCCTCGGCAGGCGCGAAGCGTGCGGGTTGTGACACTTGGAGCAGGTAAACTGGTGGTAGTTGCCGTCAATACCACTGTCGGTCATTGTTCCGTCGCTGTTTTCCACAACGACAGTCGCTCCCCAATCATAATTACCATAATTGTATTGCCTTGTGCTGGTATCCACCCGAGGAGAGAACCCGAAAGCCGTACCGTCTGTTCCCCTGAGCCCCTGCGCCCAGTAGTTGTTGCCCCATGTACCCCTATTTGAGTTTCGAGCATTGCGGAACGCCATGACCGGATTGCCTCTCTGCGAACCGTTGCCGGTGTAGGCCGCCCAGGCCGTTGTCGGATGGCGCTTGGCAGAGGTGAACAGGTTGACCGCATCGAGCCCGTCCCCCCCCTTGACCACTGCGGAATGTCCGTTGGTGCCGACCCAGTCGAGGCTGGCGTCACCGAACTTGTTGATCGCATTGATTTCACTGATGGACCATGACGCATCGCCGTTGCCGTCGTGACAGAGCGCACACAGGCCGCCGAATTTGTCGGGGCTGTTCATGGCCGGATCGTTGGTCGGGTCGCTGCTGTTCTGGTCGATGAAATACCCGCCGAGCGCTGTATAGGTCAGGCCTCCCCGCGGCACCGCACCGAATTTCCCACCGACGTCATAGGCGGAATAGTTGGCCGAATCGCCGGGGAGCGACGACGCGGCATCGCTGCGGGGTGCGCCGTCTTCCGGATAGGGGTTCCCTGCCCAGCTGCCGCGCAGGTAGGGCTTGCCGCTGGAAGTGTCACTGGCCAGCAGGTTGAGGTCATGGACATCGTGGCAGTAGGAGCAGCGGATGTTGTCGACGGCGTCACGACCCGAGACGCCGCTGGTCCCGTTGACACTATGCGTCGACTGTATCGGCCCCTCCTTGTAACTGAATTTGGCGCTGTGCCAGGTGGCGCCGGCTGATCCGTCGGCATTCACCCAGGCCGGAGCGATCGTACCGGAAAGGGTGCCCGTGTTGTAATTCGGGAAACCTGCGTTGGTATCGCTATTCTCGCCCCACTCGGAGACGGCTAACAAGTCATGGCAGTTCCAGCAGATCTCCGCTTCCGTGGCCCCGTTCGCATCATTGACACCACCGCCGCTGTTCCCCAGGGAGATGCCGTTATGCCCGGTACTCGAATAATTGATACCGACGGCACTGTTGTTCGGCACCTGTATCGTCCCCAGATGTCCGGTATGGCAGTTTTCACAGGTAAAGGTCTCACTGGTGCTGTTATAAATCGTGTTGGTGGAATGTGGACTGGAGACGCTGACCGCTTCGGCACCGACCCCGGTCCCGTCATGACAGGCGCGACAGTCGCCGGCGCCGGCAAATCCGCCGTCATGGGCATGACAGGCCGAGCAGTCCTTGCCGACATTGTGAATCCCGCTGGTCGGTCCGTGACAGGCGTTACAGACACCAATGTTGTCAGCACGGGCATAGTCGTCGATCGGCCCTTTGCTGTAGACCACATCCTGTAACGTGCCGAGGCCGGTCGCTACCCGCTCTTCTCGAATCTGTGGCGAGGTGAGGCTCACAGGTGGACTGCTGTTGTAGTCGAGAGTGAGACCGACGAGTTTGATGTTGTAGGTTCCGTCGAGATTGGTTCGAGAGGTTTCCTCGCCGTTGTTGTGGGAATTGTGGCATTCGTTGCAGGAGATATAGCCGGTATCGGTCGAGGCGACTCCGGCCAGGTTGTGCGTCGCGACCGTCAGGGCGGAAATCCCGCCCGGGCCATGGCAACTCAGGCAGAGTTCTTCGGGGTTGGCAGAGATATCTAGCAGCGCACCCCCTGCCCCGGAGTGCAGATTGTGGCAGGTATCGCAACCGTCATAATTGAGATGCGCCGCCAGCAAGGCGTGTGCGGGCATGGCCAAACCGACCACAAGGAGCACGCAGGGGATGACGGCCAGAAACATGCGAGGGATTTGTGCAGCGAGAGTTCTCATGGCAGGTTACCTCCTGCGGGAATGACCTCAACCCTGTCGAGCAGGTTGTTGGTGAGATAGAGATCACGGGTCGCCTGGTTGATAGCGACATCGAGGGGCAGGCGTAACGGCATCTCCTCGCCCCCGTAGTTGTAGGGCTGTTCATAATTTCCTGTATCCGGATTTTTCCGGAAAACCAGGATCTCGCCGATCAGACTGTCCGCCAGGAAGATTTCACCGTTACCGTTGACCGCCAGCCCTTGGGGTCGGGAGAAGCTGCCGGTGATCGTCTCGATATAATTGCCGTCCAAATCATAGCGCCAGATGCCGGCATCGTACGTTGTGGGACTCATCATCCCCGTCCCTTTTTTGCTGCGACCGACAGCAAAGTCCGAAATCAACAGAGTGTTGCTACCCGGATCGATGGCGATCCCGGTCGGGAATTTCATCCGGTCCTGGCCGAAGTTTGAGAGGAACGTACCATCATCAAGGGCATAGACCCGGACTTCCTTTTTCCGGGAATCGACAACGTAGACACGACCGTTCGATGCATCGATCGCCAGATCGCTGGGCGAGTCGAATTCTTCGACTCCTGCCCCCAGCAGGGTCAGAAGCTCCCCGGCATAGGAGTAGACGGCGACGGCACCGGGCACATCGAGTCCCACCAGAACCCTGTCGGAGGCCGCCCCGACCGCCGTTATCTTGCGGTTCGCCTCAATCAGGCCTTCGAGCTGCACTGTCTCCGGGTTGAAGATCTGCACACGACCGGTGTTGTATGAACTGACCAGGATCTGCCCGGTCGGTGCAATGGTGACCCGAACCGGATGGGAGACCGCAATGGAATACGGTTGCCCTTGATAAGAGATCTCGACCGTCAGCACGGCGGAACTGGTGTCGCCGTCTTCATCAGTGATCATATAGTTGAAGGTTTCCGTCACGCCTGCGGGCGGCACATTGCCAATCGGCGGCTGATACGCGAAGGCACCGTTGGTCTCAAGGGTCAGAACACCTCCGGCCGCGGTCGTATACCCCGCACCGA
>JARGFI010000008.1:4054-71054 GCA_029210745.1 Desulfuromonadales bacterium
GCCAGTAAATTGCCGGTGACAACGGCGCCCCCTTCGTCGGCTGAAACCATGTCATCGAGCGCGGCCGGCAACCGATTGCTGTCGCGAACCTGTACTGTGAACACGGTGGAACTGGTGTCGCCGTCCTCATCCGCCAGCATGTAGCTGAACTGCTCGCTCAGCCCCTCCCGGGGAACCTCGCCGAGTGGCGGCGGCTGATACGCGAAGGCACCGTTGGTCTCAAGGGTCAGAACACCTCCGGCCGCGGTCGTATACCCCGCACCGAGGGGTATGGCCATGCCCCCCTGCCCGGCGGCGGTAACTTGCACCGGCGCATCGCCAGGGCTATCGTTCGCCAGTAAATTGCCGGTGACAACGGCGCCCCCTTCGTCGGCTGAAACCATGTCATCGAGCGCGGCCGGCAACCGATTCACTTTCTCGCCGGTTCGGGCGAAATAGACTTCTTTCGCGACATCCAGGGCAACAGCAATGGTGTCCGCCAGGATGCCGGCCAACAGGTCACCGGAAACCGCCTGGCCGACGGCAAGGGCCCGCTCCAACTCCGAAACCGTCAGCTGGCAAAGCCGAATCGATGTGGCCAGCCTGTCACCCAGCGAAAACTCCGGACTGACCTCAGCGAGGAACTGCTGCAAGAGCTGCTCGTCCAGGGTGTCCTGAACCATGCTGACGGCATCCGCAAAATAGGGGAAGTTAGTCTCGTAAGGATTTACCTGGTCAATGAATTTGGGGATATCCAGAAACATGAGATAGACCCCGGCGGCCAGATTGGACTGAAGTAACCGCAGGGCCTGTTGATCGATTTCGCCTCCGGCAGCGACAAGCCCCCGCATGGGATCCCGGAACAAACCGTCTCGCTGCAATCCCGGCAAGCCGGAATTATCAAGAAGAGCGATCAGTTCGTCCGGGGTCACGTTGTTGGCGAGGATCGTGGTCAGCGGCGAGACGATAAACGGTCCCTTCTGCCCGGGATCGACTCGACGCAACAGCATCCCCGTATATGGCATCCCACCGTGCACACCTCTTTCCGAAGCTTGCAGCCTTATGACGGAACCGACTGAGATTTCACCGGGAAAGTAAAATCGGCCCTGACTGTCGGATCGCGTCGAGTTCGCCTGCAAGACAGTTCGACCGTCTGCGGCCACCTCTTCGAATAGTGCATCAACAACATACGGATCTACAGCGATGGCTGCATTCGATCCGGACGAGTTTCCCTTGAAATCCGCGGAATCCCTGTCAGCACAGCCAGTCACCAGGCTGAAAAAAACCGCCACCACCCCAAGGAACGCAAAGAGCAATCTACGAAAGACCATGACCGTTCTCCAAATTGATGTTGAAATTCGTACTGACCAAACAGAAGCCGTGAAAGTAATTCATTATAAATGCATATTTAATGCCAAGATTCGCGCATTACGCTATTTTTACAAGAAAGCTCTTTTCATAAGTATAACAAACACTGTTAAAAAGTGTTGAAAAGCCCTCTGATTGAACCAGTTTTTAGTGGCCCCTAACGCCTTTAGGGGCATTTTTTTGTAAATTCCCGCTACCAGTAATGATGCACTCGCAAAAAAAAGTTAGATAAGTACCTAAAAATAAACACAATTTTGTAAACAAGTGGACTTTCAAGTCCAAGGGAGTCCCCAGTGTCGCACAAAAGATGCGACAGCTCTCTATGAACGTCCGGTCGGTTCTCGATTATCTGCGGATGAGTAAAAATTCTTCGGTGCCAAGATCATGTCCGTGTTAGAACAAATTTGCCGTGGATTGGAAGAGGCTTGCGGTTGACGGTTGATCCTTCAAACGATATACTCGACGAATTGAGGTGACATCCCTGCCGGGGTGTTTTTACCTTCTCCCGCAGGGGGGTCGTCAAGACCATCACCGCGTGTGATGTTTGCGCAGATTTCCCGTCCAATCAGAGTAACGCCGGTCCGAGAATATCCTCTCCGACAGGTCGCGGAGTGCTCTGTCCTGACTTGAAAATATTCGTTCCAGGGACACTGCTGTGGTGGAGTCCATCGTCGTGCAGCATTCCCCTCTATGAGTTTGATCAACATCTCCGGTCCGGTGGCATCCGAAGAGATTCCACTCCTGACCGGGCAACGAAAGGTTGTTCCATGGAAAAAGTTAAAATCCGCGTTGAAAACCTCTACAAGATCTTCGGCTCGCACCCCAGGAAGGCAATGTCGATGCTTAGCGCGGGACTTAACAAGGCAGAAATTTTCGAAAAGACCGGCTCGACGGTCGGGGTCCAGAAGGCCAGCTTCAGCATCAACCAGGGCGAGATTTTCGTTATCATGGGACTCTCCGGCTCAGGTAAATCAACCATGGTCAGGATGCTCAACCGCCTGATTGAACCGACCTCCGGCCATGTTTATATCGATGATGACGATATCGTCGCCATGAACGACGAAGAGCTGGTCAAGCTGCGCCGCGCCAAGTTAAGTATGGTCTTCCAGTCCTTTGCCCTGATGCCGCACATGACTGTCCTGCAGAATGCTGCCTTCGGTCTTGAGATGGACGGCGTCGACAAGCAGACCCGTGAGCAACGGGCCCTCGAAGCACTCGCCCAGGTCGGCCTTGATCCTTGGGCAGACAGCATGCCGACAGAACTGTCCGGTGGCATGCAGCAGCGGGTCGGGCTGGCCCGCGGGCTGGCGGTCGATCCTGACATCCTGTTGATGGATGAGGCGTTCTCCGCCCTCGACCCACTGATTCGGACCGAGATGCAGGATGAACTCCTCAAACTTCAGGCTAAATCGAAACGCACCATCGTGTTTATTTCCCATGACCTCGACGAAGCGATGCGGATCGGTGACCGGATTGCCATCATGGAAGGCGGCCGCGTGGTTCAGGTCGGCTCGCCCGAAGAAATCCTGCAGAATCCGGCTGACGATTACGTCCGGGCGTTCTTCCGCGGCGTCGATCCGACCAATATCCTGACCGCCGGCGATATTGCCAGCGACAACCAGGTCACGATCAGAATTACCGACGGCAAAAACCCCCGTGCGGCCCTGCAACGCCTGATCAAGCACGACCGGGAGTATGGGTTCGTGATCGACAGTGAAGACAAGTTTCATGGCATCGTATCCACAGAGTCGCTGCGCGAATTGATCGACCAGCCGGAGAGTGAGCACTCGCTTAAAAACGCTTATATTGACGAGGTCGTGACCGCCAGGGCGGCGGATTCGATGCAGGACATTCTGCCCGAGGTAGCCAACCACGCCTGGGCTTTGCCGATTCTCGACGATGATGGCAACTACCTCGGAGCTGTTTCCAAAAACCTCTTTTTGCGCACCCTGCAGCGCGGTCAGGCTGGAGATGAACAGGCAGATCAACCGTTGGAAGATTTGCAGGCCATTGGTGAAACAACCAAGGATGGAGAGTGATTTTTATGAACTTTTTAAACTTTGAAAAAAAATTGATTCCTCTCGACGAGTGGGTTCAGGATTTCGTCAACTGGCTGGTGTTCAATCACCGCGATATCTTTCAGACCATCAAGGCCCCGATCGAATATTGTCTGAAGGGCTTCGAGTGGTTCTTCACCTTTCTGCACCCGACCGTGGTGATCGTCCTCTTTGCCTTTGCCGCCTGGCGTTTTGTCGGCAAGAAGACCACCGTGTTTACGGTTCTGACCTTCCTGTTGATCGGCTATCTCGGACTCTGGGAAGAGACCATGATCACCCTGGCAATGGTGATAAGCTCGGTGTTTTTCTGTGCGCTCTTTGGTATCCCCCTGGGGATCATGTCCGGTCGCAGCGACCGCTTTGAATTGGTTTTGCGCCCGGCACTCGATGCCATGCAGACCATCCCGCCATTCGTTTACCTGGTGCCGGTGGTCATGCTCTTCAGCATCGGAACGGTCTCGGGAATTTTGGCGACCATTGTGTTTGCCCTGCCGCCGATCGTCCGCCTGACCAGCCTCGGTATTCGTCAGGTTCACCCGGAGCTCATCGAGGCCGCGCTGGCTTTCGGCGCGACCCCCTGGCAGGTTTTGCGCAAAGTCCAGTTTCCTCTGGCCCTGCCGTCGATCATGGCCGGGCTCAACCAGACCCTGATGATGGCTCTGTCGATGGTGGTGATCGCCGCCCTGATCGGTGCCGGCGGCCTCGGCAATCCGGTGGTCCAGGGATTGAATACGCTGGAGATCGGCTTGGCAACGATTGGTGGTCTGGCGATTGTGTTGCTGGCCATGGTTCTCGACCGGATTACCCAGGGATTTGCCCGAAAATAGTTCTTTTCACATCACATCAGTTACCAAAGGAGGTCGTTATGCAATGAAATCTGTCACACCATTCTTTTTCCATCAATCTATAAATAAGGGAGAAACCTATGCAACGAATACTTTTGGTGATCGTCATGCTGTCTCTGACGCTGCCCGCTTTTGCCGCCCATCACCTGCCGGGCAAGGGCGTTGAAGTACAACCTGCCCGCGCCACCTGGAACACCGGTTATTTTCAGGAGGCCCTGGTTCGGGCCGGACTCAAGGAGCTCGGCTACGAGGTCGAAAAATACAAGGAACTGCAAAATCCGCTCTTCTACCAGTCGGTCATGCTCGGTGATATCGATTACTGGGCCAACGGCTGGTTCCCGAACCACGTCAGCCAGATGCCCCGGGGCTGGCAAGACCGGATCGAGGTCGTTGGCTACGTCGTCAAGGCAGGTGGTCTGCAAGGCTACCTGGTCTCCAAAGAGCATGTCGAAAAATACAACATCCAGTCCCTCGACGATTTCAAGCGCCCCGAAGTCAAGCAGGCCTTCGATGTTAATGGTGACGGCAAGGCAGACCTGACCGCCTGCCCTCCTGGCTGGGGGTGTGAGAAGGTCATTACCCATCACTTCGATGTTTATGGTCTTGATGACCACATCAACCCGATCAAGGCGAGCTACTCGGCCAGCATGGCCGACACCATCGCCCGCTACAAAAATGGCGAACCGATTTTCTTTTACACCTGGGCACCGAACTGGACGATTGCCAAACTGCAACCGGGCAAGGACGTGATCTGGATCAACGTGCCGGAGATCAAACCGAAGGAGTCGCAGCTGGCGGGCAAGGATCGTATGACTGTCAGTGGCATTGAGGGGGCCGTGTCCGACCCGCTCAAGACCGGTTTCGTGGTCAGCGACATTCAGATCGTGGCCAACAAGAAGTTCCTTGCCGATAACCCGGCCGCCAAAAAGTTCTTCGAGGTTTTCAATCTGGAGTTAAGTGATATTAACGCACAGAACAACAAGATGCAGGACGGCGAGAAGTCTCAGGAAGACATCGAGCGACATGTACGGGAATGGATCGCCGCTCATCAGGAACAATGGAACGGCTGGCTGGAAGCCGCTCGTGCGGCGGCCAGGTAAGTCGCCTTGATACTCTGTTGATATTTATGTTTGTGCTCAGCGCGACGCTGAGCACCTGCTGTAAAGGAGAAAAAATGCTGAAACTTGCACGACTGATTTGTTTGTTGGGGTTCCTTGGCGTCTGTACGACCGGCACCAGTCTGGCTGCGGAGACGGTTGATAATCAGGCCATGATCAAAGAGATCGTCGAAGAAGTGTTTGACGCAAAACGACCGATCCATGTCGGCGGTGCTTTGCGTGTTAATTATGGCTACCAGGATTGGGATAACCGGCACGACGAAACCTATGGTGATTTCGCCTTTGACCTGTTTCGGCTCGACGTGAATGGTGCGATGGACGACTGGATTCTCTCGGCACAGTACCGTTTCTACCCGGAGTACGATTTTCACACCCTCCGTCATGGTTATGTTGGCTATAACGTAAGTGACAACTGGCAGGTGCAGGTCGGTGTACACCAGGTTCCCTTCGGCTTGCAGCCTTACGCTTCCCATAACTTCTGGTTCAGTGGCGCCTATTACGTTGGGCTGGAAGACGACTACGACATGGGCGTCAAGGGGCTATACAGCAATGGCCCCCTGGATCTGACCCTGGCTTTCTACAAGAACGCTGAGCTGGGCAGCTCCGGCAACGCCAAGCGCTACTCGATCGATGTCATCAGCAACGCTGACGGGGGCTATGCCGGCGCCCAGGCTGACGGCAACGAAGAGACCAACCAGTTCAACGGACGCCTGGCTTACACGCTCGACCACAGGGATCTCGGCACCACCGAGTTTGGTGTCTCCGCTGAGTGGGGCGAGCTGTACAACGGCATCACCAGCGACAGCGGTGACCACTGGGCCACCGGGCTGCACATGAACGGTAACTACGGCAACTGGAACGTGCAACTTGAGGCCGCGACGTATGGGTATAACCCTGAGAACCCGGTCGGGTTCAGTGACAACATCATCACCATGGGCGCTTTCGGTTATTCCTGGGGCGTCCCCGCCGAAGCCGACATCGGCATCGCCAACGTTGCCTATACTCATCCAATGAAGGTGAAGTGGCTCGACAGCATTACCGTTTACTCCGACAACACGATCATCAAGCCCTCGGCCAGCAACCAGCCGACCATCTGGCAGAACGTGGTTGGCGCCATGTTCGCTTCCGGTCCGGTTTACACCTATGTTGACATCATCTCCGGGGAGAACATGATCTTCAGCGGCGGCAACATGGTGAATGAGCCCGATGCCAAGAATGACGAGCGGACCACCCGCTTCAACCTCAATATCGGTTACTACTGGTAAACTCCCGGTCGTTCAATCTTCCGACTCCAAAAGGTGTGGTCCGATAGCGGGCCACACCTTAATTCTATGCGTAAAAACCAATCAAGCCGCACGTCTATTGTTCTTCAGTCATCACGGTTTTATCAATATTTCTTCTGTTCCCGGCTCGTATCATTCCTCAAAAAGTGAACTCAGTCCCACCACAATCAAGGACAAAAATTCACCTGTCCGTTCAAACCCCTGCCTTTTGTTTTCTTTTTAAAAGCCCTGATCTTGTTCTTTTATCCTGTGACCGGTTGCTGTTATACTCAAGAAAAATCAGTTGTCTGATGAAGGGATTATATCTCTGATGGAATTACAGGACCGCGCGTTTGAAGGTTTGAACCCCGATGTCGTTCTCGATGCCGTCGAGAGTGTGGGCTATGAATGCGACTGTCGTATCCTGACCCTTAACAGTTACGAGAATCGGGTTTATCAGATCGGTATTGAGGGGGGTGAACCACTGATCGCCAAGTTTTATCGTGCCGGGCGCTGGAGTGATGAGCAGATCCTGGAGGAACATCAGTTCAGCTTCGAATTGGTTGAACATGAGCTGCCGGTGGTGGCACCCCTGACGATTGACGGTACCAGCCTGTTGCGTTTTGCCGCTATGCGCTTTGCGCTCTATCCGCGCAAGGGCGGCCATGCGCCGGAGTTTGACAACCTTGACAATCTGTTGATCATGGGCCGTCTGTTGGGGCGGATCCATGCGGTCGGGGCGACACGACCCTTTGTGCATCGTCCCCAACTGGACAGCAGGAGCTTTGGTTATGACAGCGTGGCACTGGTCAGCGCGAAATTTGTTCCGCCGGCCTACAAGGCGAACTATGATGTCCTTGCCGCCGATCTGTTGCAGGGTGTCGATGCTCTGCTGTCCGCAACGGTGACGAATATCCGCACTCATGGCGATTGTCATGCCGGGAACATCCTCTGGCGTGACAACGCCCCGCACCTGGTCGATCTCGATGATGCCCGCATGGCCCCGGCGATGCAGGATATCTGGATGATGTTGTCCGGCGACCGCACCAGACAGAGCGTGCAACTGGCAGAGATTGTATCTGGCTACGAGGAATTCCATACATTTCAACCACAACAATTACGCCTGATTGAGGCGTTGCGTTCGCTGCGTATCCTGCATTATTGTGCCTGGCTGGCACGTCGTTGGGACGATCCGACCTTTCCGCATCACTTCCCCTGGTTTAATACTGAACGCTACTGGGGGGAGCACATCCTTGAACTGCGCGAGCAGATCGCGGCGCTGAACGAACCGCAGTTGACGGTCATGTAGCCTCTTTTCGATCACCGTGGGGAATGATATGATCCTATTTGTCAGTGAGGTATTGCGTGCAAACTGAAGAAAAAACAGCAAATTTTACGCGAGTCGCCAATCTGCTCAACACGCTTTTTCTGCTCGGCAAGCATTTGAGTCTTTACCACGAAGAGAACAAACTGGTGACGGCGACGACCGCTCGTCTGGAAATGATTCTTGAAGAACTTTTTGCCGAGCTACCGCACATCAATATCGTCGTGGCGCGTCACGGTTTTCTCTTTGATGGTGAATTTATTCAGCGCAGCAACAAGCTGTTTGAGAAATTTGCCTTGCGGATGTTCGAACACGGTATCGCCACATTCTCCCTGACCCCCGAACTGAACGCGATGTCAATCTACGCTTTTCTGCGTATTGTCATTCGCCGCCCTTCTGAAACCTGGGACGAGGGGGGGATTGCCACCAGCCTGGCGGTTCGTCAGGTGGTTGGCATTACGGTCGAAGAGATGGACGAGGATAAATTCATCCTTACCGAACAGGGGGACGACGCAGGAAAACTTCAAGGCGGCAAGTCAGATATCTGGGATCGTTTCGCCCTGTCAATCGCGCATGCCTGTGGAGAAGATGTCGCCAAAACGTTGCACGAGACGGACTCGCCCGGAAGTTTTGCAGCAGCTGTTTCCGACTTGATGGCGGGCAAAAGTGCCGAAGAGAAGAGCGCCCTTGCCAGGGAACTGAGTCGCTTGCTAAGTAGTTTGCAGCACGAAAAAATCACCATGTATCGTGCCCAGGCGCTGGAAAAATTGACGGAGTTCGTTAACAACCTGTCGGTTGAGTTGCGGGAAATGTTCATGAACAATGCCTTTAACCTGGGGTTGAAGGCCGATTATGCGGAAGGCTTTTTCTCTGAATTATCGGACGAGGTGATCCTTGAGGCACTCAAAAATGTCTCGTTGCAGAAAAATTATGTGCCGCCGGTCATTATGTCGTTGTTGAGCAAGCTGGCCGGAGAGCGTAACCTGGACATGCCTGCGGGACTGTCCAGGCCACAAGCCAATGACGTCAGCACCACCCGCAAAATCCAGGAGCTGTTTCGTCCGGATGAATTTAAAAAATATGTTCCGTCCCGCTATCAGCGGGCGCTGATGACCGTCCTGCAAAGCGAGACTACCCCCGTCGCGCTCAATGAACATCTTGATGCGCTGCGACATACCCTGGAAACACACGGGGTTGATGAACACGCTGCGGAAATCACCCTGCATATTCTTAAACATAGTCCGGACGCTGAACATTTGCGCGGTGTGCGCGCGAGCTTGCTCAGTTCGATTGAGCATTATCTCGATGTGGGGGACTACGCGAATCTGGCCAGATTGTGCCGACTCTGTTTCGAGTCTCACGAGGAGACTGAACACCTGGCAGAGATTCGGCAGGAGTTGTCGGGCGAAAAATTTATTCAGCGCCTGTTGCGCGATGCCCGAATCCGCGGTAAGCAGGATTTTGACGCCATTGGCAAAGTCATTATCTGTGTTGGCAAGCCTTTTATTGCGCCGTTGCTGGAACGAGTGGGCGATGAGTCGAACCGCAACGTGCGCCTGTTCTACCTGAGTTGTCTGAAAAAACTGGGTCGCGATGTGATCGTCGCGGCGACGGAACGATTACAGGATGAACGCTGGTTCGTGGTGCGCAACATCATCTATCTGCTGAACGAGATGGACGCCCAGGTGGTGTTGCCCAAATTGCGTCCGCTGCTCAAAAATCCGCATCCGAAAGTGCGACAAGAAGCGTTGAAGGCGTGTATCCGCATGAAGGACAAATCGGCGGACGACATCCTCATCAAGGGACTTGAGTCGCGGAATGATGAAGATGTGCTCAGTGCGATCATGTTGGCACCTTTTGCGGAAAGTCGGCGGGTGGTCAGGAAGTTGATTGAATTGCTGAGCAAAAAAGCGCTGATCGATTATCGTCTCGAACTCAAGAAAAACGTCGTCAGGACGTTGGCCGCAATGCAGGCGGTCGCCGTGCTGCCAACTTTTCATGAGATTCTCTCTTCGCGCAGCCTGTTGCATCCGCTTTGTCATGCGGAACTCAAACTGGAGATCGTTAACGCGCTGGACAAGTTTCCCCCCGACAAGGTCAAGGGGTTGTTGCAGGAGCAGGCGGACAGCGGTACTGGACGGTTGGCAGAACAGGCAAGAAATGCGCTGGCGAGGATGAAAGGAACGCTCTATGACGGATGATATCGAACGGCATCAGCTCAGCGCAGTGCTCACATCGTTGTCCCATGCGCTGGCTGCCGGGGCGCTCTACGCGCCAGAACACCCGCGTGTGACGGCGCAAATTCCACGTCTTGCCGATAGTTTGGTCACCCTGCTGCAACAGCGCGACGAAGTCACGCTGCTGATTGTCAAAGAGGAACTGCTTTACCAGGGTAAGCCACTGGAAAAATCCCAGCACACAACGCGCATTGCCCGGATCTGCGGTGCGAAAAACATCGGTTTCCTGCGCTTTTCAGCGGGGATCGATAACGCCGAAATTGCCTTGCTGCTCAGGGTCGTGCTCGGGCTTGATGCGCTGGAAGCCTTGCAGAACAATGCTCAACATATCGAGATCGGCGATGTCGACGTAGCCCCGGGGGAGGTGGCAACGGAGAGTCGGGCGATCGGCTCATTTGAGGATTTGAGCGCGGAAGAACTGCAAAACCTCAAAGCGTTTTACCAGTCCGCCAGGGAGAAGGCACCGCTTGACACGCAGGATATGGCGTCAATTATTGCCGGTTTCATCACCGCCTTTCGCCGTGAGGCCAATCCGTTGCTGGCCCTGGTCCCGTTGCGCATGGAAGATGAGTACACCTTTACCCATTCGGTCAATGTTGGTATCCTCAATGTCGCGCAGGGGATGTCGCTGGGGTTTTCCGGACAAATGCTGCACGACGTTGGCATCGCCGGAATGGTGCATGACGTCGGCAAAATCTTTGTCGACAACGAGATTATCCGCAAACCGGGTGCCCTGAGCGACGCCGATTGGGAAAAGATGAAAGCCCACCCGTCGCGCGGTGCCCAGTATCTGATGAATCAGGAGGGGATCCCGAAGGTAGCGGTCTTCTCGGCCTTCGAGCATCATATGCGTTACGATCTCGGTGGTTACCCCGAGGTGCCGAAGAATTGGCGATTAAATGTGTGCAGTCAGATGACGATGATTTCAGATACGTTCGATGCCTTGCGCACCCGTCGGGCCTATAAAGAGCCGTGGGATTTTGCCAAAATCAGCGGGCGGATGCTGGAGGTGGCGGGAACCCAGCTCAATCCCCATCTGACTTTAAACTTTTTGAAAACATTGGCAAAAATGGGTGAAGATGTGGTCGTCGAGGGGATCAGTCTGATGGCCGGGGCGGAGGATCGTCCTGAAAGCGAATTCACCGGACGTTGTGTCTGTGAATAGTTGAGGCAGAGATGACCGGTGGATGAAATTCAACTGATTGTCAACGCGGATGATCTGGGCAACGGGCAGCGTCGCGATCGCGGCATCTTTCGTGCCTGCACCGCAGGAATCGTTACCAGTGTTTCATTGCTCGCCAATGGACCGACTTTTGTCGCTGCGGCGCGGGAATCCCTCACGCTGGGATTGCCGCTGGGGGTTCATCTCAACCTTTCCGAGGGGCGAGCGCTGGGGGGCGCGATTGCTGGATTGACCGATGCCGCCGGTAATTTTCCGGGGAAACAGATGCTGCGAAGGCGCTTGGCGAGCGGGGATTTTGACCGCGCCGCCGTCCGCCATGAATTACTCAGCCAGATTGCCCGTGTGCGTGATGCGGGGTTGCACCCCGATCATCTTGATACTCACCAGCACTGTTTCCTCTGCCCGGCCCTGACCGGGATCATCGTCGCGGTTGCGCGCGAGACCGCTATTACCGCGCTGCGCCTGCCGGTTCCGGCGGAGCCGGTCGAGACCGACCCTGACGGGCAACTCGGCGCTGACCTGGCGTCCTACCGGCGGCTGGCTGCCGGACTGGCGGCGCTGCGAAGGGAGCCGGACCTTTATTTTCCGGATGGTTTGTGGGGGATGCCGTTGCTCAATCGTCTCACTGCACAGCGTCTGGAAACGTTGCTGACCCAGTTGCCTGGCGGAACCTGGGAGCTGATGACTCACCCCGGCTACCGTGCCGATGACGAGCCTTTTTCCGGCCCGGCGCGGGAGCGCGAGTTGGCGGCGTTGACTGCGCCGACGATCCGTGCATTAATTGCGACACGGGGGATCAAGCTGACCACTTTCGGAGCCTGCCGATGCACCTGCTGATTGTCGTTCCTCCACAAGTGCGCACAACGGGCAACCGGGTCACTGCAAAACGGTTAAGCGCGGGGGTGAAGGCTCTTGGCCACATGGTGACAATTGTCCCGGCTGAACCGGCCGCAATAAGCGTGGCACTGGAGCGTGGCGTCGATCTTGCGCTGCTGCTCCATGCCTATCGTTCCGGTCAGCCGTGGCTGGAATCGGGGGCGACACTGCCCTATCTGGTGCTGTTAACCGGGACCGACTATCATGATGGACTGAGGCACCCGCTGCATGAGCCGGTGATCAGGGACGTGTTGCGGCGGGCCGAGCTGATCGTCATCAAGAATCAACGTGACCTCCAATCGCTGGCGCAAGATCATCCTGAATGCGCCCGGCGACTGCGTTATGTGGCACCAGGGGTGGTGTTGGGTGATGCTCCCTGTGCATTACGTGACCAGCTCGGTTTGTCGGCGCCGGACCTCCTGTTGCTCTGCCCGGCCGGGATTCGTCCCGTCAAGGGGGTGCTCACATTGCTTGAGCTCTGTGACCCGGTTGCATATCGTCGTGCATTCCATGTTGCGTTTTGTGGGCCGATCCTCGATAAAGGGTATGGCGAACAGTTTCTTGCCGCCGTGGCGGCGCGCCATTGGGCGCACTATGTCGGCAAGCTGCCCCCCGCAGCCATCCCCGCGGCAATGCGCCAGGCCGATGTGGTGCTCAACAATTCTGTCAGTGAGGGGCTGCCGAACGCGCTGGTCGAAGCGGCGGCTCTGGGCCGCCCGATTCTGGCGCACGCTATTTCAGGGAACGCCGCAGTCGTCACAGAGGGTGTCAACGGCATGCTTTATCGTGACGCAACAGAATTTACCGCCGCCGTCATACGCCTGATTGACGAACCGGCGTTGCGGGCGCGCTTGTCACAACCGAACCCGGAACGATTTTCCGCAAAGCGCGAAGCGCAAGCGTTTGCCGAGCTATGCATGACTGTGCTTGAAGAGCATCAACTGAATAAATGAGAGGCGATGAAGATGAACGAAGAACCGCAAGATGTGGATGAAAACACCGAAGATGAAGATTTTGCGGCGCTGTTTGCCGCGAGTCTGGCCACCGGCACCGCCCGGCTTGAGCCGGGGCAAAAGATTGCGGCGACGGTGTTGCAGATCGGTGCTGAGTGGGTTTTTCTCGATGTTGGGCAGAAAGGCGAGGGGATCATTGCCGCCAGTGAATTGCTCAATACTGATGGCGAGATGACGGTCGCCGTTGGCGACCCGCTGAATGCCTACTTCGTCACCCGGAAGGACGGTGAGTTGCGTTTTACCTTGCGGCTGGGGGGCGGGTCTTCCGGCACCGAGCAACTGGAGGACGCCTGGCGCAGCGGGGTTCCGGTTGAAGGACGGATCGAAGAAGAGATTAAAGGGGGCTTCGCTGTGCGTCTTCCGGGGGCGGTGCGCGCTTTCTGTCCTTTTTCGCAACTTGGTTTGCGACGCGAGGAAAATGTTGCCGAGCTCATCGGCAGTACACTGACCTTTAAAATCACGCAGTTCGGTGAACAGGGGCGCAATATTGTGGTGTCACATCGCGCCATTCTGGAAGAAGAACGGCGGGCACAGCGTGAAGTTTTGCGCGCGACCTTGAAAGAGGGGATGGTGGTCAGCGGGACAGTCACCAACATCCGCGAGTTTGGCGCATTTATCGATATCGGCGGGATCGAGGGCCTGTTACCGATTTCAGAAATCGGTTACGGACGGGTCGAGAATATCAATGAAGTGCTGCACGTTGGTCAGGAATTGCAGGTCGCGCTCAAGAGCTGTGATTGGGAAAAGGAGCGCTTTGCCTTCAGTTTGCGCGACACCCTGGCCGACCCCTGGCAAAAGGTCGGGACGATCTACCGTGAAGGATCGCAACTGACCGGAACGGTTTCCAGACTGACGCAGTTCGGAGCGTTTGTCACGCTGGAAGACGGTATTGACGGGCTGGTACACATTTCAAAGCTGGGCGGTGGACAACGGATTCGTCATCCGCAAGATGTCCTCAAGGTGGGACAAGCGCTGGCGGTGACGATTGAGAAGATTGATCTGGCTGAACGACGGATCGCGCTGATTCCGACAGCCACGGATGTTGCAGTATCCGCTGAGACGTCGTGGACAGAGCAAGCGGGCGGCGGTTCAGGGCTCGGTTCTTTGGGGGATCTGTTGCAGGCGGCGCAGAAAGAAAAGAAAATAAAATAAAGCACTGAATATTCTTTCACCAATCGTCCAATCTGACGAGATTGTCATACTAACATGTCAATATTGTTAAGGTGGTGTGTTGATGCACAGGGCTGGAAGGGGGTCATGGGGTCAATCTTTTACGCGTCGCCACGTTTTAATTCTTGTCGCTTCAAGGTAGAGTCACAACCATCAAGAGCCTGAACGGGCCTGATACCTCCTTCATTTCAGTTCAAACAGATAAAGCCGATTCGGGGCCGCCTTCCCCCGAATCGGCTTTTCTGCGTTGTGGCGTCCAGACCAATCTTTTACTGTGCCGGATCAGTGGACGGTGTTTATGATGTCGATCAGTTCAACCTCAAAAGTCAGGGTTTCGCCGGCGAGGGGGTGGTTGGCATCGAGGGTCACTGTCTTGTCGTCAAGCTCAATGACGGTTGCCACAAAGCTGTCGCCGTCCTCGTCGTTCAACTCAAGGTCCATATCGACGGCCGGGACCAGATCGTCAGGGAACTGATCACGTTCCAGGGTAAGAATATTCTCTTCGTCGTACTCGCCGAAAGCCTCTTCCGGCGGAACAATGATCGTCTTTTTTTCTCCCGGAGCCATGCCGATCACCCCCTGCTCAACGAAAATAAAAAATTCTTCTTCGCCGATGGTTATCTCCATCGGTCCTGTTTCGCAACCGCAGTCGTCATCGATGCAGTCATCCCCTGAGCAGTTGTCCGCGTAGGTGGTGTCAAAAATAGTTCCGTCTTCCAGGGTGCCGGTAAAGTTGATACGTACCCGATCTCCCGTTTTTGCTGTTGCCATGATTTAATCCTTCCACTGTCGATGTGATGATATTTGGTTATCGCGCTCATAGTACGAGGCGTAGCGCGCCAAGTCCATAAAAAACCACATATTCTATCTGGCCGTTGGCAAAAAGACTGGCACTAATGGCAATAGTTTGTTACTTTTCTTCGATGCAAGGTGCAATTGAAATTACCTCACAGGAGGATGGCATGCAGTTGACCGTTTTTCAAAGAATGACCTGGTTTTGTTTGCTGATGATCGGGTTGTCGGCCAATGCCTTTGCCGCGCCGGAAATAACCACAGTCGCAGTCAGTGCAGTACCGGAACCGACCGCAGCCAGTGCAGTTCCAGAACCGACAGCAGCCAGTGCAGTGCCGGAACCAGCTCCAGTCAGTGCAGTGCCGGAACCGGTGCCAGCCAGCACTTCTTTGTCGTTGCTCCCCGCTGCAGAGGAGTTTGAGCGACTTTTTTTAGCAGCACAGCAGCAGGCTGATCTGATCGTTACCCCCGATGGTCAGGGGGACACAAAGACGTTGACAGATGCCTTGACGGCGGTGCCACGCAACGGCTTGATCGCTATCGGTCCCGGCGAATATTTTTTTCCTGAGACGTTGCGGCTGACCAAGGCGGTCACGCTGGTCGGTGCCGGTCCGGGGAAGACGATTCTGCGTTTCGGAGGCGATGATCACGGTTTGCGCATTCCCGGGGTGGGTGAGGTTGAACTGAGCGGATTGGAAATCAGCTCCGCCACGGCGCAGAAAAAATCACTGATGTATGCCTACAGTGGAGTGGTTGTACGGATTAATGGCTGCCGCATCGGCGCAGCGTCGGGGGGTGCCAATATCGAAATCAATCGTTCCACCTTCGAAATTGCTCATTCAGAAATTCATGGTGCCGCTGAAGCAGGTATTCTGGTGCGGACCTTTGGTCAACTGGTTCTTGACTCGACCTTGCTGCATAACAACACCCTGGCCGGGGTTCTGGTGATGAAGGGTGGCGTGGCGACGGTGACCCGGAGTGAGCTGCAAAACAATGCGGGGAGCGGGGTGCTGGTTACCGAATCCGGTGAGGTGACGTTGCGTGAGAATACCTTTGTTGGTAATGGCTTCGGTGTTGCCGTCGGCACGGGAAGCCGGGCACTCATTACCGGCAATGAATTCAGTACGAATACCGAGGGCGGACTGCTGGTGCGCGATGCCGGTGTCGCCGACATTCGTGAAAACCGGATTTTTGCCAACCCGGTGGGTGTTAAAGTGGTGAGCGCAGGCACCCCCCTGGTGGAAAATAACCAACTGTACAAGAATACCCGCAGCGGTATTCTCGTTGCCGAGGGCGGACGGGGAACGTTTCGCACCAATGTCATTTATGCGAACCAGGTTGCCGGGGTGGAAGCGACGGCTGGCGGTCATCCTGAGGTCATTGCCAACGAAATCCGCGACAATGTCGAAGTCGGCATTTTTGTTCACAACGAGGGGCGGGGAGTGTTCACTGAAAATAAAATTTTTGCCAATAAAAACGGGTTCGTTATTGAATCCGGCGGGCACCCCGAGGCGACGGGGAATTTGCTTTACACCAACCTGCGGAGCGGTCTCTTTGCGACGCATGAAGGAGCGGGGGTGTTTCGCGAGAACCGGTTCTATGAAAACGGCATATCCGGAGTAGAAATTATGGCGGGGGGCGACCCCGAAATGACCGCTTGTGAAATTTATGCCAATGGCCGCAACGGTGTGTTGATCACTGATGGTGGTCGGGGCCGGTTGAGTGCCAATCATATCTACAAAAACCTGCTCTCCGGCATCGACATTGGTCCGGAAAGCCAGCCCGAAATCAGCGGGAACGAGATTGACGCGAATGCTCAAAATGGCCTTTTTGTGCATGGTGGTGGCAAGGGCACGATCCAGGAAAATCGCATTCACGACAACCCTTTTTCGGGCATAGAAATCAGTTCTGATGCGGCCCCGGAGGTTGTTCAAAACGAGATTTATGACAACGGTCAAAGTGGCGTTTTTGTGCATAGTGGCGGCAAGGGGGGTTTGCGCGAAAATCGTTTGCACGATAATTTCTTGTCCGGGGTGGAAGTTACCAACGACGCCTATCCGGAAATCATCGAGAACGAAATTTTCGCTAATGTGCAAAACGGTATCTACATCCACGGAAATGGCAAGGGGCTGATCCGCGGCAACCGTATTTACGAAAACAAACTATCCGGGCTGGAGCTGATGACGGAAGGTTTTCTGGAGGTCGCCGCCAATGACGTTTATGCGAACACCCAGAACGGAATCTTTATCCATGGACGTAGCCGTGGAACGTTGCGCGGCAACCGTTTGCATAACAATCCCCTCTCCGGGCTGGAGATTGGCGACGGGGCGAATCCTGAGGTCGAAGATAATGAAATTTACGCCAATGGTCAAAGTGGCGTTTTTATTCATGATGGTGGACGCGGGATATTGCTTGCCAACCGGATCCACGACAATATCCTTTCCGGAATCGAGGTCACGAGCGGCGCGCATCCTGATGTTGAGAAGAACACGATCAGCAAAAATTTGCAAAATGGTCTCTACATACATGCAGCGGGCGCTGGTGTTTATCGGCAGAACATGATCAGTGAGAACGGTTTTGAAGCCATCAGGGTGGAGGATTCGACGCCGACGATTATTGCTGAATAGCGCTTCGCCAGCCATTGCGTAATCACAAGACAGGCACCCGTTACGGGTGCCTGTCTTGCTTTTTGTGCGGGCGGACAGGGAGGGGGAAGTGTTCAGTGTAAAAAAAGTTCTTGACACGCAGAGCGGTTTAAATTAATTTGATCAAAATTTATGCACATATTGCATAAAAATAAACCAAAATATGCATATTTTTTATGCATACTCTTCTCAGGAGGTACTCAGTTATGGCAAAACCTTTAGATGAAAAAGTCGAGCCGATTTTTCAGAGCGTGCTGGCGCGCAACCCCGGTGAAACCGAATTCCATCAGGCGACCCGCGAGGTTCTTGAATCGATCAGTCCGGTCCTCGTAAAGCACCCCGCATTTACCCATCATAAAATTATTGAACGCATTTGCGAGCCGGAGCGGCAGATTATCTTCCGGGTTCCCTGGACCGATGATCAAGGAACGGTACAGATCAACCGTGGTTTCCGGGTTGAATTCAACAGCGCGCTCGGTCCGTACAAAGGGGGCTTGCGTTTTCACCCCTCGGTTTATCTCGGGATTATCAAGTTTCTCGGTTTTGAACAGATTTTCAAGAACGCCCTGACCGGCATGCCGATCGGTGGTGGTAAAGGGGGCTCCGATTTCGATCCCAAGGGCAAGTCCGACGAGGAAGTGATGCGTTTTTGCCAGAGTTTTATGACGGAACTGTATCGTCATATCGGCGAGCATACAGATGTTCCTGCCGGTGATATTGGCGTCGGGGGCCGCGAGATCGGTTATATGTTTGGCCAGTACAAGCGCATTACCAACCGTTGGGAAGCCGGCGTGCTGACCGGTAAGGGGC
Source organism: Desulfuromonadales bacterium (assembly GCA_029210745.1). GTDB lineage: Bacteria > Desulfobacterota > Desulfuromonadia > Desulfuromonadales > JAHYIW01 > JAHYIW01. Next base: position 22,734 of record JARGFI010000008.1, read on the forward strand.
TCGACTGGGGCGGCTCGCTGGTACGGACCGAGGCCACCGGTTACGGTGCGACCTTCTTTGTCGAAGAAATGCTCAAGGTGCGTGGTGACAGTTTTGAAGGTAAAACCTGTGTTGTCTCCGGTTCGGGTAACGTGGCGATTTACACTATCGAAAAAATTGCCGAACTCGGTGGCAAGACCGTTGCTTGTTCCGACTCCAATGGCTACATCTACGATGAAAAAGGGATCGACCTTGAGACGGTGCAACGCCTGAAAGAAATTGAGCGGCGCCGGATCAAGGACTATTGCGAAATTCACAAACATGCCAAATATGTCGCCAACGGCAACATCTGGGAAATCCCCTGTCAGGTGGCGATGCCTTCCGCGACCCAGAACGAGATCAATGGCAAGGATGCCAAAATGTTGGTGCAGAACGGCTGTATTGCCGTTGGCGAAGGTGCCAATATGCCGACCACTCCGGAAGGGGTGAAGATTTTCCTCGACGCGCAGATTGCCTACGGCCCCGGCAAGGCCGCGAACGCCGGTGGCGTGGCCACCTCGGCACTGGAGATGCAGCAGAACGCCTGCCGCGATTCGTGGGATTTTGAATACACCGAGGAGCGTTTGCGGAAAATCATGCGCAGCATTCACAACCTCTGTTACGAAACCGCGATGGAATACGGTTCTCCTGGCAACTATGTCGATGGCGCCAATATCGCCGGTTTCATTCGCGTCGCCAAGGCGATGGTTGCTTTCGGCGTGGTGTAAGGTCTGCGGATTGATATTTGTTGTTTAACTCAGTAAGATCCGGGGTCGGCGAAACTTTTCGTCGACCCCGTCTGCTTTAAATGTGAGATCAGTTTGCCCCTGCATGCTCCTCGGCCCCGGTCGCTGGGGGACATCAACCCCGTCGCTCGGCGTACCGGTCAATTTTTCAGAAATCTGCAACATGACCGTTCTCGGTGAAGTGGCGTTTCTCAGCGGCGGGCTGATGCCCGAGCTGTCGTACGGCTCACATTTTTTCCAGGACCTGGTTGAAGCGGATATCTTCTATACGGCGCTCTTCACGGAGAGCAACTTTTGTTTTTTCAATCGAGCGATGTTGAACGAACAGGATAACGCTTTGGAGGGGTTGTTACCGTCAAGTGGTCACTTCAAGAAGGTCGTCAAGGTGTTCTCCGTGCCGGAGCGTGATCTGGTGCTGGTGGCAGATGTTGTCAGTCAGCAACAGCTTTGTTATCGTAGCGGAGGAACTCGCTGATTGATCTTGATGAAAAAACTTCGTAACTATTCAGCTATCCGTCCAAGGGTCGTCATCCCCGAGTGATCCTGTCGGGGATCCAGACTTTCAACCCTGAAAAGCTGGATTCCGGCTAAAATCATGCAGGAATGACGCTGTAGGAGTCGCCTTCAGGCGCGATGGTTCGCGGCTAAAGCCGCTCCTACAGAAGAGCTGAACAGTTACAAAATACGTTGATAAACCGCAATGGCTTTGAAAAATCCTGACCGAAAACAATCGTGGTATATACAGCCTGTCTATACCTGTTTAAAGAGCATGAATGCCGTCGGTGGTTATCTGATTGGCTTGCCCCTGCGGTTGATCCCCTCCCCTGCCCACACGATCAAACTTGGAGATGAAAATAAACTTGATCCATAGAAAACGTCAACGAAAAACGCCTCAACTGCGCAACCGATATCCCTTGCCGATCAGCAACGCCGCGATGCTGAACAGCGCCGTCGCCATCGCGGCAACCACCCCGAACGCCACCACAAAGGAGAGATCACCGACCCCGAGGATGGCGTGGCGGAAGCCGTCGATCAGGTAGAAAAGCGGGTTCAGGTGTGACAGCTTTGCCCAGAGCGGCGGCAGGATCGAGATCGGGTAAAAGACTCCGCCGAGATAGATCAAGGGCAGGATCAGGAAGTTGGTGTACATCGACAGCGCATCGAAATCGTTGGCGATGATCGCGACGATCAGGCCGAACTGGGCGAAGAGGAAACTGGCGAGGGTCGCCATCACGATGGCCGCACCGGGGTGGACCCAAGGCAACCCGGCGAAGACGGTGGAGATTGCCCAGACCGCGCACCCGACCGCCAGCCCCCGCAGCATCGCCGCCAACGTATAGGCCATGATAAATTGCGGCGGGGTAATCGGCGTCACCAGCAGATCGACCACATTGCCCAGATAACGCGACATGAAGAGCGACGACGCGGTATTGGCGAAGGAATTGTTGATCACCCCCATCAGGATCAGACCGGGGATGACGAACTGGGCGTAGCTGAACCCTTCGAGAACGCTGATGCGGTCACCGAGGGTGGCGCCGAAGACAAAGAGATAGAGCGACGCGGTGATAATCGGGGTAATCAGCGTCTGCGAGGCGACGCGCAAAAAACGCAGAATTTCTTTGTTGAACAGGGTCAGAAAAGGCAGCCAACGGTTGAAGGGCGGCAAGCGGTCCACGTCATGCGCCATGGTTTTCTCCTCCGTTCCCGGCCCCGATGCCGGTCAGTTGCAAAAAGATGTCCTCCAGATGTGGCTGGCGGGTGTCGACATCGACCACTTCGATGCCCGCTGCGCGCACCCGATCGAGAATTTCGCCGACGACACTGTCGGTCGCCAGAGTCAGCTCCAGCGCCAGGCCATCATTGCTCAGTCGCGGGCTGAACTGCGCCAACGTGTCCGGCACCACGGTCAGCGCCTCTTTCAAAGTCAGCTCAAGGTGGCGTTGGCCGTGGCGGGCAGTCAGGTCAGTGGTCTTTTCGAGAGCGACCAGTTTGCCGTGATGCATGATCGCAATGCGGTCGCACATCTGCTCCGCCTCTTCGAGGTAGTGGGTGGTGAGCAGGATCGTCGTCCCCTGGGTGTTGATCTCGCGGACGAATTCCCACAGGGTATGCCGCAGCTCCACATCGACCCCGGCGGTCGGTTCGTCAAGAATCAGCAGGCGTGGCTTGTGAACCAGTGCCTTGGCGATCATGAAGCGGCGCTTGAGGCCGCCGGAAAGTTTGAACATCACCTTCCCCAGATGCGGACGCAGACCAAGCCGGTCGATGAGCAGATTGCGCCAGGCGGGATCATCGACAACGCCAAAGTATCCGGCATGAATCTTCAGCGCCCGCTCAATCGAAAAGAAGTTGTCGATGACAATTTCCTGATGCATCACGCCGGTCAATCGCCGGGCAGTGCGATAGTCACGCCGGTTGTCATAGCCGAAGATTGATATTGTCCCGCCACCGATGCGGGTGACCCCGGCGACCATGTTGATGGTGGTACTTTTCCCGGCGCCATTCGGTCCGAGGAGACCAAAGATCTCCCCCGGTTCGATGCTCAGGGTAAGGTCATCGACGACTTTGGGGCCACCGTAGTTTTTCTCCAGATTGCGAATATCGAGGGCAAGGCAGCTCATTGAGTTTCCCCTGCGGCACAATCAGTCAGGCTTTTGCTGACGATTTCCCGCACATCGCGGGACAGTTGGGCACCCGCGGCGATCCGTTCGAGCTGCGCTTTCATCAGCGCGCGACGGCCTTCATCATAGCGCCGCCAGCGACTCAAACAACCAGCCAGGCGCGCCGCGACCTGCGGGTTGAGGGGATCGACCGCCAGCACCTGATCGGCTGCAAAGCGATAACCGGAACCGTCGGCGGCATGAAAAGCGGCGGGGTTGGCCGCGCAGAAGGTGCCAATCAGCGCCCGCACCTTGTTCGGATTTTTGATCGTGAAAGCGGGATGGGAGAGGAGCTCGATGACGTTGCCAAGGGTTGCATCTCCCGGCGCGGTGGCTTGCAGGGCAAACCACTTGTCGACCACCAGCGGATCGTTCTGCCAACGAAAATAGAAGGCGGCCAATGCCTCTTCGCGCTCCGGACGCGCCGCATGAGCCAACGCGCCAAGGGCAGCGAGAACGTCGGTCATATTGTCGCTGTCGGTGAACTGCTGTTGAGCCAGGGCGACGACCTCATCTTCTTCAAGAACCATCAAATACGCCAGACAGATATTGCGCAACGCCCGCCGCCCGATCGCCGCCGCGTCAAGGGTGAAGGGGCCATTGTCGGTCAGCTCCAGATAACGCTGGCGCAATGTCGGGCGCAGCGCCCGTGCCAGTTCCCGCCGTACAAACGTGCGCGCGGTATGGATCGCACCGGGATCAACCACCTCCAGCTGTTCCGCCAACCAGGTTTCGGTCGGCAACACCAACGCCCGGGCGACCAGCGCCGGATCGGTCGTCTGATCGGCCAGCACCTGACCAAAGGCCTCAATCAGGAGCGGCTCCAGCACCAGGGGTTTCCCCGCCGTCGCGGTCGCCACCAGCCGCAGCAGGATCCGGTTCGCCAACTGTTGCCCGGCTTCCCAGCGGTTGAAGCTGTCGCTGTCGTGCGCCAGACGGAAAGCCAGGTCCCCCTCTGCTTCGTTGAACGCCAGCTTGACCGGCGCGGAAAAACCGCGCAGCACCGAAGCAACCGGGCGCTCGGGAACCGCCACAAAGGTAAATGTCTGCTCCATTTCGCTCAGCCGCAGCACCCGCGTGGTCGCGGTGGCGGGGCTCGCCTCACCTGCCAGTTGCAGCGGCAGGTCGGTGCCATCGCCACCAAGCAGACCGACCGCCACCGGAATCAGTTGCGCCAACTTCTGTGGCTGGCCGGGGGTCGGCGGTAGCTCCTGGCGCAAGGTCAGGGAAAAGCTCTGCCGCGCGGCGTCGTAGCTGGACTGCACGTGAACAGTCGGGGTGCCGGCCTGATCGTACCAGCGCTCAAACTGGCCGAGGTCCGCATGATTGGTGGTCGCCATCGCGCGGAGAAAATCCTCAATCGTTGCCGCCGCGCCGTCGTGTTTTGCCAGATAATGACGCAACCCGGCGCGAAACCCGTCCCGACCGAGCAAGGTCTGATACATGCGGATCACTTCCGCCCCCTTGTTGTAGATGGTGGCGGTGTAAAAATTGTTGATCTCCTCATAACTCGCCGGACGCACCGGGTGCGCCATCGGCCCGCCATCTTCGGGGAACTGACCGTTGCGCAACGTCTGCACATCGTCGATGCGCTTGACGGCGCGGCTGGTCATGTCAGCGGTAAATTCCTGATCACGGAAGACCGTCAACCCTTCCTTGAGACTGAGCTGAAACCAGTCACGACAAGTGACCCGGTTGCCGGTCCAGTTATGAAAATATTCGTGGCCGATAACCTCTTCAATGGCGACAAAATCGGCATCGGTTGCCGTGTCGGGACGGGCCAGAACGTACTTGGAATTAAAGACGTTGAGCCCCTTGTTCTCCATCGCCCCCATGTTGAAATCGTCCACCGCCACGATCATGTAGATATCGAGGTCATATTCGAGTCCGTAGGTCTCCTCGTCCCACTGCATCGCGTGCTGCAACGCACGCATGGCGTGGGCGCATTTATCCTGATTGCGTTCCTCGACATACAGGCGCAGCGCCACCTCGCGCCCGGAGCAGGTGATGAAACGATCTTCAATACAGACCAGATCCCCCGCCACCAGTGCAAAGAGGTAGCTCGGCTTCGGAAACGGATCTTCCCACACCACCCGCTGCCGCCCGTCGCCAAGATCGCTGGACGCCACCGGGTTGCCGTTGGAGAGCAGGATCGGATATTTATCGCGGTCGGCATCGATAGTGACGGTAAAACGGGCCGAGACGTCGGGCCGGTCGGGGTAGTAGGTGATCTTGCGAAACCCTTGCGCCTCGCACTGGGTGCAGAACTTGCCGTTCGAGGTGTACAGCCCTTCGAGGGAAGTATTCCCCCCCGGATTGATCTCGGTCGTGACGCACAGCTCAAAAGCCTCGGGAACATCCTCAATGCGCAGCTCTTCATCATCAATCGTGAACGATCCCGCATCGACCGCCAGCGCATCGATCAGCAATTCACGCAGCGTCAGCTGCCGTCCGAAAAGGACCAGCGCTCCCCCCGGCCCGGCGGGATTGCGCCGCACGTTGAGGCGCGAGCGAACAATGGTTGCCGCTTCGTCAAGCTCGAAGTGCAGTGCTACGCTGTCGATCAGATAAGCGGGCGGGGTGTAATCCTTGAGGGAGATTGTCGCTGGAGCAGTCGTCATGTGGTGGTCACTTTCATGGTTTGTTATTTGGGTAGGACTTGTTTCACCACGGAGGGCACGGAGGAAAACCAGGCTATGGGTAAATTCCTCGTTGCCCAGAAGCTTTGCGTAAAAGATTTTGAAGTAATCTAAATACTTTGACCTTCTTCGTGTCCTTCGTGCTCTTCGTGGTGAGAATCAAAGATTAAAATCTGGCGTTCCCCGGCGTGCGCGGAAAGGGGATCACGTCGCGGATATTCTCCATTCCGGTCACATACATCAGCAACCGTTCAAAACCAAGCCCGAAGCCGGCGTGAGGGCAGCCACCCCAGCGGCGGATATCGCGATACCAGTTAAGGGGTGCCGGATCGATACCGCAGGTACGCATCCGCTCATCGAGGACATCGAGGCGTTCTTCACGCTGGCTACCGCCGATCAGTTCGCCGACCCGTGGCACCAGCAGATCCATCGCCGCGACCGTCCGGTCGTCGTCGTTGCGGCGCATGTAAAAAGCCTTGATCTCCTGCGGATAATCGGTGACAAAAAGCGGGCCGTTAAAGACCTCTTCGGTCAGGTAACGCTCGTGCTCCGATTGCAGATCGCGCCCCCAGACCACCGGAAACTCAAATGGACGGTCGGCTTTTTCGAGCAGTTTGACCGCTTCCGTATAGCTGATCGTTTCAAAGGTGGCCTGCGCCAGCGCTTCGAGCTTGGCCAGCAGCCCTGTTTCAATCCGCTCGTTGCAAAAGGCCAGATCTTCGCTGCACTCGTTGAGGGCAAAGGTGACCAGATAGCGCAGAAACGCCTCGGCCAGCTGACAATCGGCGGCCAGGTCGGCAAACGCCATCTCCGGTTCAATCATCCAGAACTCGGCGGCGTGGCGGCTGGTGTTGGAATTTTCAGCACGAAAGGTCGGCCCGAAGGTGTAGATGTCGGAAAAAGCGGTGGCGAAGAGTTCCCCCTCCAGCTGACCACTGACGGTCAGCCCGGTGCGCTCGGCGAAGAAGTCCCGGCGATAATCGATCTGTCCCGCCACGCGCGGCGGCTGCTCCGCATCGAGGGTGGTGACACGGAACATCTCCCCCGCCCCCTCGCAATCGCTGGCGGTGATGATCGGCGTCTGGACATACATGAAACCATGCTCGCGGAAGAATTGATGCACCGCGAACGCCAGTGCGCTGCGGATGCGAAAGACCGCGCCGAAGGCGTTGGCGCGCGGACGCAGGTGCGCGATTTCACGCATGAATTCAAATGAATGGCGTTTTTTCTGCAACGGATAATCTTCATCCGTCGTGCCGAGGATGGCAACCAGTGTCGCCTGCAGCTCCCATTGCTGTCCTGCGGCGGGAGAGGCGACCAGCGCCCCGGTGACGGCCACGCAGGCCCCGGTGCCAAGGCGCGAAACTTCCTCATAATTGGGCAGTTTGGGGTCGAGAACGATCTGCAATGTGGCGCAACAGGAACCGTCGTTGAGGGCGATAAATGCGACATCCTTGCCGCGCCGGACGGTGCGCGCCCACCCTTTAACGGTAAGTTCCGTTAGCGGGGCGACGGCGGCGAGGAGCTGCTTGATCGGGGTGCGGCCAGTGAAGGTGATGACGTCGGTCATGATATAGTCCTTTTGCTCTTGCATGAAGCGAGCATTATTGCGGATTTGGACGGGGGATGCAAATTGAATTGCACTAACCGCCCAGGCAACAGGTCTACACCGACATTCTGGATTCAACGCAAAGGGATTGATTTAGCAGAGAAATAGGGCGCGCAACCGCCTTGTCAGTGGCGGTCGCGCTGAAGATATTTATTCTTCGCGACCGAGATGCTCCTGATAGCGTTCTTCAATAATCAGCGCCGGTTTGATCAACAGGGTCACAACAAAGAGCCCGACCGCCAATATTCCCAAGATAATCCAGCTTCCGGCAAAAAGCAGACTTGATTTGGGCAATGGCCCGGCAACTGCTGACTGAGTCCTCATTCTTTTTTCAAGAGTTGAGACCTTATGCTTCTCTCTCCTCATGTAAATCTCATATTCATAAAATTTGAAGCTAACATTCCGTCTCTATCTTTAGCTGCAGTAAAGGAGACCTAGATGTCTGTATATCAGATTGAAAAAGGTGCGGGTTACCAGCCCGTATATCGCCAGATCAGCGAAAAGCTGAGCGAGGAAGTTCAAAGCTTTTATCATCCGGGCGATCTGTTGCCGCCCGAAAATGAACTGGCGTCGCTGTTTGGAGTCAACCGGCACACACTCCGCAAAGCAGTCGACGAACTGGTAGCCGATGGATTGGTCCAGCGTCAACACGGCAGGGGGGTCTATGTCCTCGATTCGGCAATTAAGTATTCCATTGGCTCACGAACCAGGTTCACCGAAACGCTTGAGGGCCAAGGTTATTCGACTGCAAGCCAGGTGCTGGATAAGCAGGTCATCTCCGCCAGAGGGAAAGTCGCAAAACGGCTTGGAATTGCCGAAGGGGAGCGAGTGATCTATATCGAAAGCCTGCGCAAGGTTGAAGGGACCCCCTTTTGCCTGATCTCCCACTATCTGCCGTTGTCTCTTGGCCCTGAGCTGTTCGAAAAATACAACAGCGGGTCATTACATAAATTTCTGGAAAAATCTTGTGCCATAAACCTGACTCGTCAGGAAAGCCTGGTCAGCACAACTCTGCCTGACGCTGACGAAGGGAAAAAATTGCAGATGCCGCTGCGCATACCAATCCTGAAAGTCAAAAGTATCAACATCGATACCAAGACCCAAAACCCTGTTGAATATGCAGTGACGCGGTTTCGTGGTGATGCCGCCGAACTCAGCTTTAACCCTTAAATAATCGAATCGGAGAAAAGAAGATGAAATCGAAAGCCTTGATCGCCCTGGCCCTGGTGGTTTCCTGTCTTGCTGGAGGGGTTTCTGCCGCTAACCTTCCAGATGGTTCCAAGGAGCGGCCCTTGCGTGTGCTCATGGTTCCTGCGGATACCGGCACAAATGACATTACCCGGGATTATGCACCGGTGTTCAACGGCATCACCAAAAATTACGGCATTTACTTCGATATCAAGGCGGGCAACAGCTATGCGGCGGTCGTCGAAGGCATGTGTAACGATCAGGTCGACATTGCCTGGTTCGGCGCGTCGACCTATGGCCTGGCTAACGAAAAATGCGGTGTTGACCTGCTGGCCGTTGATGTTACCAAGGGGGATTCCTCCTACTACTCGGGCATCTTTACCCGTAAAGGGAATGGCATCAAGTCGATTGCCGACCTGAAAGGCAAAAGCATGGCATTCGGCAGCCCCAATTCTACCTCATCCTTTAACTTCCCGGTGGCGATGTTGATTGCCGGGGGGATCGATCCAACAACTGACCTGAGCAAAATTATCATTGCCGGCTCCCACTCTGCGTCAATCGCTGCGCTTGCCGAAGGCAAGGTCGCCGCCGCCGCCGCCTCTTACAATTCCTTCGAAAAAGCCGTCAAAAAAGGTGCGATCGACCCGGAAAAATTTGCTCCACTGGCCAAGTCGCAACCGATCCCTAACCCGCCTCTGGCCATGAATAAAGGGCTGGACACTAACCTAAAGGAAAAGCTGCGTACCGCTTTCAATACTATCCACACTCAAATTGATCCTTCAAAAATCAGAGGTTACGGCGGCAAGAAAGTGGATCGCTACGATGCTGAATTTGATGAGAAGAAAATTTTCGACGCACTTTCCAAGCTGAGTGCCGTGACCAAACAGGTCAAGGAAAGCATGCTTGACAAAGCAGGAACGCGTTAAGGGTCGAGACCAGAGACTGGCGGTGGAGAGACATCACTCTCCATCGCCGCTACAAAAGGAGTTTGGAATGTTACGTTTTGAATCTGTAAACCGCACTTACGCCGATGGAACCCGAGCGATTAAAGACGTATCGCTGCACATTAAAAAAGGCGAGTTTTGCGTGTTGCTGGGCCCTTCCGGGGCCGGCAAATCAACCTTGATGAACATGGTCAACGGAATGGTCGAGCCAACGAATGGCCATGTCTATGTCGGCGACCTGGATCTGAACAGAAAAAACCGCGTCAAGATTCAACGACAGATCGGCATGATTCACCAGCAGTTGCACCTGGTGCCCCGGCTTTCGGTTTTACACAATGTCCTCGCCGGTCTGCTGCCGGATGTCAATTTCTGGCGCAGCCTGATTAAGGCCTTTTCATTTAAGGACCAGCGACGGGCGTTTCAACTGATGCAGGAGGTTGGCCTCGAAGAAAAGCATCTCAAACGCAGAGCATCAGATCTTTCAGGAGGGCAACAACAACGGGTGGCGATTGCACGGGCCTTTATTTCAAACCCGGAAGTTGTGCTCGCCGATGAACCTGTTGCCAGCCTCGATCCATCGATGAGTCGTAGTGTGCTGCAAAGCTTGAAAGCGGCGGCGCAAAGCCATGGCGCGACGGTGATATGCACCCTCCACCAGCTTGAATATGCCCTTGAGTTTGCTGACCGCATCGTCGCCTTGCGAGAAGGAGAAGTGTTTTTTGACGGTCACCCGAGTGCCCTCGATGCGGCGACCCAGGATCAGCTCTACGACATAACCAGCCCCGCACCGGAAAGTCAGGAAAAGGTCGCAGCGTGAACCCATCAACCGATCAGAGCAGACCGTGGCAGCAGTGGGATTTGTACCGCGCAATAACCCCCAAAAATCTCCTCCTTGTGTTTGTCTTGTTCACGCTCCTGTCGATTTCGGCGCGCAATACCGAGATTGATGTTGCAGTCGTCAAAACCACAAAAGCGTTTCTTTCGGCCATTGGAATTGGTGAATCTCAAGTGCTTGATGGGGCAGTCCGCTTCGCTGGCAAGGCCTTTCCGCTAGAGATTGCCCAGCGCACAGAAGTTTCGCGGGTGGAAGACTTCGACCCTGAGAATTTACCTTTATTTGCCTACGTCGAGTTCGCAGAAAGCCGTGAATACGATGTCATGACCAACAGCTGGTCATCGGAAACAGTAGAATTCCTGGTCGAACCGGTCGGTTATCTCACAAAAGTCTTAAAGAAAATGTGGGAGACCATTGAGATGGGATTCTGGGGCACCATTATTTCCATCACGATCTCCTTGCCTTTAGGGATTGTGGCCAGCCGTAACTACGCACCCTTTAAATGGGTCTATTCGGTCGCACGGGGCATATTAAGCTTTCACCGGTCTATGCCGGAACTGATCCTGGCCCTGTTACTGGTGCTGATGTTCGGTTTCGGGCCAATTGCCGGGGTCTTGGCGCTAGCGATTCATACCAGTGGCGTGCTGGGGAAGTTTTTTGCAGATGAAATCGAAAATGCTCCTCCTGGTCCCCAGCTGGCACTTGGGTCTTCAGGGGCTGGACGTTTGAAAGTCCTCTACTACGCGGTCGTGCCGCATGTCCTGCCAGCCTGGATTGCGTACGTTCAGTACATTTTTGAACGCAATATCCGTACGGCGACGGTTCTCGGCATCGTCGGTGCCGGTGGTATCGGCATGGAGTTGAAAGGTCGCTGGGACCTGTTCGATTACAGCCATGTCGCAACGATTCTGCTGATTATATTTATCACCGTTGTTCTGCTGGAAGCGGTCTCGCAACGCATCCGCAAGAAGATGATATAGGTCAAAATAAAAAATTTCGCTGCTGGTGATGTCTAGATATCCAGACAATAAGAGGTCCTATGGTTGAACGCAGTCAATGGTGCAGTGCTTTACAAGCGTTGCCCGAAGAACAGATTCTGTCGCTGGCAAAAGAGATGCTGAGCGTCTGGCAGGTGCGACCGAAGGTGATTCCTCAGGCCGGTCTGGGAATGCTGAAGCTGCATGACAGTGCCCTTTGCGAACCCTTCTACCTGGGGGAATTTCCCCTTGCGAGCGCATGGATCGAAGTGGAAACCGCAGATGGAACCCTGGCCGAAGGCGCCGCGCAGATCATGAGCGCTCGCACCGAGCTTGCAGAAGCGCTGGCGCTGTGTGACGCCGTTCTTGCTGCCCGGCTTCCCGGCTGGCAGCAGGTGGCGGAACTGTTGGCCGCAGGGGTGGCGATCCGCGCACGGATTGCCACGGAAAGAAAACGAATCCTTAGCAGTACCCAGGTCGATTTCTCCCTCCTGGATGATGTGGGGGGCGAAGATGCTTGAGTTGAGCGCGATCTGGAAACCGGAGACACAGCAGCAGCTCTTCAGGGCGCTGCTCAACGCCATGGCGCGGCCCGGTTCGCGGGAGAGTAACGTTATCCCGGCAGATGGCGAAGCCATCGGTTTGCCAGTGCTGGCGGTGCTGGTTGACGCCGCAGTCACACTCGCCGACCCCCATCAGCTGTTACGCAAAAGCGACTGGTCTCTTCTGCAGGCGGCCGAAAAATCGGCTGACACCGCCGATTACATCTTCTGTGACGGCAACAGAGCACCGGAGTTTTCGCCCAAGCTCGGCACACTGACCGGCCCGGAGCAATCGGCTACCCTGATTGTTTCGGTCAGCGGCTTAAACTCGGTAACGACCCGCCTGAAGCTTAAAGGACCGGGCATTGCCGAGTCGACCACTCTGGTGATTGATGGCCTCGATCCGGCCTGGATTCACGCCCGCGAAGACTGGGTTTGTGAATTTCCTCTCGGCGTCGACCTGATCCTGGTCTCTGAGACACAGCTGGCGGCCATCCCCAGAACGACGAACGTGGAGGTGCTCTGATGGGATACGTAGCAATCAAGGGTGGTGGCCGGGCCATTGCCGGAACCAAGGGTGTTTTTGACCATCTGCGCACTCGGCAGGGAGAAGCAGGGACGCCGCTCGATACCGACACCATCGAGCAACAGCTGCGCTTGCTGCATGGCCGGGTCATCTCGGAAGGGGGCGTTTATGCGCCGCAGCTGGCTTCGCTGGCGCTGAAACAGGCTCAGGGGGATACGCTGGAGGCGGCATTCATTTTACGCGCTTACCGCTCAACCCAACCCCGGCTCACGGAAACGCCACTGCTCGACACCACAAAGATGCGGCTGACCCGACGTATTTCTGCGGCCTTTAAAGATATCCCCGGCGGCCAGATGCTGGGCGCAACAACCGACTATCACCTGCGGATGTTGCGTATGGAGCTGCTCAAGGAGTCGTCGGAAGAGTTCCGCCGGATCAGTCGGGACTGGTTTTCATCCGCCCCGGAGGCTGATCTGCCGGACAGCTTCCCCAAGGTCCTTGACGGATTGCGCCAGCAGGGCCTGCTTCCCCAGCCGGATGCTGCCGCGGCGGAGCGTGAGCCCTTTGATATCACCCGCGAACCGCTGATTTTCCCGGTCCCACGCTCGGCGGCGCTGGCGACAATGGCGCGGGCCGAACAGGGCTCGCTGCTGGCCATCGCCTATTCGAACATGCGCGGCTACGGAGATGTTCATCCGACCGTTGCCGAGCTGCGGGTCGGCTACCTGCCGGTGCTTCTGCCGCATCCGATCACCGGCGAGCTGACCGAAGTTGGCGAAGTTGAAATGACCGAGTGTGAGGTTATCGCCATGTACGAAGACGACGCCGACCAGAGCAAGGCGGTTTTCACGCTTGGTTACGGGGCCTGCTATGGCCACAACGAAGTCAAGGCGATCAGTATGGCGATTCTTGATCGCGCCCTGCAAGCAGGGATGAAGTCTGGTCCGCGCAACCCGTCGGAAGATCCGGAGTTTGTTCTGTTGCATGTCGACGGTATCGACTCCATGGGCTTTTGCACCCACTACAAGATGCCCCACTATGTCACTTTCCAGTCTGACATGGATCGCTTGCGCACCACCCGGCAAAAACAGACCGACAAGGAGCAGGGCTGATGAGCAGTGTACAAAGTTTTGGCTATCTGGACGAATATGCTAAAAAGGAAGTTCGTCGCAGCGCCTTGAAAGCGGTGGCGATTCCCGGTTACCAGGTTCCCTACTCAAGCCGCGAAATGCCGATGGGCAGGGGCTTCGGGACCGGCGGTCTGCAGCTGACCCTGTCGCTGATCGGGTCGCAGGAGACCCTCAAGGTGATCGACCAGGGTTCCGATGATTCGGTGAATGCCGTCAACCTGCGCAGCTTTATCGAGATGACCTGCCCCGGCATCGACACAACCACCAAAACAGCCGAGGCCAGCCTGATTCAATCGCGCCACCGGATTCCGGAACAACCGCTGCGTGAGGATCAGATCATCGTGTTGCAGGTTCCTTATCCCGATCCGCTGGTGCTGGTTGAGCCGTCAGAAGACAAGCGCAAGCAGATGCATGGCGAAATGGATTATTCTCGCCTGCTGGTCAAGCTTTATGAAGACATGGTCCGGTTCGATGAAATTACCATTTCTCATCGCTACCCGACGCGCATCAACGGTCAGTATGTGCTCGACCCGTCGCCGATCCCGCGTTGGGATGTGCCGAAAATGAATCACTCAAACGCGCTGATCCTGTTCGGTGCCGGACGGGAGAAAAAGATCTACGCAGTGCCTCCCTATACCGACGCCGAGCCGCTGGTCTTCAGTGATGTTCCCTTCCGGGTCGAGGATTTCAGCGACGCTTCCGGGGGCCGTCGCGCCTGTCGGATTTGCGGTTGTCGATCGAGTTTTCTCGATGAATACAGCGATTCCCGCACCGGGGAAACCGTCTATCAATGTTCCGACGCGGACTGGTGTGAAGAACTCAGCCAGTCAACAGAGAAGCCTGCAGGGGTCAGCAATGCATAAAGTTCTCAACGTTTCCAGTCTGTCCAAGGTCTACGGGCCGGGGTGCTCCGACTGCTTCACTCTGACCGGGCCGCAGCATGACACCAATATCTGCCCCCGCTGCAAAAGTGTGGTTGCCGCCCACAATGTCTCCTTTGACCTCTATCAAGGGGAAATTCTCGGCATCATGGGAGAGTCTGGCTCTGGCAAATCAACCGCGGTTAAGTGCCTCTACTTTGACGAGCCGCCAAGCTCCGGACGGGCGATGTTTTTTGATGCGACTGGCAAGCAGCATGACCTGTTTTCCATGAATGCGGCGCGCCAGCGGTGGTTGGCCAACCATCACTTCGGGATGGTGTATCAGAATCCGCACCTCGGGCTTAACTTCGGTATTACCGCTGGCGGAAATATCGCCGAACGGCTGTTGATGTCAGAGGTCGACAGCTATACCGAGATCCGCAGCCGCGCCAAAGAATTGCTGACCCGGACAGAAGTCCTGACCGAACGGATGGATGAATTGCCGAAGAATTTTTCCGGCGGCATGCAGCAACGGGTGCAGATCGCCAAGGCGCTGGCAACCCAGCCCAACCTGTTGTTTCTCGATGAGGTGACGACGGGACTCGATCTCTCGGTGCAGGCGGCCATCCTCGATCTGATCCTGGAAATTCAGCAGGAAATGACGACCGCCATGATTGTCGTGACCCATGATCTGGGCGTGATCCGCCTGCTGGCCGGTCGCACTCTGGTCATGAAATACGGCCGGGTGATCGAGTCGGGCTTGACCGATCAGATTCTGGAAGACCCGCAACACGCCTATACCCAGCGGCTGGTCGCTTCAGCGCTATAAAGCCGAGACTGTGGAGGAGACGATGACTTTGGAGCCGATACTCCATATCGAAAATTACTCGAAGCACTTTGACCTGCATGAGCAGGGAACGCAGATTCCCTCGTCACACAATGTCAGCCTGAATGTTTACAGTGGTCGCTTGACCGCCCTGGTGGGTCCTACCGGTGCCGGCAAGTCGACCGTCCTCAAAGGGGTTTACCGCACCTACCTGCCGTCAACCGGTCGCTTGCTCTACCGCAATGGCAGTAACCATCTGATCGACCTGGCACAAGCCGACGAGCATCAAATTCTGGCCCTGAGAAAAACCGAAATCAGTTTCGTGACCCAGTTTCTGCACGCTCTGCCCCGGCAGGCCACTGAAGATGTTGTGGCGCAACCGCTGTTTCAACGGGGTGTCGATCGTGAGGAGTCTCGGGAAAAAGCCCGCACCCTGCTTGCCGCCATGAACCTTCCAGAAAGGCTGTGGGGGATTTCACCGGCAACCTTTTCCGGGGGAGAAAAGCAACGGGTCAACCTGGCCCGGGGCCTGATTGCCAAACCGCGGCTGCTGTTGCTGGATGAGCCGACGGCCAGTCTCGACAAGAAAACCAGCGAACGTGTCGTGCGCCTGATAGAACAATTAAAGGATGAGGGGACCGCCATTCTGGCAATCTTTCACCATCCCGAGCTGATTGCCCGCATGGCAGATCAGGTGATTGAACTCGAAGCCCCTTGTGACAACACCCAATTTCTTGCGGAGGTCTGCTGATGTCCGGTATTTTTCTCTCTAACGCCCGCCTGGTTTTGCCGGATCAGGTTCTGGATAGCAGCTCATTGCTGATCGAAGATGGTATCATTCGCGACATCGGTGGTGCTTGTCCGCCAACCGCGACTGAAATCGACTTACGTGGCCAGACCCTGATTCCCGGAAGCGTCGATCTGCACTGCGATGCCCTGGAAAAAGAAGCAGAACCGCGACCCAACGTGTTTTTCCCCCCCGACCTTGCGGTGTCGCAAATTGATCGCCGCAACGCACATGCCGGGGTCACCACCGCTTTTCACGCCATCTCTTTTGCCGGTAAAGAACTGGGGGTGCGCAGCATTGATATGGCGCAGCAACTGGTGGCGGCACTGCGCCAGGCCAGAGAGACAAGCCTGATTCATAACCGGATTCATTGCCGTTACGAAGTCACCGACGCCGAAAGCCTGCCGGTGCTGGAAGAATTGCTTTTGACCGGTTCGATCGACCTGCTTTCCCTGATGGATCACACCCCGGGACAGGGACAGTTCAAAAGCCCTGCCGCCTACGGGAACTATCTGGCCAAAAGCTACGGCAAATCGGCGGCCGAAATAGATCAGATTCTGGATCTGAAACTTGCGCAGCAGTCATCCTCTGCGGAGCGGATTGAACGCTTGGCCCTCTGTGCCCAAAAATACGCGGTGCCCCTCGCCAGCCATGATGATGACAGCAGTGTGCGGATTCAGATTATGAAATCACTCGGGGTCAGAATTTCTGAGTTTCCGATCAATCTCGAAACCGCAAAAGAAGCCTGTGATCAAGGACTGAAGACTGTCTTCGGCGCACCAAACGTTCTGCGCGGGGAAAGCCAGAGCGGCTCGATTCGCGCCCACGACGCACTGGCTGCAGGGGTTGCCAGTTGCCTCTGTTCTGACTACCATCCCGGAGCCTTGCTGCCCGCAGTCCTGAGATTGGAGGCAGAAGGGATGCCGCTTGCCGATGCCGTTCGGCTGATCACCTGTAATCCGGCCCAGGCCGTCGGTTTGACAGATCGGGGGTCCTTATCCGTTGGCTATCGTGCCGATCTGGTGGCATTTGTTTCTGACTCCGGCGTTCCTCAGGTCACCCAGGTGTGGCGCGATGGAGTTCAGACGTATCTTGCGAGGTGGTGCCATGCTGCGTAAATCGGGTCGATTACTTTATGTCATCGGGGCCTCGGGAGCCGGCAAAGACAGTTTGCTCAACTACGCACGGCAGCAGTTGAAACATATCCCGACAATTGCCTTTGCTCATCGCTATATCACCCGTCCTGCATCAACTGATGGGGAAAATCATATCGCCCTGAGCAATGAAGAATTCATGGTCCGGGTGCGCAACGGGATGATCGTCATGCACTGGCAAAGCCATGGCAATCACTATGGGGTCGGCAGCGAAATAAACAGCTGGTTGGCCAATGGAATAGAGGTTGTTGTGAACGGCTCCAGGGAATATTTGCCGACAGCAGCGAAGCTTTTTCCAGAGATTCATCCAGTTTTGATCAACGTTTCAGAGAAGGTCCTGTTGCGCCGATTGCTGGGTCGCAACAGGGAAAGTACGGAAGAGATCGCCGCGCGGATTAATCGATCGCGGCAGATCTCCATCGCCGAAGAGTGGCCCAATATTCACATCATCAACAATGACTGCGAACTCGAAAATGCCGGAGAGGAGCTCATTGAGTTCATAACCATGGCGCGAGAGTCTGAATGCGTTTAACTTTGCTCGGAACTGGTGCCGCCGAGTGCGTGCCACGATACGGCTGTCACTGTTATGTCTGCCAACGGGCGCGAGATTATCCCCGCTATCAAAGACGCCCATGCAGCGCTCTGCTGGAGGCTGGTGATAAGCGATATTTACTCGATGCCGGGCTGATGGATCTTGACCGGCGATTTCCTGTGAAGACGCTGGACAGTATTTTCCTGACCCATTTTCACCCCGATCACGTCCAGGGTCTGTTCCATTTACGCTGGGGGATTGGAGACCAGATATCGGTTTACTGCCCACCGGATCAGGACGGGTGTGCGGATCTGTATAAGAATCCCGGCATTCTGGCGCTCCGCACCATGCAGCCCTTTGTCAAAGAAGATATAGGAACCTTTTGTGTTACCCCTCTCCCGCTGATTCATTCCAAGCTGACCTTTGGATACTTGTTTGAATCGGGCCAAAAACGTGTTGCATATTTAACCGACACCAAGGGCTTGTCCCAAGAAGTGCTGAAAATTTTACACGCAGGGTCCATTGATTTGGTCGTTCTCGATGCCTGCACCTCACCCAATTTGCCTCACACCAATCACAACTCCATCGATGAAGCCCTCACTCTGGTCGAAATGATAAAACCCGGCAAGACAATATTGACGCATATCGGTCACGAACTCGACAGCTGGCTGTTGGCACAAAATGAGCCTCTACCTGATCATGTCCAGATCGGCCGTGACGGCCTGGTTATCGAGATGAATGAAAGCGGGGATGGTGGATAGCAGAGACGGAAGGTGGTTCCGCACCGGAGCAAATACTGTGCTGCGACCCCTTAAACTAGCGCCATTCTATACTGTCCCCGGAACTAAGCCGCTGAAAGCGGCGTTGCGTTATGCGTAAGAAATTGCCTCATTTTCACAAAGGCACGCATGATTGCGATATTGATTTCTATGGCTCTTGTGCTGGTTAAAACTGCCGAGAGGGACGCTACACCTTGTTCTGTAAAGGCAAGCCCCTCCAAGATGCTTTTTGGAAGGCATCACAGATTGTGATACCAACGACTCGATCTCTTCATCCGTTAGCTCAAATATAAAATCTTCGGGAAACCTGGCCTTATTCCTTTTTACCGCTTGCTTAAGTGCCCGGTTTTCTACCCCATACAACTCTGCCAGATCGCGATCCAGCATTACCTGAAAACCACGTATGGTGAAGATTTGATTTTCAATTGATTCAATCGGAACAATATCTGTCATTGTTTTCCTTCCTCCCTGCCATTCAAGGCCAATGCCTTGACCTGATCGAACATGAAATCCAGCGCCTTATGATCAGCAAAGGCTTGCAGGCATTGCTGGCGGAATTCCTGCTCGGTGGCGTTTTCCCTGTCGCAGATAAAGGACCAGGGCAGGACGATGGCGTCTTTCACCAGATCGGCGACATCAAAGACCAGGGCGCCGCGCCGGGTTTTGCCGTGCATGACCGCGAAACCGTGGGGGATGCCCAACACCCACAAGGTGCTGGCGGCCAACCCGTAGGCCAGATAGTTGCCGTGATTGAGAAAACCGTTTTTAAATCTGAAGGCGACAGATCATCCATGGGCGCTGTTTCCTTGTAAAAAAACGAGAAAATAACTGCCGACCAAACACCCCTCAAACACTAAAAGGCACCCCGACAACCCGTCGAAATGCCTTCCACAATCCTCACAAACAATGGACCCCATCCAACCCCCATCCTTCATCAGCAACCCATAAAAAACGCTCACCCTATGTAGCACACCACCCCGAAACAATCAAACAATTCTAACAATCACGCGCCCCCCTGCTGCCCGAAGAACTGATAAGGGGCACCAACAAAATTCAAATTTAAGAAAGGGGGTAGTCGATTAGCTCCACCTTTGTGCAACAGACCTGCTGAAGGGACAGCTCACCAGGGGTACTTACAGAATCGCCAATCACACAAATCTCCCCAGCCCTTTCCATTCCACGCCGTTTCTATCGCCCCGATATAACGGGTAGACTGCTCATCGCGTATCGGGCGGCCTTTTTTGTCAAGAGCTGTCCGGGTGAATGACTCGGAGGGGAGGAAGGGGGAGGATTGTTCTTCAGACACGAAAGCGGTTTTCAGTGCCGCCGATCAGACGGGAAATATTCTCCCGATGGCGCCAGATGACGATTGCCGCGATAAAAAATGTGGCGCCGACCAGTGCCGTGGAACGCTCAAACCAGAAAATCAGCAACGGTGCCGCTGCCGCCGCGCAGATCGAACCGAGCGAGATGTAGCGCCAGATCGCCACCAGGGCAATAAAGATGGCCACCAGACATGCGACCGTCAGCGGGGACAGCACAATAAAAATGCCCAGTGCCGTGGCGACACCTTTCCCCCCCTTGAAACCGAGATAGATCGGATAACAGTGACCGAGAAATACCGCCAGCGCCACCAGCGCCACCTGGGGTTCCGGAAGATGCCCCCACTGTGCTGCGAGCAGGACCGGAAGCACCCCTTTGAGGGCGTCGCAGACCAGCGTCAGCACTCCCAGTTTACGTCCGGCCACGCGATAGACATTGGTCGCGCCGATATTGCCGCTACCGGAAGAACGGATATCCCCGGCTCCGCTTAAGCGGGTTAAGATGACTCCGCAGGGGAGTGCGCCGACCAGATAAGCCGCGAGGATAATCAGAATTAATTCAGGCATTGGTTTTTTTCCGCCGTGACCGGTACAATTTAAAGATCAAACAGTTCGTTGAAGATGGCCTGGACGGTGGTGATTTTGTCGGCTTTCCAGGCATTGGTGCCGCAGAAAACCAGCCCGGTTTCGGTGTCGCCACGTTGTGCCCGGTCGAGGGCGTGGACGATACAGAAGCGTTCTTGTGACGATTTGTAGGTACATTTCTTCAGGCAGGCGGTTGGGCAACGCAGTTTCAGTGCGACGTCGCGCTCACGAATTTTGTCAAAATGGGTGAGGATGGCGCGACCGGGAAGCCCGGCCGGACTCATGATCAGCCCGATATCCTCTTTACGGCAGTCGAGATACATCTGTTTGAATTCGTCGGAGGCGTCACACTCTTCAGTACAGACGAAACGTGATGCCATCTGCACTCCATCGGCCCCTTCGGCCAGGGCGTGCAACAAGTCGGCGCGATCCCAGATTCCGCCAGCGGCGATAACCGGAATATCGACCCCCCACATCTCCTGAAAATAGGCTTTGACACCCCGGACTGTCGCATACTGATCGTAGCTGCCGTCACCAATCTTTTCCATTTTCTCGCCCAGGTGCCCCCCGGCAGTGTCGGGGTCTTCGACAACGACGGCGTCCGGCAGGCGATTGTAGCTTTTGTGCCATTTGCGGGCGATCAATTCAGCGGCCTTGATGGAAGACGCGATCGGCACCAGCGCGATATCGGGGAAATCGGCGGTCAGTTCGGGGAGGTTGAGGGGCAGACCGGCGCCACTGACAATGATCTTGGCGCCCCCCTCACACGATGCCCGAACGATCGTTTCGTAGTTCGAAACGGCGACCATACAGTTGGTGCCGATGACCCCGTCGGGGGCGATCGCATACGCCTTGCGCAGTTCATCCTTGAGCGCCGCAGGGTCGGCGGAAAAGAAGTTTTTACCGTCAAAGTGCGGGCTGTTAAGGCCAAGACCGGCGGTGGCGACCAGTCCGATGCCACCACACTTGGCCACCGCGCCGGCCAGGTTGGCAGCGGAAACCCGCACCCCCATGCCGCCTTGAATCAAGGGGTAGGGAACACTGTGTTTGCCGATTGTCAATGAGGGGATACTCATAGGATAAGTCCTTTTTAAACCGGTTTGCATTTAACAGGAAGCATAGCAGAGGGGGGCGTCGTCAATTGTAATAGTTGTGTAAAAACATCTTGTTACTTTTGTGACCTTTCTCCTTGTCGCGGTTCGGCGGTAATGATAATACATAGGGCATGAAAGTATTTGGACGTATTATTAATCCCTTGATCACCTTCATTGCCGTGCAACTGATCTGGATTCTGCTGGTGGTGCTGTGGATCTACTGGTTTATGGGCGCCCACCGCAAATTTCGTGATGTGGCGGAAAAATACAGTCCGGAACTGCTCCAGGGGGGGGTCGACTGGGTCATTCTGTTCGAAGGGTTGCTGTTGCTGGTTGCGATTCTGGTGGGGGTTTATGTTATTTTTCTTTTCTGGAGTCGACAGGCCGCACTTTATCGCGCCCAGAAAAATTTTATTTCGCAGGTCACCCACGAACTTAAATCGCCGGTGGCGTCGCTGCAATTGCATCTTGAAACAATTCGCCGTCGTCGACCGAGTGTGGCAAAGATGGATGTATTTATCGATACCATGCTGGCAGACAGCGAACGCCTGAACAATCTGATCGACAACCTGTTGTCAGCCCATCATCTGGAACAGCGCACGACCGTTCAAAATTACTCGACGCAAAACTTTTCTCAATTTATCGAAAGGTACTTCGGTTCCCGGCAATATTCCCTCCCCCATGCCGGGACGATGGAACTCACGGTTGAGCCCGACCTGTACGTGTCGTTTGACCCGGACATGATGGAGACGGTTCTGCGCAACCTGCTTGAAAACGCCATCCTCTACTCTGAAGGGGCCCCACGCATTACGGTTCGTCTGCAATCCCGCGTGAAATATGCGTTATTGGCGGTTGCCGACCGTGGGCGTGGAATCGCCCGCGAGCATCAGCGTAAAGTCTTCAATATGTTTTACCGGGTCAAACCACAGGACAAGAAATCGGTTCGCGGCAGCGGTCTCGGTCTGTTTATTGTCGGTGCGACGGTGCGACGTTTTAAAGGGAAGGTCTGGTTGGAGAGTGCCGGTGAGGGTCAGGGAACCGCTGTTTACATTGAGTTGCCGCTCCGCCCGCAGGGAGAGCGGGATGAGTGATGCGCATATCCTGCTGGTGGAGGATGAACCGAATATTGCCTGCGGGCTGATTTATAATCTGGAGGCGGAGGGGTTTCGGGTCACCCACGTTAAAACCGGCGAAGAGGCCTTGTCCGTCCCGACCGGCGATGTCGCCCTGGTGATTCTGGATTTGATGTTGCCCGGCATTGACGGTTTTGAGGTGTGCCGCCAACTACGCGCTATCGACCCGCGGCTACCGATCCTGATGCTGACCGCGCGCGGCGCCGAGGTGGACCGGGTGGAAGGCCTCAAGGCCGGTGCCGACGACTATCTGGCCAAACCGTTCAGCCTCGACGAATTCCTGTTGCGGGTGGAAGGGATGTTACGGCGCTCCGAGTGGTATCGTCCGGCCGACAGTGCGCAAACAACGTACGTTTTTGGTGGCAACACGGTCCATCTGCATGAACAGCGCGCGGAAACAGCCGCCGGGGAGATTGTTCTGACCGAGCTTGAAGTACGGATGCTCGATTATTTTATTCGTAATGAGGGACGGATTGTCGAGCGTAAACAGCTGCTCAAGGCGGTTTGGGGGGTAAGTCCTGATACCGAAACGCGCACCCTGGATAACTTCGTCGTGCGTCTGCGGCGCTATTTCGAAGCCGACCCGGCAACCCCTATCCATTTTCAAACCGTGCGGGGGCGTGGTTATCGTTTTGTTCGCGCCGGTGACAAGTGATGGCACTCAGCAGCGCAGGGCGGCGAGAGCTTTGACCGCCGCCCGACGAATTTCCGGGCGGGGGTCACTGATCAGCGGTGCCAGGGCGTCCTGGGCGTCGGGACTGCCTATTTTGCCGAGCGCTGCGGCGGTCGCCAGCACCAGACGGTCATCATCGCTGGAGAGCAGCGGCGTCAGGTAGGGCAGCAGACGGGGATCGCGGAAATTGCCGAGCGCCGCGGCGGCATAGACACGCACCGACGGTTGCGGATCCTTGAGCAGTTTAACCAGCGAGCCGATCGTTTTCGGGTGACATTTGTTGCCCAGCACCTGTGCCGCCGCACCACGGATATCGGCATCGTTGCTTTCAAGTTCACTCAGCAGCGGTTTAAAAACCTGCGCCGATTCAAACTTTTCCAACGCAAAGATGGCCCGCATACGCTGGCCACGATCACCTGTACGCAGGATCTTAAGCAGATGCTCCAGACTGCGTGCCGCATCAAGGGCATTCAGCGCTTCAGCGGCAAGCGCCCGCGTTTCGTCATCACGGTCCTTAAGGACGGCCAGAAAGAGTTGTCGACGTTTTTCAATCATCGCAGCAGGTCTCAGAACGGGATATCATCATCCGGGTTAAAGGGTGGTTCATTGAAGCTGTTTTCCGGTGAACTTGCGGCCTGGTTGTTGTCCCGGCTCTGGTTGAAATTATCCGCCGGTCGCTGCTGTTGTGGTTGATAACCGCCCCCGCTATTGCTGCCACCACTCTCGCCACGCTGCCCCAGCATCTGCATCTGGTCGGCGACGATTTCCGTCATGTAGCGCTTGTTGCCGTCGCGATCATCGTAGGAACGGGTTTGAATCTTTCCTTCGATATAAACCTGCTTCCCTTTTTGCAGGTATTTGCCGCAAATTTCGGCCAACTGTCGCCAGGCAACGATATTATGCCATTCGGTTTTTTCCTGCTGTTCCCCTTCACGATTTTTGAATCGCTCAGATGTTGCCATGGAAAAGGTTGCCACCGCGACGCCTGATGCGGTGTAACGCAACTCCGGATCTTTTCCCAGATTGCCGACCAGAATAACCTTATTAACGGACATTGTCTGCTGCCTCCTTGTACGAAATAAATATGCTCGAAAAATGAGTCTAGCGGAAAGCGGCGAGGCTGTAAAGCGGGAACACAATCGATTGTGGAAATGGTTGACTCCCCCCGCCAACTTCCATAGACTGCGAGTTTATTTGCAGACGGAGTTTTCTGGACGATGTTGCGTACTCTTTATTTCATGGTCGGATTTACGCTGGTTACAATTTTTTTCATGCTGACCGGCCTGCCCCTGACACTGATTAATCCGGATTATTTTCACAACTACACGTTTTATTGGGCGCGTATCTGTCTGCTCATGGGGGGGGTGCATCTGCAGGTGGTCGGCGGTGAACGTGTTCCCCTCGACCGGGCGGTGATCTACATGCCCAACCATCAGGGCAATTTTGATATTCCCGCGCTGTATGTCGGGATCTCCAGACAATTTCGCTGGCTGGCCAAAGTGGAACTGTTTCGCGTGCCGTTGTTCGGTTTCTGCATGCGCAGTATCGGGCATATTCCGATCGATCGCACCGACCGCAAAGAGGCGATTGCCAGCCTCGACGAAGCGGCGCGCCGGATTGCCGCAGGAACCTCGGTGATTATTTTCCCCGAAGGTACCCGCAGCCTCGATGGTCGCTTGCAACCGTTCAAAAAGGGGGGCTTTACGATGGCGATGCAGGCCGGCGCAGTGATCGTGCCGGTGGCGATTTCCGGCAGCGCCGAGGTCATGGCGAAAAGTGGCTACCGGGTGCGGGGAGGGTCAATCCGTCTTGAACTGCTGCCGCCGATTGAAACCGTCCGCATCGATGACCGGAGTGTACTGATGGAGAAAGTACGCGCCTCGATTGCGCAGGCGCTGGAGTCCGTTAGGTGAAGAACGATAACGGTACGATCCGCTTGTTGCCGTTCGGGGGCCTGGGTGAAATCGGACTCAATCTGATGGCGCTCGAATATGACGGTAAACTGCTGATTATCGATTGCGGGTTGATGTTTCCTGAACCGGCCATGCTCGGCGTCGATCTGGTCGTCCCCGAGATCGGCCTGCTGACCCGGCGCAGTGCCGATATCGTCGGACTGGTGCTGACCCATGGTCACGAAGACCATATCGGTGCGGCCTCTTATCTGTGGCGTCAGCTGGGCAAGCCGGAAATCTACGCGACCGCCCTGACCATCGGCCTGCTCCAGGCCAAACTGCGTGAGTTCAATCTCAGCGGGGTAACCACGCATGTTATCCGCCCGCGTGATGAGGTGATCCTGGGACCGTTCCAGGTCGAATTCTTTCGCGCTGCCCATTCGATCGTCGACGGGGTCGGGTTGGGAATCCGTACTCCAGCCGGGCTGGTGGTGCACACCGGTGATTTTAAGCTCGATCCGACCCCGGTCGATGGCGAAACGACCGATCTGGCACGTCTGGCGGCTTACGGTGAAGAGGGGGTGTTGTTGCTGCTCTCCGATTCGACCAACGTCGAGCGCGACGGGTATACCCTGTCGGAACAGACCGTGGGGGTGGCGCTGCACCGACTTCTGCCGACCTGTTCGCGGCGCATCTATATTGGCACCTTCTCTTCGCACATCGCCCGTATTTGTCAGGTTCTGGAAGCTGCCCAGGCGCACGGGCGGAAGGTTTTGATTCACGGTCGCAGCATGGTTACCAGCACGGCGGTGGCGCGACAACTGGGCTACTTGAACATCCCTGATGATCTGCTGATCAATCTCAGCCAGCTCAAACGCTTGCCACCGGAACAGACCCTGGTGTTAACGACCGGCAGTCAGGGGGAACCTTTGTCCGTCCTCGCGCGCATGGCCCGCGACGATCACGCTCAGTTGCAGCTTGAAGAGGGGGATACCGTCATCCTGTCGTCGCGGCAGATCCCCGGCAACGAGAAGGCGATCACCGACATGATTAACCATTTGTATCGCCGCGGGGCCGAGGTTCACTACGAAACAACCAGTGAGATTCATGTTTCCGGACATGCCTGTCGCGAAGAACTCAAACAGGTCCTGGCGCTAACCCGGCCGCAGTCGTTCGTGCCGATTCACGGTGAATATCGTCATCTGGTCAAACACGCGCGTCTGGCGGTCGCCATGGGAGTCGCTCCGGAGCGCGCGCTGGTGCTTGAAAACGGGCAATCCGCACTTTTTTCCGTCAACGGAGCGAGTAATGCCGGGACGTTTGAGAGCGGTCGGATATTCGTCGACGGCAAAGGGGTCGGTGATGTCGGGGCGGTGCAGTTACGTGATCGCAGCCACCTGGCTCATCATGGCCTGGTGGTGGCGTTGCTGGCAGTCAATCGTTCGACCGGTGTACTGCTCTATGGCCCGGAACTCTTTACCCGCGGATTCGTTCCGGAAGAAGAGCGGGGGGACTACCTCGCGGCCGCTGCCGAGATTGTGCGCGGCGTCTTCAGCGAACACAGTGTCGCGGCGTTGACCGATCTGGAAGAACTCCGCATTGACGTTCGCAAGGCGCTGCGGCGCTTTTTTATTCAATCGATAGAACGGCGACCACTCATTCTGCCGGTGGTGCTTGAACTGTAACCGGTCTGCTGGCGGACCGCACGCTGCGCCGCACGGACCAATCTGGAGAATTGTGTTGATATGATGTCAATCTGGGAAGCAATCTTTCTCGGCGCCTTGCAGGGGCTGACCGAATTCCTGCCGGTATCTTCCTCCGGTCACCTGGTGATGGCCCAACAGCTGTTGCCCGGTTTTCATCAGCCGGGGGTGGCTTTTGATGTCCTGCTCCATGTGGCGACGATGGTCGCGGTGGTACTTTATTTTCGCCTGGAAATTGGCAAGCTGATCGTCGCACCGTTTCGACGCGGCGTCGACTATCAGGTCTATCGGCGCCTGCTGCTGCTGATTATTCTGGCGTCGGTGCCGACCGCTGTTATCGGCTTGACCTTCAAGGATTTTCTGACCGGGCTGTTTGAACAGCCGATCGTAACCGCAGTGATGCTGCTGGTGACCGGGACGATTCTCTACGCTGCCGAACAGATAAAAACTGCGGAACGCTCAGGACGAATGATCGACAAGCTGACCGTCAGTGACGCGCTGATCGTCGGTACGGTCCAGGGGCTGGCGATTATTCCGGGGATTTCGCGTTCCGGTTCGACGATCGCTACACTGTTGTTCAAGGGGGTTGACGGTGAGACGGCGGCGCGCTTCTCTTTTTTGCTCGCGCTGCCGGCAGTCGGCGGGGCGACCCTGCTGTCGCTGGGGGACCTGGCCCAGTTGAACAGCGCCGCAGTCCCGGCCTGTTTGCTCGGGATGGTGACCTCGTTTGCCACCGGTCTGCTGGCGATCCACTGGTTGCTGGCGGTGGTGCGTAAAAAACGCCTCTTTGCTTTTGCCGTATATTGTTGGATAATCGGTGGAACGTTTCTGGTCATTTCGCTGATTTAATCGGAGCAAGCTTTATGGGTTCGGAATCGAAACTTTTTTTGCGCGACCATCTCCAGAAAGAAATCGCCGGATTTTTTTGGGCAGGCGCGGGACTCTTCCTGTTGCTGAGTCTGTTGTCCTTTCACAGTAACGATCCCTCGTTCAATAATAACCTGCAGCCACTGGCAGTGAATAATTTCGGCGGCGTCGTTGGCGCGCATCTGGCGGATATCTTTCTGCAATTGTTCGGAGTCACTTCCTATCTGTTGCCGCTGGCCTGTTTTCTTTTTGCCTGGCGCCTGCTTAAATTTCGCGATGTGAAGGTGCGTTTATATAAAGGCGCGGCCTTTTTTCTGTTGTTGTTTTCTTTTTCGGGGCTCATCGCACTGCGTTTCGGCCCGATTCAGCTGTTTGGCCAGGAGGTCAGCGAGGCCGGCGGGGCGATCGGGCGACTGCTGGTAGCGACCCTCTCCAGCTACCTGAACACGACCGGTGCGGCGATCGTCCTCAGTGTTTTTTTTCTGGCCGCCGTGCTGCTGGTCGCGCGCTTCTCGCTGGTCCTGTTTCTGGAAGGATTGCTGGCCCGCTTCGGCGCTTACCTTGAATTGCTCCGGGAACGCCGCATGGAGAAGAGAATGCGGCGTGGCAAGGC
This sequence comes from Desulfuromonadales bacterium, assembly GCA_029210745.1. Lineage (GTDB taxonomy): Bacteria > Desulfobacterota > Desulfuromonadia > Desulfuromonadales > JAHYIW01 > JAHYIW01. The sequence goes on from JARGFI010000008.1 coordinate 51,368, forward strand.
GGGGAAACAACGCAAGCAGATAGCGCCGATCGTCGTCATGCCCGAAGCGGTCGCACTCCCCGCGCCGCAAGCAGTAAAAAAGACCAGGAGTAAACAGTCGGTCGATACGGCGCAGGAAACATTTGCCTTTCTCGAACCGTCCGGAACCTATCATGTTCCAACCTTGGCATTGCTCGACCACGAAGGCGCGCCGCCGAAGCCGATCGACCGCGATGCATTGATGATGAACGCCCGGCTGCTGGAAAAGAAACTTCAGGATTTCGGGGTCACCGGAGAGGTCGTTGAGGTCAAGCCGGGACCGGTGGTGACGATGTACGAATTCGCTCCGGCGCCGGGGATCAAAGTCAACAAGATTGCGGGACTTTCCGACGATCTGGCGCTGGCGTTGTCAGCCCATTCGATCCGCATTGTCGCGCCGATTCCGGGACGCGGTGTGGTCGGCATCGAGATTCCGAACAAAGAGCGCGAAACGGTCTATCTCAAGGAGATTTTCGAAAGTCTGGAGTTTCAGAGGACTGGCGGGCGGTTGCCGATGGCGCTGGGGAAGGATATCTTTGGCCGCACGGTTGTTTCCGATCTGGCCAAAATGCCCCATCTGCTCGTCGCCGGATCGACCGGCAGCGGCAAGTCCGTGTCGATCAACACGATGGTCTTGTCCCTTCTTTACAGCGCCCGCCCCGAGGACGTGCGGATCATTATGGTCGATCCGAAAATGCTGGAATTGTCGATTTACGAGGGGATTCCACATCTGCTGCTGCCAGTGGTGACCAATCCCAAGAAAGCGGCGCTGGCGCTCAACTGGGCAGTCCGTGAAATGGAACGACGCTACAAGTTGATGTCCGACAAGGGGGTTCGCAATATCGACGGTTACAACAAAAAGATCGCCAAGGAAGAAAAGGAACGCCTTGGGCGAGTGGCCGCCGGCGAACTGGTGGTGCCGGTGGTCGATGAGCTGGAAGACGAATTACCGGAGATCGAGCTGGCCGAGGACGAGGTCCTCGACCATGGGCACCTCCCCTATATTGTTGTGATTGTTGACGAACTTGCCGATCTGATGATGGTCGCCGGGCGTGAAATCGAGGAGTCCATTGCCCGCCTGGCGCAGATGGCGCGGGCCTCCGGGATTCACCTGATCCTTGCCACCCAGCGACCGAGCGTCGATGTCATCACCGGCCTGATCAAGGCCAACTTCCCGACCCGGTTATCGTTCAAGGTCTTCTCGCGCACCGATTCACGCACCATTCTCGATTCGATGGGCGCCGAGACGCTGCTGGGGATGGGGGACATGCTTTTCCTACCCCCCGGAACCGGGGTTTTACAGCGTATTCACGGCGCTTTCGTCTCCGAACTCGAAGTGCAGCGGGTGGTTGATTTCCTCAAAAAACAAGGGCGTCCTGATTACGACAAAACGATCCTCAGCACTCCCGCCAGCGGCACCGATGGCGACACGGAAGATGCCGATGATGACTACGATGAAAAGTGGGATGAGGCACTGGCACTGGTCGCCGAGACCAAACAGGCGTCGATCTCAATGGTTCAGCGGCGGTTGCGGGTTGGTTATAATCGCGCCGCGCGGATGATTGAAAAGATGGAACAGGAAGGGATCGTCGGACCATCAGACGGCACCAGCCGCCCGCGTGAAGTGTTTATCAATCCCATCCCTCCGGCGTAAGGATTTTAACGTTATGAACCCCACCGAACTCGAAAGAATCCTGCGCGAACTGCAGAGCGGTGATATCGGCGTCAACGATGTCATGGAACGTCTCCGGCTGTTGTCGTTCGAGGATGTCGGTATTGCCCGTATTGATCATCACCGGACGCTACGTCAGGGGTTCCCCGAGGTTATCTGGGGGGAACACAAGAGTTGTGAACAGCTGGAGATGATCATCGGACGAATGGCGAACGGGCAACAGAATGTCCTCGCGACGCGGATCGATGCCGGGAAGGGGGAGGTGCTGTGTGCCTCTTTTCCTGCCGGTGAATATGACCCGGTCGGGCGTACATTTGTGTTGAAAACGCAGCTGATCAAGGCGACCGGGCGCGGTACAGTACTGGTCATCTGCGCCGGAACCTCCGACTTGCCGGTGGCGCGTGAAGCGGCGACGACCGCGCGGCTGTTCGGTAATGACGTCGAAGAGCTGGTCGATGTCGGTGTTGCCGGGATCCACCGGATCCTCTCTCAAAGTGACGCACTCGGTCGGGCGAGTGTCATTATTGTCGTCGCCGGGATGGAAGGGGCGCTGCCGTCGGTGGTTGGCGGACTGGTTGCAGTGCCGGTGATCGCGGTGCCGACTTCGGTCGGCTACGGTGCCGCCTTCGGCGGGGTCGCGGCGTTGCTGGGGATGCTCAATTCCTGCGCCAGCGGCGTTACGGTGGTGAATATCGACAACGGTTTCGGTGCGGCCTGCGCCGCTGCCCGGATCAACCGGGAACACTGCGCATGATCCTTTATCTCGACCCGTTTGCCGGAATCTCCGGCGATATGTTCCTGGGTTTACTGGTCGATCTCGGTGTTGACGTCGCCGCTTTCGAGACGCAACTGGCATCCCTTTCGCTCCCCGGTTACCGGCTTGAATGGCGGCGTGAAAAACGTCGGGGAATTGCCGGCACCCGCTGTCTGGTCCACGGTGAAGAACAGACCGATGACCGGACCTGGCGCGCCATCGATACCCTGCTGGCGGAAAGTTCCCTCGCTCTACCGGTGCGTGATCTGGCCCGGCGGATTTTTCGGCGTCTCGCTGTCGCTGAAGCCAGGGTGCATGGGACGACGCCGGAGGAGGTTCACTTTCACGAAGTCGGCGCCCTTGACTCGATCATCGATATCGTTGGCGCTGCCATCGGCCTGACGACCCTCGCTCCCGCACAGATCGTTTGTGCGCCACTGCCGCTGACCCGGGGGATGGTGACGACCCGGCACGGCAATTATCCGTTGCCGGCACCGGCCACCCTTGCATTGCTGAGTGGTGTGCCGGTACAGTTCGTTGCCGGAAATCAGGAGCTGGTGACGCCGACCGGCGCGGCGATTGTCGCCGAGGTCGCAACGTTCGGGTCCTTTCCCCCTTGTGTCCCCGCACGGGTTGGTTACGGGGTCGGCAGCCGCGATCCCGAGGAGCGGCCCAATGTCCTGCGTGGTTTTCTTGCCCAGCAAAATGATGCGGCCGGACTTGAAACGGACCGGGTGACGGTGATCGAAACCCACCTCGATGACGCCAATCCCGAATGGCTCGGGGAGCTGATGGAGCGCCTCTTTGACGAAGGTGCTCTGGATGTTGTTTTTGCCCCGTTGCAGATGAAGAAAAACCGTCCTGGTGTGCGGCTGACGGTGATCGCACCGACGGAACTGGGCACCCATCTGTCCCGCCGTGTGTTGTATGAAAGCAGCGCCATCGGCGTGCGCTGTTACGAGACCAGCCGTCTCAAGTTGCGCCGCGTTGCCTCGACAGTGATGACCGAACTCGGCGAGGTCCAGGTCAAGCTTCTCTTTGACGGCACCACGCTGGTACGCGCCACCCCGGAATTCGACAGCTGCCGTGAATTGGCCAGAAATAACGGGACGCCGTTGCCGGAGGTCATGCGGATGGTGGAGCGGGCGGCGGATCAATATGTGAAGCATGAGGAGGGGGAACGTTGACCGCAAGAGATTTTATTGCCAAATGGCAGGCTTCAACGCTCAAGGAGCGTTCGGCTGCGCAAGAACATTTTCTCGACCTGTGTCGGCTGCTCGATCATAAAACCCCGGCCGAGGTCGATCCGACCGGCGAGCATTTCACCTTTGAACGCGGTGCCGCCAAGACCGGCGGTGGCGATGGCTGGGCCGATGTCTGGAAAAAAGGCTGCTTTGCCTGGGAATACAAAGGCAAACACAAGGATCTCACCGCCGCCTTTGCCCAGTTGCAGCGCTACGCCATCGCCCTGGAAAATCCGCCGCTGCTGGTGGTTTCCGACATGGAAACGATTATCATCCACACCAACTTTACCAACACGGTGCAGGAGATTCACACCCTCACCCTTGAAGAGTTGGAGCTGCCCGAGGCGCGGCAGAAGTTGCACTGGCTCTTTGTCGAGCCCGAGCGCTTTCGCCCCGGCATCACCCGACGCATGGTCACCGAGCAGGCGGCGCAGACCTTTGCCGGGCTTGCCCAGACCCTGCGCAACGCCGGGCATGATAGCCACAGTGTCGCCCACTTCGTCAACAAGCTGATCTTCTGCATGTTCGCCGAGGACAGCGGCCTCCTCCCCGGCCAGCTCTTTACCCGCATGGTCGAATCGGTGCAGTCGCGGCCGGAGAAGTTTGCCGAGCGCGCGGGTCTGCTCTTTGCCTCCATGCGCGACGGCGGAGAGATCGGTTTCGGCGACGTCGTCCCCTGGTTCAACGGCGGCCTCTTTGACGACGACACCGCGCTGCCTCTCGATACCGTCAGTGTCGGTCAGCTGCTGGCCTGCGCCAAACTCGACTGGAGCGACATCGAACCGGCGATCTTCGGCACCCTCTTCGAGCGCGGCCTCGACCCGGCCAAGCGCAGCCAGCTCGGCGCTCACTATACCGACCGCGATTCGATCATGCGAATTGTCGGTCCGGTGGTGGTCGAACCGCTGGAGCTGGAGTGGCGTCAGAGCAAAATCGCGATCGACGCTGCCCTCGACAAAAAGAGTGCCCCGGCGCGCAAGAAGGCCGAGGAGAGCTACCGCGCTTTCTTGACCAAACTCCGCGCCACGCGGGTCCTCGATCCGGCCTGCGGCAGCGGCAACTTTCTCTACCTCTCCCTGGTCGAGCTGAAGAATCTGGAGCATCGGGTGATGCTCGAAGGGGAGATTTTCGGCTTTCAGCGTGACTTCCCCCAGGTGGGGCCGCAGAACGTGCTGGGGATCGAGGTCAACGACTACGCCGCCGAACTGGCCCGCGTCACCGTCTGGATCGGCGACATTCAGTGGAGCCTCAAGAACGGTCTCGGTTACAGCACCAACCCGATTCTCAAGAAGCTCAACACCATTACCTGCCGCGATGCGCTGCTGAATGCCGACGGAACCGAAACCGTCTGGCCTCCAGCCGACTGCATCGTCGGTAATCCGCCGTTTCTCGGCGATAAGAAGATGCTCGCCGAATTGGGGGACGATTACGTCACTCGTCTGCGGGCGCTCTACAAGGGCCGCGTTCCCGGCGGCGCCGATCTGGTGACTTACTGGTTCGAAAAGGCGCGGGCGGAGATCGAGGCCGATCGCGTGCAACGCGCCGGTCTGGTCGCCACCAATTCGGTGCGGGGCGGCGCCAACCGCAAGGTGCTGGAGCGCGTCTGCGCCAGCGGGCGGATATTCAACGCCTGGAGTGATGAGCCGTGGATCAACGAGGGTGCGGCGGTACGGGTGTCGCTGGTCTGTTTCGAGGGGAATGATTTTGTAGGGGCAGGTTCCAAACCTGCCCGGTTGGATGGCAATCCCGTTTCAGCCATTTACGCCGATTTGACCGGACCGGCAGAACGGGCGGGTTTGGAACCCGCCCCTACCTGCGATCTGACAACAGCAAAACGTTTGACGGAGAATGCAGGTATTGGATTTATCGGTACACAAAAGTCAGGAGATTTTGATATATCTGGTGAAAAAGCTCGACGGTTTCTGCCGTTGCCGAATCCTCATGGGAAACCCAATATCGATGTCGTCAAACCATTCGCAAATGGTGCCGCTGTTACAAGACGCTGGCCAGACAATTGGGTGATCGACTTCGGATGCGATATGCACGAAAGTGATGCGGCATTATACGAGAAACCATTTGAATATATTAAGGAATATGTAAAAGACCATCTTCTGGATAAAAAAATAACGTGGGAAAAAGAAGAAAAAAATACGCAACATCTTGATCGACAAATTGAAAACTGGTGGCTTCTTTGGTGCTCTCGCCCGGAAATGAGAACAGCACTGTCATCACTCAACCGCTATATAGCTACTCCCCGAGTAGCAAAATATCGATTGTTTACCTGGCTTGAAAAAACAGTACTTCCCGACTGTCAACTGGTCGTCATCGCCCGCGACGACGACACCACCTTCGGCATCCTCCATTCCCGCTTCCACGAACTGTGGGCACTGCGCATGGGAACAAGCCTCGAAGATCGGCCGCGCTACACGCCGACCACCACCTTCGAAACCTTCCCCTTCCCAACCGGCCTCACCCCCAACCTGCCAGCCAGCAGCTACGCTGGCACCCCGCAGGCCGAGGCGGTCGCCGAAGCGGCGCGGCGGCTGGTCGAACTGCGCGACAACTGGCTGAATCCCGCTGAATGGATTGAGCGAGTACCGGAAGTCGTCGCTGGCTATCCCGACCGCATCCTGCCCAAGCCGGGTTGCGAAAAAGAGCTGGCCAAGCGCACCCTGACCAATCTCTATAACCTGCATCCGCAGTGGCTGGTCAACGCTCACGCCGCCCTTGATGCCGCCGTCGCTGCCGCCTACGGCTGGCCCGCCGACCTGGCCGACGACGAGGTGCTGGGGCGACTCCTGGCGCTGAACAAGGAGCGGAGTCGGTGAGTTCATCTCATGCGAACTTCCCGGCGAAGTGGCAATTATCCTGTGTTGAACGTTTTGCTGACGTCGGCAAAACGATAAAAATATCTGGCAAAAAAATCAGGAGGGGGGCAACTATGAAAAACGACATCATTATCCAGCTGCACAAGAATTTCGAGGATTACGCTCGTCAGGTCGATGGTGAGGAGTTTTGGTTCGCCCGTGAACTTCAACTGCTTTTGGGGTACACGCAATGGCGTAACTTCGGACTGGTCATTGACAAGGCGAAGATTGCCTGTCAGACCGCCGGACATGCGGTAACGGATCATTTTCCTGACGTCAGAAAAACGATTCCGATGCCTAAAGGCGCGGAAAAAGAGATTGACGATCTCATGCTCACCCGCTATGCGTGTTATCTCATCGCCCAGAACGGCGACTCGCGCAAGGTCGAGATCGCTTTTGCGCAAACCTATTTCGCGATCCAGACCCGTCGCATTGAGCTGATTGAAAAACGTCTGGCAGATCAGGAGCGATTGACCGCAAGACAAAAGCTCTCCTTGTCGGAAAAAGAATTGTCCGGGCTAATCTTCGAGCGCATCGGCGATAATAGCGGATTTGCTCGCATTCGCAGTCGGGGGGATTCTGCTCTATTCGGTGGCAAGAGCACCCAGCAGATGAAGACCCGGCTCGGAGTGACCAACACTCGGGCACTGGCCGATTTTTTGCCAACCATTACTATCAAAGCCAAGGACTTCGCCACCGAGATCACAAATTTCAACATGCGACGTGACGATTTACGTTATGAAAATGAAATCACTCACGAGCACGTTAAAAACAATCAGGACGTGCGCAAGGTCTTGACCGACCGAGGGATCAAACCCGAGGATTTGCCCGCAGCCGAAGACATCAAAAAACTTGAACGACGAGTAAAGTCAGAAGAAAAACAGCTCGCCAAAAAGGCGGAAAAGCCCAAAAGACTGCCGAGATAATTATGCGCCGTATCATTTTGTTTTTCTCTAGCAACGCCGGTCTCGGTTACGCCCCGGTGGCACCGGGGACTTTCGGCACCCTCGCCGGTATCCCGGCCTTCTGGTTGCTGGCCAATTTGCCACCGCTGCTGTGGTTGTTGACTTTCGCCGCCCTGCTTTGCCTCTCGTTCTGGATCTCGGATGCCGCCGGCAAGATCTACGGCGTGGTTGATGACGGCCGGATCGTTATCGACGAACTGGTCGGCTATCTGGTCACCGTCGCTTTTCTGCCCTGCACCTGGTGGGTGCTGCTCGGTGGCTTCTGCTGGTTTCGCGTCTTCGACATTTTTAAACCTTGGCCGGCCAGTTACTTCGACAAGCAGATGAAGAACGGCGTCGGCGTGGTGCTTGACGACGTGGTCGCAGGGGTTTATGGGGCGGTGGCGTTGCGGCTGTGTTTGTGGTTGTTTGCCTAAAGTTCTCACCACGAAGATACGGAGGACACGAAGCGGGTCTCTCGGTGAATATAGGATCAAGCTCTTTGGCTAACCGGTTGTTTACTGAAGGAGTATTCAATGGACAGGGAACGTCTGGTTGAACGCATAGAAGAATATCTGAAAGCGCTGTCACAGCTTGAAAAAGCTCTCGCCCAGCCGAAGGATGAATTTATTCGCGATTCGGTCATTCAGCGCTTCGAGTTTACCCATGAACTGGCCTGGAAGATGCTGAAACTGAAACTTGAAGCTGAAGGACTTTCGGTTCGAACACCGCGTGAAGCCTTGCAGGAAGCTCTGCAAGCGGGGCTGACCGAAGATGGCAACCGCTGGACCGACATGCTGAAGATGCGCAACCTGACCAGCCATACTTATCGTGAAAAACTGGCTGACGACGTTTATGTGTTCGTCGGTACCCAGGCTTTGCCGCTGTTCCGGCAGTTGGCAACGAAATGCCGGACATGGTGAACGAGCGACAAGTATTCGGTCTTGCCGAACGCCACTATGCCGACATGGTGCGGATCTTTCGCAGTTATCCGCAGATTAAAGAAGTGCTGGTCTTCGGGTCGCGTGCCAAAGGGACGGACAAACCATGGTCTGACTTCGACCTCGCTGTTGTTGCTCCGGAGTTGAGTGACGGTGATTTTTCACAACTCTGGAACGAGGTTGATGCGTTGCCGCTGGTGTTCAAAATTGATTTTCTCCACTGGGATCGGCTGCCACACGATCGGCTCAGGGAAAAGATCAGGGCCGAAGGGAAACGGTTTTATCCGTAACGGCAGGATCGTTTTGTTTCATGCGCTCCGTGCCCTGCGTAGTGAAAACACCTCTTGTTTTGGAATAAACATCATGAACTCTCCCACTATCGCCGTTCTCACCATCGGCGACGAACTCCTCAATGGTGAGCTCGCTGATACCAACACCCAACGGATCGCCCGCCAGCTCGGCGATGTCGGGTTGTCACTGCGTGAAGTGGCGACGGTGCCTGACGACGAGGATGCCATCGCTGCGGCACTGCTGCGCCTGACGGCAGGTTACGATGCCCTGATTGTCACCGGCGGGCTCGGCCCGACGGCTGATGATCTGACCGCGCGGGCGGCGGCAAACGCTTTCGAGCGGCCGCTGACCCTGAACGATGATGCGTTGCGCCGGGTGCGCGACTTTTTTGTGCGTCGCGAACGACCGATGCATCCGCGCAACGAAAAGCAGGCACTGCTGCCGCGCAAGAGTGAGATTATCCCGAACCCGACCGGCACTGCACCGGGTTTTTGGTTGCAGCATAACGGGTGTTGTTGTTTCTTTCTCCCCGGCGTTCCGTCGGAAATGACGGTGATGCTGACAGCGTCGGTCCTGCCGGTGATTGAAGACGCCGTTGGTCTGCCTCTGCTGCTTAAACGGTTGCACATCTTCGGGCTCCCTGAGCCGGAGGTTGAAGAACGCCTTGATGCTCTGTCGTTGCCAGCGTCGGTGCGGGTGGCGTTCGGCGTTGAATATCCGCTGGTGACGATCAAGTTGAAGGCTGATGGAGCGCAGGCTGATGCGCTGGTTGCCGCCGCAGCGACGCTCCGCGTGGCGTTCGGTGAGTATCTTGTCGCTGTCGATGATGAGACCCTCCCCGGGGTGGTGGGCAAGGCGCTGGTCGCTGCCGAAAAAACTTTGGCGCTGGCGGAATCATGCACGGGGGGCTTGATCGCCAAACTGCTGACCGATCTGCCCGGCGCGTCAGCTTTTTTGGAACGCGGTGCGGTAACCTACGCCAATGCGGCCAAACATCATTGGCTGGGGGTTTCGCAACGCATCCTGGAGGGTGAAGGCGCGGTCAGCGAAGCGTGCGCGCGGGACATGGCACATGGCATTCGCCAGCAGGCGCGGACCGATCTGGGCTTGGCGGTGACCGGTATCGCCGGACCGGATGGCGGGACGGACGGGAAACCGGTCGGCACCGTTTTTATTGCCCTGGCAACGGCTGAGGGGGAGACGGTGCGACGTTACCTGTTTCATGGCGATCGCGCGCAGGTGCGGTTGATGACGGCGATGATGGCGCTCGAATGGCTGCGACGTTATCTGTCACAGTCGGCGACCATAATTGGCGCAGCACAAACGGACCGGATTGATCAGGGGTGAGCATCGCCGCAGCGGATCGTGCAGACGTAACACTGGTCAGGAGTTTTGTCGCGCTGCCGGTGCCGGAGCACGTCCGTAACGCACTTGCGGATATGCAGCGACAACTGGCGGGGCATTTCCCGCAGGCACGCTGGACGCGCCCGGAAACCTTGCACCTGACCTTATGCTTTTTCGGCGATCAACCGGAAGAAGCACTTGATAAAATAGCCGCAATCATGCTATCGGTAAGTGCCCGGTTCGCCCCGTTCGTGGTGCGTTCGACCGGAATCGGGGCCTTTCCGCGCAAGCGGTGGGCACGGGGGTTCTGGCTCGGGCTGGAGGCGTCACCAACGCTGCTTGACTTGCAGCGTACGTTGCTGGCCGGGTGGCGGCAAGCCGGGCTCGTCACCGCCTCCGGCACCTTCTCTCCGCACCTGACCCTGGGCCGGTTGCGTCATCCGCAACCGGTGGCCGCAGAGTTGTTCGCTTCATCCGCAAGCACTGCCGTGGTGAGTTGGCAGGTGAAGCGGCTGGTGTTATACGAAAGTCGATTGCAAACAACCGGCGCGGAACATCTTTCGCGCCGGGTCGCGTTGCTTGGCGGTTAACGGGGGGCATCCGCAGAGCAGGCACCTGCATCGAACAGTTTTTTTTCTTCCCCTGTGGAGGTTAGTGGAAAATGAGTGATCAGAATCGGGATCGGGCCATTGATCTGGCGATGTCGCAGATTGAAAAGCAGTTTGGTAAAGGCAGTATTATGCGCTTGGGCGAAGGCCATGTCGTGCCGGATATCCAGGTTATTTCAACCGGAGCACTGAGCCTCGACCTGGCATTGGGGGTTGGCGGCGTGCCGCGCGGGCGGATCATCGAAATCTACGGCCCTGAATCGTCCGGAAAAACAACGCTGGCGTTGCATATCGTCGCCGAGGCGCAAAAGAAGGGGGGGATTGCCGCCTTTGTCGATGCCGAACACGCGCTCGATATCGGTTATGCCAAACGTCTTGGCGTGAGGACCGACGATCTGCTCGTTTCGCAACCCGATACCGGTGAGCAGGCGCTGGAAATTACCGAAACCCTGATTCGCAGCGGGGCGATCGACGTGCTGGTCGTCGATTCGGTCGCCGCGCTGGTTCCCCGTGCCGAAATTGAAGGCGAAATGGGAGATTCACACATGGGGTTACAGGCGAGGTTGATGTCGCAGGCGCTGCGCAAACTGACCGGAACGATCAGCAAGTCGAACTGTAGCCTGATTTTCATCAATCAGATTCGCATGAAAATTGGCGTGATGTTCGGTAACCCCGAGACCACAACCGGCGGCAATGCACTCAAATTCTATGCGTCGGTGCGCATGGATATTCGCCGCATCGCTGCGCTCAAGCAAGGGCAGGACGTGGTTGGCGGACGGACGCGGGTTAAGATCGTCAAAAACAAAGTTGCGCCGCCGTTCAAGGAAGCGGAATTCGACATCATGTACGGTACCGGCATCTCCCGTGAGGGGGATATGCTCGATATCGGCGTCGAACAGGGGATCGTTGAAAAGAGCGGGGCCTGGTTTTCCTTTGACGGCGACCGGATCGGCCAGGGGCGCGAAAACTCCAAACAGTTTCTGCTCGAAAACCCCGCCATTGCTACGGCTATTGAACAGAAAATTATCGCCAAACTCAGTCTCGTGCCAGTAGAGCCAAGTGACGAGGGAGCAACTTGATGGAACTGAACGATATTCTGGGGATTGCACTTAAATCCCGCGCCTCCGATATCCACCTGAAAGCCGGTCTGCCACCGGTGTACCGGATTGACGGCGCCTTGCGGCCATTGCCGAAAGCTCCGCGTCTCGATGGGACGCAGATGATGAAGATGGCTGACCAGATCATGAACGACAAGCAGCGGATGCTGTTTCAGGAAATTCACGAGGTCGATCTGGCCTACGGGGTTCCCGGTCTCGGGCGTTTTCGCGCCAACGTCTTTTCGCAGCGGGGTACGGTATCGATGGTTTTCCGCGCGATTCCATTCGATATCCTCGGTGTTGATGATCTGAACCTGCCGCCGGTGATCAAAAAAATCGCCAACGAGCAGCGTGGCCTGATTCTGGTCACCGGAGCGACCGGTGCCGGAAAGTCAACCACCCTGGCGGCGATTATCGATTATATCAATGCCAACCGCACCTCGCATATTGTGACCATTGAAGATCCGATCGAATACTTGCATCGTGACAAAAAAAGTATTATTAATCAGCGCGAACTCGGGATCGATACGGAAAGTTATGCCGGGGCACTCAGAAGCGCTTTGCGTCAGGATCCAGACGTTATTCTGGTCGGCGAGATGCGTGATATGGAGACGATTGAAACCGCGATGCACGCCGCTGAAACCGGGCATCTGGTCCTGTCGACACTGCACACGATCGATGCCACCGAAACGATCAACCGGATCGTTTCAGTCTTTCCGCCGCACCATCAGCAGCAGATTCGTGGCGAGATTGCCGGGGTCATTCGCGGCATTATCTCCCAACGACTGGTACCGCGCGCCGACGGCAAGGGACGGGTGCCGGCCGTCGAAGTTATGATTTCGACCGCGCGCACCCGGGAGCTGATCGAGAGCAAGGAAAGAACCCGTCAGATCAAGGATGCCATGCAGCAAGGCTACGAGACCTACGGGATGCAAACCTTCGATCAGTCGCTGCTGTTGCTGTTCAAACGGCAATTCATCACCTTCGAAGAGGCGTTGCGGCAGAGTTCCAACCCGGATGATTTCAAGCTGAAAGTTTCCGGTATTTCGTCGACTTCCGACCAGTCGTGGGATGCGTTTGAGGGGGAAAAGGCGGACGATGATGGCAGCGCAACGGTCGAGCGCTTCTGATGCCCTGAGCACCGCGTTACGCCTGCTGACCGTGCGCGATCGCAGTGAGTCGGAGTTGCTCCGGCGGCTGCAAGAGAAGCAGTTTCCCGACGATGAGATCGCGGCGGCGCTGGAGCGTTGTCGCGATTTCGGTTATCTTGACGACCGTCGTTTCGCCCTGAACCGGGCGCGGATGCTGCTGCGCGAGGGACGAGCGGTCGGTCGTCGGCTGGGGTGGGAGTTGCGACGTGGCGGGGTGGCGGACGACTTGATTGATCTGGCCATGACCACCGCCACTGCTGAGTATCCCCCGCTTGAGGTCCTTCGCGAGCAGCTTGAACGGCGTTATCCACATTATGACCACCACCTTGCTGATAACCGTGAGCGGCGGCGGGTGATCCAGTTTTTTCAACGCCGGGGGTTTGCTCTCGGTGATATTTTGTCGGTACTGCAAAAGGGGTAGATGGACGATGACAACCGCCACCACAAAGATGACTGCCAAGGAAATCCGTCAGCGCTTTCTCGATTATTTCTCCCGGCACGGGCACACCGTCGTCGAGTCTTCGTCGCTGATTCCGCATAACGATCCGACCTTGCTCTTTACCAACGCGGGGATGAACCAGTTCAAGGACTGTTTTCTCGGTCAGGAAAAGCGCGATTATGTGCGTGCCGTGTCATCACAAAAATGTGTTCGCGCCGGTGGCAAGCATAACGATCTGGAGAATGTCGGGCGGACCGCCCGTCATCATACCTTCTTTGAAATGCTCGGTAATTTTTCTTTCGGGGATTACTTCAAAAAAGAAGCTATCGCCTACGCCTGGGAATTTCTCACCGTTGATCTCGGTCTTGATAAAAATCGTCTCTACGTGACCGTCTATACCGATGATGACGAGGCTGCCGATATCTGGCACACGCAGGAAGGGGTTCCGCGCGAGCGCATCTTCCGCTTTGAGGATGATAACTTCTGGGCCATGGGGGATACCGGGCCGTGCGGACCATGCAGCGAGATTTTCTGGGACAATGGCCCTGAAATGGCGTGCGCTGATCCGCAATGCAATGTCGGCTGCGATTGTGACCGTTACATGGAGATCTGGAACAATGTTTTCATGCAGTTCAATCGCCAGGCGGACGGCACCCTGGAACCGTTGCCGAACCCGGCGGTCGACACCGGGATGGGGCTGGAGCGGATCACCACCGTCATGCAGGGCGTGCAGTCGAACTACGACACGGATCTGTTGCAGGGGATCATCCGCCATATCGTCAGGCTGGTTGGCAAAAGCTACGGTGACAACGACAAAGACGATGTCTCGTTGCGGGTCATTGCCGATCACATCCGCGCGATGACCTTTTTGATCGCCGACGGGGCGCTGCCAAGCAACGAAGGGCGTGGCTACGTTTTGCGGCGCATCATGCGTCGGGCGGCGCGTCATGCCAAGATGCTTGGTGCTGCTGATCCGGTCCTCTATCAGGTGGTCGATGCGGTCAAGGAGCTGATGGGGGAAGCCTATCCCGAGCTGATTGCGCGCGAAAGTTTTATTAAAAAAGTGATTCGCGCCGAAGAAGAGCGCTTCATGGAGACGCTCGATAATGGGCTGCGGATTCTGCACGAAGAAGTCGAGAAGCTCAAGCGCACTGGCGAGGCGCAGATCCCCGGCCCGGTGCTCTTTAAACTCTACGACACCTATGGTTTCCCGACCGATCTGACGGCTGATATTGTGCGCCAGGAAGGGCTCGGCATCGACGCCGCGGGGTTTGCAAGCTGCATGGCCGAGCAACGCGCCAAAGCTCGGGAAAACTGGAAAGGTTCGGGCGAAGAGGCGGTCTCGGCGATCTATCACCAACTCCACGAAGCGGGGATCAGCAGCGAATTTGTCGGCTATCGCGAGCTGACCGGGTTTGGTAATGTGCTGGCGATTCTCAAGGATGGCCAGCAGGTCAGTGGGGCGGAAGAGGGTGACCGGGTTGAAATTGTCACCTCACTGACCCCCTTTTATGGTGAGTCCGGCGGACAGACCGGTGATCGAGGGACGCTGGCCACGGAACGCGGCGAGGTGCGGATTGACACGACCCACCGTCCGCTCCCCGAGCTGATTATCCACGTTGGTGAAATCGTTTCCGGTTCTGTGCAGCAGGGCGAAAGTGCCGAGCTTGCCGTTGACCGCGAGGTACGCCAGGCAACCTGCCTCAATCACACCGCGACCCACATACTCCAGGCGGTGCTGGTCAATGTTCTGGGGGACCATGTCAAACAGGCCGGTTCCCTGGTTACGCCGGAACGGTTGCGTTTCGATTTTACCCACTTTTCTGCCATGACCCCGGCAGAAATTGCTCAGGTCGAACAGGAGGTTAACCGCCGCATTCGTGAAAACGCCGCTGTTGACGTGCGTGAAATGTCGCAGGAAGACGCGCTGGCCGCCGGAGCGACGGCGCTCTTTGGTGAAAAATACGGGGATAGTGTCCGGGTGGTGCGCACCGGTGCTTTCAGTATGGAACTCTGTGGCGGCACACATACGTCCGCTGCCGGAGATATCGGCCTGTTCCGCATTGTCCAGGAAACCGGGATTGCCGCCGGAGTACGGCGGATCGAAGCGTTGACCGGTGGCGCTGCTCTTGACTATGTCAATCGTCGCGACGCAATGTTGCGCGACGTCGCCGCACTGGTCAAGAGTGATGTCGGACAGCTGGAATCGCGTTTACGCAAGATGCTGGAGCATCAGAAAGAGCTGGAGCGCGATATCGACCATCTGCAGACGCAACTCAATGTCGGAAAATCGGCGGAACTGCTGGAGCAGATGCAGGATGTCGCCGGGATCAAGGTGCTGGCGGTCAAGGTCGATGAGATGGACGGCAAGGCGTTGCGGGAGTTCTCCGACCGGCTGCGTGAACGGGTTCCCTCGGGGGTCATCGTCGTTGGTTGCGTCTTTGCGGGGAAGGTGAATCTGCTTGTCGCGGTGAGCAAAGATCTGGTCGGGCCGCTTCACGCCGGCAATCTGATCAAGGAACTCGCCGCACTGGTCGGTGGCAAGGGGGGTGGGCGCCCCGACCTGGCCCAGGCGGGGGGGAGTGAGCCGGATAAATTACCGGCAGCGCTCGCGGCAGTGACGCAGCTGGTTGAGGGTTTAGTGAAGGGCTGATGCTCTGTCATAACGGGGGTAGCGCCGTGAGAACTCCCTCCCGGCGCCCCCCGTCTTCAGCGCGGAACTCCTGCTCGGATTACTGACGCTCTGTAACAATTCCCAATTTTCCGTTTTTGACTTCGACAATGATCTCCGCACCGTCGGCAACCTCGCCGCTGATAAGTTTGCGACCGATGGCCGTTTCCAGGTTATGTTGCAAATACCGTTTCAACGGCCTGGCTCCGTAGACCGGATCGTAGGCGGCATCAGCGATGAAGAGCTTGGCCGCGTCACTGATGGTGAGAGCGATGTTGCGCTCGGTGAGACGCGCACGCAGTTCGTCGATCAGCAGTTCGATGATCGCGGCGATCTCGTCCTTGTGCAGCGGCTTGAAGAGCACCGTGTCATCGACCCGGTTGAGAAATTCAGGGCGGAAATGCCGTCGTAACTCAGCCATCACCGCGGTGCGCGCGTCGTCAGATATCTCTCCCTGGGCATTGATCCCCTCCAGCAGAAACCCCGAGCCGATGTTGCTGGTCATGATGATCACGGTGTTCTTGAAATCGACGGTGCGTCCCTGTGAATCGGTGACGCGACCGTCATCGAGAATCTGCAACAGGGTATTAAAGACATCGGGATGCGCTTTTTCAATCTCGTCAAAGAGGATGACGCTGTACGGTTTGCGGCGCACCGCTTCGGTGAGTTGCCCCCCCTCGTCATAACCGATATACCCCGGCGGAGCACCGATCAGGCGGCTGACGCTGTGACGTTCCATATATTCCGACATGTCGATCCGCACCATGTTTTCCGCGCTGTCGAAGAGGGTTGCGGCGAGGGTGCGGGCGAGTTCGGTTTTGCCGACGCCGGTCGGGCCGAGAAAGATAAAGGAGCCGATCGGGCGCTGGGGATCCTTGATGCCACTGCGGGCACGAATCACTGCGTCGGTGACCAGCTGCACCGCTTCGTCCTGGCCGATGACGCGTTGATGGAGGATCGTGTCGAGTTTGAGCAGCTTTTCTTTTTCCCCCTCGACCAGCCGGCTGACCGGGATGCCGGTCCAACGCGAGACGATGTCAGCGATCTCTTCCTCCGTGACTTCTTCGCGTAAAAGCTGTTTGTAGCTGGTATCGACAGCGGTTGCGGCTTCCGCTTCACCGAGTTTGCGTTCCAGCTCGGGCAGCTTGCCGTGTTTCAGTTCCGCAGCCAGATTAAGGTCGTAGTTGCGTTCCGCCACAGCGATTTTCTGACGGGTTTTTTCAATCTCCTCGCGCAGCTCCTGAAGTTTTTTGATCGCGTTTTTTTCGTTGCTCCATTGGGTGGTCAGGGTGGCGGACTGATCTTTGAGATCGGCGAGTTCGCGTCCGAGGATTTCAAGGCGTTTTTTACTCGCCGCATCCTTCTCTTTTTTCAGCGCCGCCTCTTCGATTTCCAGCTGCATCACCCGGCGCGTAATCGCGTCGAGTTCGGCGGGGAGGGAGTCGATCTCGGTGCGAATGGTGGCGCAGGCTTCGTCAATCAGGTCGATCGCCTTGTCGGGCAGAAAGCGGTCGGAGATATAGCGGTGGCTGAGAACCGCAGCGGCGACCAGGGCGTTGTCCTGAATGCGCACCCCATGATAGACCTCGAAACGCTCCTTGAGTCCGCGCAGGATACTGATACTCTCCTCGACCGTCGGCTGGTCGATCAGGATCGGCTGAAAGCGGCGCTCCAGCGCCGGGTCTTTTTCGATATATTTGCGGTATTCATCAAGGGTCGTGGCACCGATGCAGTGGAGTTCCCCGCGAGCCAGCATCGGTTTGAGCATGTTCCCGGCGTCCATGGCACCTTCGGTCTTGCCGGCGCCGACGATGGTGTGCAGCTCATCGATGAAGAGAAGAATGCGCCCGTCGCTTTCGCGGATTTCGTTGAGGACCGCCTTGAGGCGCTCCTCGAACTCGCCGCGATACTTGGCTCCGGCGATCAGCGCGCCCATGTCGAGGGCAAAAACGGTTTTGTCCTTGAGCCCCTCCGGGACATCGCCGCGTACGATGCGGTGAGCCAGCCCTTCGGCGATAGCGGTTTTGCCGACCCCCGGTTCGCCGATCAGCACCGGGTTGTTTTTGGTCTTGCGCGAGAGGATGCGGATCGTGCGGCGAATTTCTTCATCACGACCGATAACCGGATCGAGTCGTCCTTTCTTGACTTCTTCGACCAGGTCGCGACCGTATTTCAGCAACGCTTCGTAGGTGCTTTCCGGGTCGGCGCTGGTGATGCGTTGATGACCACGGATCTCCTTGAGGATCCCGAGCAGGCGGGTCCGATCGATATTGAACTGGCTGAGGATGCGCCCGGCGGCGGTGCCCTTCCCTTCCTTCAAGAAACACAGGAGCAGGTGCTCGACACTGACGTATTCGTCCTGCAAACTTTTCGCTTCGCTTTCGGCCTCCACCAGCAGGCGGTTAAGCCGCTGGGTGACGTAGATTTTCCCCGCTTCCATGCCGGGGCCGGAGGCCGAAGGGCGGGAACGCAGTTCCTGCTCAACGGCGCTGCGAACCGAGTCAAGAGGAATGCTCATCTTTTCGAGGATGCGTGGGACCAAGCCATCGTCCTGATGAAGCAACGCATGCAGCAAATGCTCCCCGTCGACCTCGACATGGCCGAACTTGACCGTTGTATTTTGAGCCTGACTGAATGCTTCCTGGGTTTTTTGGGTCAATCTGTTCGGGTCCACGTTGCCTCCGCACTAAGCATGGTTACGATGTGTGTCACGACATTTCACCAGTATACTGCCATTTTGCCAAATGACAGTTCTTCCCGGTCATCAAAAAGTAGTGATCGTCGACGAGCTTGTCAAGGGCGCGTATTGCGGAGTTATCTTTGATAAACCAGACAAATACGTTGTTGGATGGGAGGAAATAGATTGACACTTATAATGGTGTCCGTTATAAAATGACACATGATAGTGACCTTTAAATCTGCGGGCACAGAGGATATTTTTGATGGTGTGGCATCGCAGGCAGCTCGCAGATGTTGTCCGCAACCTATTTGGTCGGTTGCTCGTCGGAAATTGGATCAGATTAACAGAGTACGGGAAATTAATGAACTCAAAGTTCCGCCGGGAAATCGATTGGAACAGCTGAAAGGCGACCGGGAGAATCAATACAGTATCCGCATTAATCAACAATATAGAATTTGTTTTACCTGGAAGGAATGCCATGCTTACGAGATCGAAATCACAGATTACCACTGATGTTGGCAGGCGACTGCCGCGAAATCGACCCCCGACACATCCTGGGGAGATGCTTTTTGAGGAATTCGTCAAACCGCTAGGCCTTACTCAAACCGAACTCGCTCGTTGCCTGGGTGTTTCTTACCCTCGTCTCAACGAAATTATTAATGGTAAACGTTCGGTGACACCAGATACGGCATTGCGACTTTCCCGCGTTTTAGGGATGTCTGCTGATTTCTGGCTGGGATTGCAACAAGACTGGGACCTTTGGCACGCAATGAACAGCCCTGAGGCAAATCAGATTAATCGCCTGGAGCCAATCTCAAGAGATCAACGTTCTTTTGCATAACGGGATAAGGATAGGTTGTGTACAAACGGCGGGGCGCTAAAAGCGCATGCCTCGCGGTGAAGAACATCGGAAAGCCGTGTGCGGGAACCGGAGGGTGTAAAAAAGATTGTGTAAATGGCCATTCA
>JARGFI010000090.1 GCA_029210745.1 Desulfuromonadales bacterium
GCTGCCGTCGAAGGCAAGCATGATCCGTTGCGGCGGGTGCCATTCGGTAGGCGTCACCAGAATGGGACGCTGCAAAGAGCGGATGACCCGTTCCAGATGACTGCCCAGATGTTCGGAGGCCACCTGCGCCGCTTCGCCCCGTTTGCCGAGGACCAGCAGGCGGATCTCCTCCTGCTGCTCGCTCAGAGTTTCCACCAGCCCACCACGCCGCTGCAAGCCTTCGGGCGCGGCGACACCGGCGCTGCGAGCCCGCTCCTGCGCTGCGTCAAGCAGCTGCTGTCCCTGCTGCCGGGCCAACTTGCCGCGCTTTTCATCAAGCGCCGCCAGCTCCTCCAACAGTGATTCACGGGCACCGAGGCCGATGCTGCCGCTCAGATCGACCGGGGGAGCAGCCTGCTCCTTGTGCAGCACGTGCAGGAAGGTCAGTGGTGCTTCGAGTCGTAGGGCCGCCCAGGCGGCGGCATCACACACAGCGGGGGAATAAGTCGAACCGTCAATACAGGCCAAAACGCGATTTTTCATAGCGGTGCTCCCTTAATGCCCCATCAAGGCTTCTACGGCCTCGGGCTTGTCGTGGACCGCGAAGCGGTCGACCATTGTCTCGCTGGCCTTGTTGAGGCCGACGATCTCCACCTCGGTCCCTTCGCGGCGAAACTTGATGATGACCTTGTCGAGGGCGCCAATGGCGGTGATGTCCCAGAAATGGGCGCGGCTGACATCGATCTGCACTCTCTCGATCGCCTCTTTCAGATCGAAGGAAGCGATGAAGCGCTCGGCCGAGGGAAAGAAGACCTGACCGGTCACCTGGTAGTGGCGGGTCAGGCCGTCCGCCGAGAGACTCGAACCGATATGCAGCACTCTACCGATCTTGTGCGCGAAGAACAAGGCACTGAGCAGTACGCCGACCATGACCCCCAGAGCCAGATTGTGGGTCGCCACCACCACGACCACGGTGGAGGTCATGACGATGCTCGAACTCGCCGGGTTCTTGCGCAGGTTGCGGATCGACCCCCAGCTGAAGGTACCGATGGCCACCATAATCATCACCGCCACCAGTGCCGCCATGGGAATGCTCGCCACCCAGTCGCCGAGAAAGACCACCATCAGCAGCAGATAAACCCCGGCAAGCAATGTAGAGAGACGGCCGCGACCGCCTGATTTGATGTTGATGATCGACTGGCCGATCATGGCGCAGCCGGCCATGCCGCCGAGAAAACCGGAAGCGATATTGGCCACCCCCTGGCCGACGCATTCGCGGTTTTTATCGCTGGGCGAATCGGTCAGGTCGTCGACGATGGTCGCCGTCATCATCGATTCGAGCAGGCCGACAACGGCCAGGGTCACGGCATAGGGGAAGATGATCGCCAGGGTTTCGAAGGTCAGCGGCAGGTCGGGGAGCAGAAAGATCGGCAGACTGTCGGGTAGCGCGCCCATATCGCCCACGGTGCGCACATCTACCCCGAACAGCATGGTGAAGGCGGTCAGCGCCACGATGCACACCAGCGGCGAGGGGACGGCCCGGGTGATGTAGGGGAAGAGATAGATCAGGCCGAGGCCGGTCGCGACTAGGGCATAGACCGGCCAAGCAACAGCGGTGAGCTCGGGGATTTGCGCCAGAAAAATGAGGATGGCAAGAGCATTGACGAAGCCAATCACCACCGAACGCGAGACGAAACGCATCAGCGAACCGAGGCGCAGGCCGCCGGCCAGCATCTGCAGAACCCCGGTGAGCAGGGTCGCTGCCAGCAGATACTCCAGGCCATGTGTCTTCACCAGGGTTACCATCAGCAGAGCCATGGCGCCCGTGGCCGCCGAGATCATTCCCGGGCGGGCACCGACAAAAGCGGTAACCACGGAAATACAGAACGAAGCATAGAGGCCGACCTTGGGGTCGACCCCGGCGATGATCGAAAAGGCAATCGCCTCGGGAATCAGGGCGAGGGCGACGACGATGCCGGCGAGGGCATCACCGCGCAGGTTGGAGACCCAGGTATTGCGGATAGTACGAAAAGCGTGAATCATGGGATAAAGAACCTTACACGAAGAAGAAATTTGGACAAAAGCTCCCAAGCCGCATCGGGCGTGCCGGATACAGCATGAAAAAAACTTTGCCTTAGTGGAAACAGACGATATGAGGCGGTTTAACCGATCAGAACGGAGTCAATCGAAAAAACAGGCAGGCGTCGAAGTAAAGGGTCTGCAGATCGATGATAAATGGAAAAACTTCCTTGGGATAATGACTGAGCAAAAAAGAACTTTCAAGTTTACATGGGGAATCCGAAATGCTGGGACAAAGACCCGTGAGTTAAGTGAGTGAGACTATAGAGAACAGAGGTAAAAGGCAAGATAAAAATTCACTGAAAGGGTATGCGCCGGAACGGCCCTGTCCTTAGAAGGGGCAGAACCAATGTCGGGTTGGCTCAGCTTTTGACTTGTTCGATGACCACCCGGTTCTTGGTCTGAGCCTTCACCGAGTACATAAGAGTGTCCGCCCGATGAAGCATATCATCCACCGATTCCGGAGGGTCAGCGTAGGTCACCGCTCCGACACTGAACGTCACCGGGTGCCCCCCGGTCTCCATCGCTTTAAGGAGAGACGTATGCAAACGTGTCAAGACCTGAAGTCCCGCCTCCTCATCCGTGTCTGGCAAAAGCAGGGCGAATTCGTCGCCGCCCAAGCGAGCGGCAAAGTCCCCCCTGCGGATGTTCTGCTGCAAGGTTTCACCGATTAGCGCCAGGACCTTATCGCCAGCTCGGTGACCTTCGAGGTCATTGATACGTTTGAAGTTGTCGCAGTCCATGAAGGCGATGGTGAGGGGGCTGCCGGCTCTTATACATCGATTTTGCGCCCCAGCCAGCATTTCATATAAGGCCCGGCTGTTGGGCAACCCAGTCAGGAAATCCGTGGTCCCGAACCGACGTTCTCTTTCCATCAGCAGTCGAATCCTGCCGATAGCCCAGACGGCGCCAATGAAAAAGACAGCGCGCAGAGCTGTATTTTCAAGGGGAATGAAAGGATGGGAATAGAGATCAAGACGCGAAAGGTCGATCCATCCCCGCAAAAACAGAGAAAAGGCTGCGACTCCATAGCCGAAGCCGGGACTCAGATACCAGGTTGAAAGGCTGATCGGGAGCAGATAGAAAATTGAAAAACTGATCTCTGTTCCGCCAGCTTTCAGATCCAGGAACCCGAAGGTCAGGGTTGCAGCGACGACGCACATCAGGACAACAGGTTTGGACGCCTCCATTTTCAATAGCATCATAGAATAGAACCAGACTTTTTTAGTCAAAAGCTTAACGGTAGGAGAACAAAAAGATTTTAAAGAAAGAAGAAATCCCCGACCAAACGTGCATATCTCCCCTAAAAGAGTCCTAAAAATACACCAAAACAAATAATTATCAAAATCAAAGTTTATTATTACCCAAGGTGTACACCGGACATAGAGACCTTGAATTTCGCTTCAACGCAATTTCCGATCCAATCCTCGGTACTGTATCGCCTCGGCCAAGTGCTGTTGGCGGATGCTCTCCTCCCCGGCCAGATCGGCAATGGTCCTGGCAACCTTGAGAATCCGACTGTAAGAACGCGCCGACATGCCGAGTTTATCAACCACCATCTCCAGCAATTTTCCCCCTGCCTCGTCGAGCGGGCAGAATTTGCGGAT
>JARGFI010000091.1 GCA_029210745.1 Desulfuromonadales bacterium
TGGATCGTATCTCGCCCATTTCCCACTTGCCCTTTTCCAGTATAGTTTCCAAACCTTCTGGGTTTTGACATATGCCAGCTTCGCCATTGGTAATCTCATGATTTCAGCCGGGTTGTTCCATACTGTCAGCGGCTGTGTGAAAATGTCTCAAATTCGGCGGTTTAAAAATGTAGGGTCGAAGTGAGGGAGGAAGGAGGTGCCGAGGCAGTATTTAAAAAGTTACAGCACCTCCCGGCAGGTGATATTCAGGGGTCAATCTTGTCTTTCATGCGATAGCTTTTACCTTCGATGACAACGGTTTCGGCATGGTGCAGCAGCCGGTCAAGGATTGCAGAAGTCAGCGTGGAGTCGTTATTGAAGATTTCCGACCAATCCTTAAAGGCGCGGTTTGAGGTAATCACCATGGCGCCTGTCTCGTAGCGCAGGCTGATCACCTGGAACAATAGATCGGCTCCGGCCTTGTCGATGGGCAGAAAGCCTAGTTCGTCAAGGATCAACACCGATGGGCGGGTGTATTTTTTCAGCGCCTGTTTCATGCGGCCGGTCGCCTGGGCCGCGGCCAGGGTGTTGATGACATCGATCGCGGTGGCAAAAAGCACGGAGTCGCCTTTCAGACAGGCCGTATACCCCAGGGCAATGGCCAAGTGGGTCTTTCCCAACCCAACGCCGCCCAGGAAGATCACATTGGATCTGTCGGCGACAAACTGCAGGCGGAAGAGGTTCTGGACCTGGAGACGGTTGATCTTTTTGGGCCAGCTCCAGTTGAACTGGTCCAGGGTTTTGATGACCGGCAAGCCGGCCAGGCGGATACGCCGTTGGGTGGAGCGATCCCGGCGCAGGGCCGCCTCCCCGTCGGCCAGCTTTTCAAGGTAGCCCGCATGAGACCAGTGTTTTGTTGCGGCCTGTGCGGCCAGGCTCTGGTGGTGTTCCCGCATAAAGGGCAGTTTCAGATATTTCAGGTGTTGATCGATCAAGTCCTGGGGGGTGTCAGCGCTCATCGTTTTTCCTTTCGGATGCGTAAATGGAAAGATCCGGGTGCTCAAGGCTGATATCGAGCAGGTCTTCGCGCCGGGTCAGGTGCAATGCCCCCGGCGCGGGCCGGTAGCGGGTGCGCTGCTCGAGCAGGTTGGTGATGTACTCTGATGAAAAGGCTTGGAAGAAAAAGGCGTCCTCCATGGCCCTGGCTGTGGCCTCCGGGCCGTATATCTCGCTTAAGGCCACGATCTTGCGCACGTGATGATGGGGGTTCAGGCGGCGCTGCTCGAGCTTGCGGTAGTAGAGGTCGGCCTTGGGCGAGAGGGTTAAAAAGCGCATGAATATTTTCTGATCCCGCGCCTTTTTGCGCTGGGTCAGCAGCGCTTTGGGGTGATCCGGGTCCTCGAAGTCCCGGTGGCGGTCATAGCAGCGGACATGACGGGCGATCAGCTGATCGTTGCAATAGAGGCAGAGCCGGTCGGGATAGGCTTTCAGCGTCAGGCGCTGTCCGGCATATTCGGCCGGCACCGAGTAGCGGTTGGTCTCCAGGGTAATGCGGAACTGGCTCGAGGCCCTGAGCTGACCGACGGTGCCCACATCAAAGCCATTGGCCGGCAGTGGGCTTAAAGACGGTCGTTCGGTTTCAAACAGCTCTGCGGGCTTTTTACGGGTTTCTCCGTGGA
This sequence comes from Desulfuromonadales bacterium, assembly GCA_029210745.1. GTDB lineage: Bacteria > Desulfobacterota > Desulfuromonadia > Desulfuromonadales > JAHYIW01 > JAHYIW01. The sequence goes on from JARGFI010000091.1 coordinate 1,659, forward strand.
TGCGCACATTGGCCACGGTCTCCAGCCAGTGCCGGACAGCCGGGCCAATGGCGGCAAAGTCGGGCAGGTCAAGGCCGGCGAGGAAGTTTTTTTTGACATAGCCCACGGCGTTTTCCACCCGCCCCTTTTCGTTACCCTTGCCGACATTGCACGGGCTGATGGTAAAGCCGCAGTGGTTGGCAAAATCAAGGTATTTGGGGTTAAAGACCGGGCTCTGGCCGACAATGCGCCTGAGCACGGCGGACTTGAGATTGTCGACCATGATCTTTTTGGGCACGGCACCGAAAAAATCAAAGGCGTTTTGATGACAGGCCAGGAAGTGCTCCATGGTCTGGGAGACGGTAAACTCGACATACATCATGCGGCTGTAGCACAGCACCATGACAAAAAAACTGAGTCTTCTTCGGGTGGCGCCCACGTTGACCGCGCCGAATGAGCCCCAGTCGACCTGGGCGCACTCGCCGGGGGCAAACGCCAGGGTCAAATACGCGCGGGACTTTGGCGGACGGACCCTGCGCACGTACTGCTTTACGATGGTGTAGCCGCCGTCAAAACCCTGTTCACGGATGTGCTGCAGGATCTGAGTGGCGCTATAGGCATGGGTCTCGAGCATGCGCCGGATGTCGTTTTTAAACGGGTCCAGCTTGCTGGGTTTTGGAGTTGCCTTTCTTTGCCGGAAGTGGCCCTGGGTCAGCCATTTGGCTACCGTACGCGGGTCCAGGGCCAACTCGGCTGCAATCTGCGAGCCCCTCAGGCCTGCGTGTTCTTTGAGGTGCTTGATTTTGCTGAACAGCTCGTAATCGATCATGGCGTAGCCTCCCCGAGTTGTTTGAAGATCTGTCTCAATGTGTGAAGCCCACCGGATGTGCGACTGTCGATGGGTGTCGCCGATGGCCGGCCCTCGATGGCCAGGACCTGATAGAGCGGTGTTTGGTGGGCGATAAGACCGATGCCGATCAGCTCCTGGCGGGCCTGTGTCAGGGTGTTGTCATCCATGGCCAGCCGCCGGCAGAGGCAGCGATCGGAGTAGTAGCTCAGCCCCTGGGCGTCGGCCACGGTGGCCAGAAACAGATAAAGGGCGGCCGCCCGATGGCTGCAGAGGTCAATGTGGTGGTCACGGACCAGGCGCTGATCGATCCAGCTGAACTGTTTGGGGATTTTGCGGACCCCCGCGGGGCATAGCAGACGTTTTTGAACCATGGCGACCTCCTTTAGGCTGTGGGTTGAGGATATCGTTGCCCAATTGTTGCATACGGCGGGCGGCCATGGCGATGTCATCTTGTAACGCATACCCGGTAAATTGGGCGATTAATCCAACGATCACAGAAGGTTGAAAGATTAAGGAATCTTGTAACGCATCGAGGGCAAAATCGTCACTATTCTCTTTATTTACAGCGACATGCGGAATTAAGGGCTCTTGTAACGCAGCAGCGCTGTCATTGGCTGATCGGCGCCAGTAGCCGGGATGAGCTGCTCGCCAGAGTTGAACCCGCTGCACATTATCGGGCCCCCGGAAGTAGTCACGGTTTTCCTCTTTTTGCAGCCATTGTTTCTGACTATCGACCTTGCTGGCCTTGCGGCATGGGGCTTTGGGGCAGTATCTTTGTCGCTTGGCATTGCGCGCATCCGGTATGAATAACGCTTGGCAATTACAGCACTTTCTCCTATTTCTTTCTGACATCATGCCCGGTACCTCCTCGGGCCAATGCTACAGGAATCGGCAACAGCAGCGGAATAAAAAGATGAGATCAAGAAACAGGGGAAGAAAAGGAGAAGAAGGGATTTTCAAAAAAGGATTTTGGGAAGAAAATGGTAAATAAAAACTAACATTTTCAAACCGCCGGCTTTAAGTCAGTTTCGGAATACCGGTGGCACCATACTGGGCGAACTTCCAAAATAACGACGTTTTGTTTTTCAATTTCATATTCAAATCGTAATTGATTTTCCATATGTACTGGAGTTCTTTTCGAACAAAGTCCACCAATTTTGTTTTTTATTCTTT
>JARGFI010000092.1 GCA_029210745.1 Desulfuromonadales bacterium
CGATCTCTCTTTCTACATTTGCTGGCCATGCCGTTGAGTGTGCTGCTCAAAAAAACGACTAAATGGGACAGGCTCTAGATAGAAGCGTTTGTCCCGCAACACCTCTTTCGGTGACACGTTGACAACACCGGACGATTTCTTTGCCTGGGTCGGTAACCCTTCAGCAGGCACGAAGCCTGCGGGAGGATTGGTCACCATCATCGCCATGCCGCAGACAATGGCAATAAAAGCAATGCCCAGAATCATCATCGTATTGTGCAATCCATAAGCACCGAGCAGATACTTGGACAGCGGGGCAAGATAAACCGGCGCGATTCCGAAACCGGACACCACAATCCCGGCGATCAGACCGGTCTTGGTCGGTGAAAACCATTTCAACGCTGGCGGAGTGGCGGCAGAATATCCGAAGCCGAAACCAAGACCGGCGAGCACGCCGAAACCGAGGACCCACCCCCAGTAGGCGGAGGTTTGGGAACAGACAATAAAACCTGCACCGACCAGCAAGCCCCCGATGATGGCGGTGATGCGCGGGCCGAACTTGTCCTGCGCCTTGCCACCGATAATCATTGAAGCGGCAAAGGAAAGACACGCTACCGCGTACGGGTCACCGGCACCACTGAACAGCTTGCCAATATCTCCCTTGAGCATACTGTAGGCATACAGAACACCAAGAGCAAGGTTGATTCCCGTTCCGGCAAGGACAACCCGCCATCCACTAAAAGCAGTTACTTTCTTCATAGTCACTTTCTCCTTTGTCATAAAAAAGCTGTCCTGCATGGCTGTGTATCTCAGTTGAAAAAGGAGCGGCCAACGTCTCCTGCCGCGGAATTTAATCGGAGCAGGTTTTTTTCGCAGTAATCGATTCAGCATCTGCTTGCTCCTTTTGAAATGTTTTATCTGCCGATACAATGTTATGTATGCGTCTAGTTAGCAACGTGGATACCAACCTGATAAAAACATTTAATATTATATTTTACCCTTAAAATTCAAATAGTTATAAGATAACAGAACAGTCTGGACACAAAGGTTCGACGGCCATGGATTTGCGCTGTTGCGAATAAACAGGGGGAAGAGTTTAACTGCGAAATGTTTTTCAAAATGGTGCAACGCCGGGGATTACGGAGATATGCAGGTGTATTTTGCGATGACGCGACCGGATATGGCGATTTTTGCAGATCTGCAAAAAAGGGGGATAAATTTGACCGGGAAGGATTTCCGTAACGACAAAGCCCCCGGAAGAGATACCGGAGGCTTTGTCGTTACGGGTGTAACTATATTGAATACTGTTACCGGGGTTTGAACACGGTGGTCTCAATCGCAGCCTCAATCCGCCGGTTTTGCCGACGCCCCGCAGCGGTGGCATTATCGGCGACCGGATTCTTGGGCCCGTGACCGACGGCCTTGATACGAGCGGGAGCAATTTGATATTTTTTAATCAGGTAGGTGCGCACAGCATCGGCACGCCGCTGGGAAAGTTTTTTGTTCAGTGCGGCAGAGCCGGTACTGTCGGTGTATCCTTCAATCGTCGTGGTCGTGCCCGGATAGGTATTCATGAATTCACCGAGTTTATTGATGTCAGCAGTGTATCGATTCGCGATTTTTGTCTTCCCTGAAGCGAACAGAATATTGAGATTGATTTTGACGTTTTGCTCGATCGGCGGCGGACACCCCTTACGGTCGACCGCCAACCCGGCGCGGGTGTTCGGACAGATGTCCTCGCTGTCAGCAATGCCATCCTTATCGCTGTCGGGCGGGCAACCGTTGACGCCAACCTTAACTCCGGCGGTCGTTCCGGGGCACTCGTCATAGCTGTCAGCAATACCGTCGTTGTCACTGTCAAGCGGACAACCACTGAAACCGACGCGCACCCCGGCGGCCGTCCCCGGACACTCGTCATGCGCATCCAGAACACCATCTTTGTCACTATCAAGCGGGGACTGGTTCTGGATCTCAACCAGGGCCGGAGCCTGAACCTCGACCGGAACTTCTTCCGATCGCTGCTCGGGCCACGCTTCAGCTGCCGGCACGGCCTTCACCGGCGTACTGGAAGTGCCGCCGAACTGAAAGGCCAGCCCAAGCATGGCCTGTAAATGATGACGCCATTCGCGCTCATCACCACTATCTGAAGCGAAGTCAGCCTGGGTCTTGGGGTTGAGCATGTAGCGCAGATCAATCCGCAAAGCGAGCAGCTCGGTGAGAACATGTTTGATGCCACCATTCACGTAGCCCATGTAGTCTTCATCCTGCCCCCGACCGCCTTTGTCAAAATCATAGATGATCCCGCCAAGTCCGACCCCCAGATAGGGGTTGAGGGCGTCTTCGGGCTGAAAATGATAGAGCAGGCCGGCACCGATGGTATAGATACCGACATCCCGGCTCCCGCGGCTGGCATCATACTCGGTCGGCGTATAGCGGCCATCAAGTTCGAGGCTCCAGTTTTTGTCAACGTTGTAGCCGAACCCGAGACCGGCGAACCCTTGATTCTCCAGGTCGAGGGCACCATCGAGCACATGAATACCGACCAGCGGCGTCAGCGTTACCGCCCCCGCGCGGTTCTCAGCCAGAGCACTGCTACTGAAAGCCATAACAACTACCAACAAAATGACAAGTCGCGCTGAAAACCGAATCATAACAAATCTCCCGAAAAAGTTAATGCTTATGCCACTAAATTCCATCATTATAGGGGTACAATGTAATTTGGCAAGAAAAAACAGACCGTTATTGCGTGGAGTTCCGGAGTTCCGTGCAAAGGATGTCTAACTCAACGATCTTTCTTCTTGGGGCCCGGCTTCTGAGGGCGAATAGTCCGTCTCAACTGCTCCTCCACCGTGTCAAGAAAGGGCCCTGAGCCTAAAGGTCGTCCGGTGCGCTCATGACGGTGAATTGAGTTCAGTTCTTCTGCGCTGGGCAGTGTCAAAAACTTTTTCCAGTCGCCAACCATCTCAAGCAATGGCGCAACCTTGACCAATCCGTCATCTTCCCCGTCCAGATGTGCCCGGGCGCTGCTCCAGGGATAATCCTGCGGGTTTTCTACCAAACCCGCTGCAACCGGGTTCATTTCAATATAACGTGCCGCCGCCAACACATGACTCTCGCCCATCGTAAATGAAGCAAAGCGTTCCTGCCACAAATGCCCGCGCCACTTTTCACGAAAATTAATACGGCGGGTATAGCGACGATGGGCTTCTCCGATGGCACGGGACAGGCCATCTTCTGTTTGGGGAACTGCGATCAGGTGAACATGTTTGGAATCAGTGCCCAGGCCAGGCATTCCGTGGAGGTTTCTTTGCAGAGTGAGGTCAATCGCGTGACAAAATCGTCACGATCACTGTTGTCTTTGAATATTGCGCGACGTTCAACGCCACGACAAATAATGTGATGGACGGCATCAGGAGCATCTATGCGGGCTTGACGGGGCATGGGAGGAAGTGTTGTGCCATGAAGCTCAAACTGAAGCAACGCATAATTTCATGGATGTCCACCCTTCCCGCTCATAAATTTTTGTAATTTGTAGGTCTGACCCTTTATGCTTTTCTTTAGGTCTGACCCTTTATGC
>JARGFI010000093.1 GCA_029210745.1 Desulfuromonadales bacterium
AAATAGCGGCTGAGCAGCTGAGCCTGCGCAATCAGCAGCATGCCGATCGGAATTTTCTCCCTGAGAAAGGGATGCTCGATCTCTTCCTGTTTGCGTTTCTGATAGGCCACCAGCAAACTTTTTCTGGTTTCGTCGTCCATTTTGACCGCACCGGCTTCGGTAATAGTAAAGCCTTTTTTCTTCACCTGACCCAGGTTGATCAGGGACAACGCCAGGCGGTCGGCCAGCATCGGACGGAATTCCTCCATCAGATCCAGTGCCAGACCCAAGCGTCCGGGGCGGTCGCGGTGCAGAAAACCGACTGCGGGGTCGAGACCAACGGTTTCGAGGGCCGCGCGAGCATCGTGATAAAGCAGGGTGTAAATAAACGACAGCATGCAGTTGACCCGGTCGAGCGGAGGGCGACGGTTACGCCCGACAAAAACGAAATCCTCCTTCTGCGCCACGATCAAATGGTTGAACTGGTCGAAATAATCACGCGCGGCACGCCCCTCCAGACCACGAATTGATTCGAGGTCATCTTCATTCAGCAGGCGCTTGGCATAGCGGGAGAAGAGCTGGCAGATCCGCTCCATTACGGTTTCGGAGGTTTTGTCGCCATGATCGCGCGTAGCGCGATGCACAATCACCCGGCTGTTAGTCACCTTGCCAAAAACAAACATCCGCGCAAGAGCCGCCGAGGACTTTTCGCAATCGGCCCGCCGATACTGTTCGCGCCGCAGCAGAACATTGCCGGAAACCGGTCCCTGCACCCGCGCCAGGAACTTTCCGTATTCGGTCATGAAGCTGACCGCGACGTCATTTTCGGCACAGTGCCCGAGCAGAAAAGGACTGCACGCGACCTGACCGAAACAGACGATGGAACTCAAGGTGTGGATCGGCAGACGCAGCTTGTTTTCCCGCTCGACCTTGACCACGACGGTTTCCCCTTCCTTGTGCAAATAGGCCCCCTGCGTGGTCACGTAGAGCGTATTGAGCATCTTTCTCATGGTTCCCCTCCCAATTGCCGCTCCAGGTAACGGCTGACAGAGCCTGCGGCCCCGCAACTTTTCGGTAGACACACACTGAGCAATGAGCAGGCATCACATTTTTTGGCGTATTCGGCCCGAGGCGTTTTTTGTTCCAGAACCAGCCGATGGGTCTGGTCGATGACCTGCGCGGTTAAATCCCGTAGCGGCGTATCGAATGTCACCTCTGTGCGGCGACGTTTCTGCCCGTAATACAGTGCGCCCAGGTTAATCTGGAGCTGAAGCATCTCCTCCAGACAAAGCGCCTGGGCGCAGAGTTGCACTTCATCGCAACGATCCGATTTCGGTTTACCGCGTTTATACTCGACCGGATAAACCCGACCATCAGGCTGAAACTCCACCACATCGGCCTGACCGCTCAGGCCGTACCGACGCGAACAGATCGGCAGGGAACGCACAATGCGCACATCACCCTGCCACTCGCTTTTATTGCTATCGGCCCGCTCGTGCAACACCTTGCCTTGCGCCGTAAAGAGGTTCTCCGCCCACTGCTGTTCAATATGGATCAGGGCGCACTGACGCGGGCAGAACTGGTAGTGCTGCAGGGCCGAGAGCATGATGTAGTCGGCTTCGTCGTACATAAATTCCTCCGCAAATCCCCCTGTGTCCCCCTTTACGAAAGGGGGATGAGGTGTGTTCCCCCCTTTGACAAAGGGGGGGCAGGGGGGATTCAGCCTTTCCCTCACAAAATCCAGAATTCGCCCAACGACAGCATCCACCTCATACAACACCTGGCGGTTGTCAAACCGCAACACTGCCAACCCTTGAGCGACGAGATAATCGTCTCTGATCCTATCCCGTTGTTTATGCTCGGATTCGAAATGTTGACAACCGTCCACCTCAATCACCAAGCCCGCTGCCGGGGCATAGAAATCGACGATATAAGTTCCAAGCGGTTTCTGGCGATAAAACTGAACGCCCAACAATTGCTTGCGCCGCAGCTGGGCCCAGAGCACCCGTTCGGCATCGGTCATGTTGTTGCGCAAATTGCGTGACGGTTGTTTGAGGTGTTTACTGTACTCACGCATAGAAAGCCCCTCCCGGATTCTTTCTTCATGTAAATCCCCCTCGATCCCCCTTTTCTAAGGGGGAGGAGAGTTCCCCCCTTTATCAAGGGGGGGGCACCTGGTGCCCCCCGTTACGAAAGAGGGAGGAGATTTCCCCCCTTTGTCAAAGGGGGGTCAGGGGGGATTCCCGCCTTTCCGCTTTCTCTCCAGCCGCTGCTGCTTTTCCGGCACCCCCAGATAGTTGTCCTTCGATACCACCCTGCGCCCCGATTCCAGCTCCAGCTTCTCCCGCGCCTCCCCGGCGATCCGGCCGCCCTTGCCGGCGGCGGTACGGTTTTCATCGAATCCCTGAGCATCCTGCGTGCGGGTGATTTCGGTGGTTGCCGCCTCGCCGAGCATGGAAAAAATCAGCTCCAGATCGGTCATGTGGTCGCGCAGATTTTCCCGGTCGAGCTGTTTCAGTTCCTTGTATTCGGACGGCGTCAGGCCAAAAGTCGCCCTGGAGATCTCCGCAGTGAGGATGGCATATTCAAGGCTGCCGCCCACCTCGCGGTTTTTCCACTCGTCGGTCAGTTCGGCACGGATGGCGATGCCGCGCATGCGTTTTTCGATCCACTCGTCGGAATAACCCTTGGCCCGATACAGCTCGCGGGTGCGGGCGGTGCCGAGTTCGGGGTTCTCGATCTCCTGCACCCGCTCGTAGCCGACCTTGGCCAGCCAGCGTTTGAAGGGTTCGGCCTTGGGGGAAGGGATCGACTGGATGATGCGGAAGATGCCTTCGGTATTGGCGCAATCGGTTGTGCGTTTCTTCCCGTCAGGTGCAACCAATTTCAACCCGTGACAATTTGTCACGGCTTCGCTTCCTTCCGCCTTAAGCCTTTGCTTCAGCTTGCGCCAGTAGGCCCCGGCATCGGTACTTCCAGTCAATGCTCCGCAAACATCCGCAACAGAAAACCACCATTCGTCGTTGCGCAAAACCCGCCGGATTTTCTTGTCGTTGAAAACCACCAGATGCATTTTCATCTTCCTTCCCCTGCTGCTGGAGAGTGCGGGGTACAATTTGTACCCCGCATGATTTAACAACATTACAGCTTCTCGATAATCTCCACCCCGGCCGGTGCCTGGCCGACGGTCACATCGTAATCCTTGAACGAGCGCGCCGGGCCTTCGGTGCGGACGTTGCGCTGGATGTCGATCAGGTCGAAGAGCTTGTGGGCGGGGGCGTTGCCGAGTATGGCTCAGAACCCGGAAATTTCTTCAGGCTTTAGCCCGTCAAGATTATCAAGAACATAGGAGCCATCCGAATTTACTTTCAAAGTTCTGTGAACCTTGGCCGAGGAATACTGGCCTGACTTACTTTTGTGCTGCCACCAGACAACCTTTTCGACCGCCATGCTCCCCTCGGGTCGCG
>JARGFI010000094.1 GCA_029210745.1 Desulfuromonadales bacterium
TAACAGGCACACTTAAAGAAGATCGGGAGACGATTTATGAAACGAATCGACACGGTTGCACCGGGAACAGCCTCACCTGAAGTCGAAGCAATCTTTCAGGACATCAAAAAAGCCTTCGGCATGATTCCGAACCTCTTCAAAACCTACGCTCACCATCCGCCGCTACTGGAAGCCAACTGGCACAAGGTGAAGCGCGTGATGATGGAAGGTGCTCTTTCCCGCAAGAACAAAGAAGCGATTGCCTTGCTCGTCTCCAAGGACAACGGCTGCAAATATTGCGTTGCCGCCCATACGGGAGCACTCAAAGCGATCGGCGTAAGTAGCGAGGAAATATCCCGTATCGAAAACGATCTGGATCAGGCGGAATTTACCGACAAAGAGCGTGCTCTGATCCGCTTTGCCCGTAATGCTAATCGAGCTGCGAATGACGTCACCGACGAAGAATTTCTGGCGGTTCGCAAAACGGGCGCAAGTGATGCCGAAATCATTGAAGCCCTCGGGGTGATGGAGGTTTTCACGGCGTTTAACAAGTTTCTCGACGCATTAGATGTTGAACTCGGGTGATAGGAGGCGAGGCGGTCATGGAACGCAGGCTCTGGTACATCAAGAACGCCGCGCTCTTCTCCTGGCTCCAGGAGGAGGAACTCCAGCGGCTTGCCAGTCGCAGCGAAATGGTCACCTGCAAAAAGAACACGACCTTCTATTTTGCTCACGAACAAAGCGACAGCATCTATCTGGTCAAGCAAGGGCGCGTCAAGCTGACCAGAACCAGCGCCGAAGGGCGTGAAGTGATTCTGGACATCCTCGCCCCCGGAGAGATCTTCGGCGAACTGGCGGTCACCGGCGAGGAGATACGGACCCACAGTGCAGTCGCCGTGGATGACGCAATGGTCTGTATCATCACTCGTCAGGAGTTCGAGGATCTGCTCAAGCGGCACCCGGACATGGCTCTGCGGGTCTTGAAGCTGGTTGGACTGCGGCGACGCGAACTGGAAATGCGGCTGGAAGACCTGATCTACCAGCCGGTCGCCAACCGGTTGGTACTCACCCTGCTCTGGCAGGCGCGACGCCATGGCACAAGACAAGCTGACGGCAGTATCAATCTGCCGCTCAGCCAGAAAGATCTGGCCCATCTGGTTGGGGCCTCGCGTGAGGCGGTTGCTGATCAGATCGGAGAATTCAAAAAAGACGGGTTGTTGGAGACCGGTTATCGCAGCCTTCGGCTGACCAATCCGAAAGGCTTGATGCAGATCCTGACCACAGAGATCGAATTCGACGTTTCGGAGTTGCTGAAAATCGAGGCACCCAACCCCTAAAGGAGAACGTATCGAACCATGCCGGCACTGAAAGTTCACAACATTGTCTTTCGCCACGATGACCTCTTCGAGCTTCAGCTTGAGAGAAGCGACGTCAGCTTCGAACCGGGTGCCTGCATGGCCTTGTTCAATGAAGACGGAGACTCGCGGCCCTACAGTATTTCAGCCGGCACACAAGAGAACGTCCTGCGATTTTTGGTCAGGCGGGTGCCGAATGGCCGGGTCAGTGATTGGCTGGCTCTGCGCAAGCCTGGCGACACGGTCGAGGCCAGCGACCCTTTCGGCTGGTTTCGCCCGGGGCGTTCTGCACCAGCCGGTGAACGCTGTGTCTTTATCGCCACCGGTACCGGCGTCGCCCCGTTTTTAAGTCATCTGCGCAGCAACCCTTTCAAGCCACCGGAGATGTGTCTCTATGGGATCCGTCGGCTGGCGGACGCATTCGCCCTGGAAGAACTGGAGTGCCTGAGCGGCTTTCGCCTGGCCGTCTCCAAAACTTCTGGGCATGGCCATTTTCACGGCCGAGTCACCGATCTTTGTGAACAAATTCCCCTGGGCGAGGACATCCACTATTACCTCTGCGGACTGGACACTATGATCGAAGAAACCAGCCAGTGGCTCGAAGCCAGCGGCATTGACTATACCCACATACACCGGGAGATCTTTTTTTATGAAGATGGACAAGACTGACGCCTGGCTCACCACCAGCCAGAATGAGCCGCGCGGCTATATCCAGCCGCAGACGCTGGAAGAGCTCTGGTTTCACACCGGGACCAACTGCAACCTGCGCTGCCCTTTTTGTCTCGAAGGTTCGAAGCCGGGGGATAACCGGATCGAGTTTCTGACCCTTGACGATGCCCGCCGTTTTATCGACGAAGCTCTTGAGCTGGGAGTTAAGAAGTTTTCCTTCACGGGCGGAGAGCCGTTTGTCAATCCGGAGTTTGTCGCGATTCTGGAGGCGGCTCTGGATCATCGTCCCTGCCTGGTCCTGACCAATGCCACCGAACCGCTGATGAACCAGATGGCCGACGTTCTTCGGCTTCGGGACAAACCACATGCTCTCAAATTCAGGGTCAGCCTGGACCACCCGGACCCAGCCAAACACGACGAATCACGCGGTAAGGGGAATTTCAAAAAAGCTCTCGACACCTTGGGACGACTCCACCAGGCAGGGTTTGGCGTCTCGATCGCCCGCCTGATGCTGTCCGGCGAAGACAGTTCTGCCGTAGACCAAAGCTATGTGCCTTTTTTCCGCATTGCGGGTGTTCCCGACGATATCACCATCATCAAGTTCCCTGAATTTCACCTGCCCGGTTCATTCCACGAGGTTCCGGAAATCACCGAAACCTGCATGACCCGCTACTTGAACGCCGAGCAGCGTGCAGGCTTCATGTGCAATTTCAGCAAGATGATCGTACGGAAAAACGGTCAGTGTGGTGTGTATGCCTGCACCTTGGTGGACGACGTCAACGGCTACGATCTGGGACCGACCCTTAAGGCCGCCATGGAAAAGCGTGTCATGCTCGGCCATCACCGCTGCTATTCCTGCTTTGCCTGTGGCGCCAGCTGTTCTGAAAGGGCATGACAACTATATCCGGGGTGTTCGGGATTCGCCTGACACGCCAAGACAACCCGAAAAACGAGAGGAGGAGAACATGAAAAAGCTTCTGATCATGGTCACAGTGACCTGCATGGTGCTGGGCGCAGCCTGGGGAATGGCGCTGGCCGGTAGCGGTTCGTTGCCCGCAGCGGATGGCAAAGCGGTTTATGACTACATCACCAAGACCAGCCCTTACCAGCAGTGGTCACTCTGGCCGGGCAAGGAGAAGTTCTACAAAGGGAAGCATCCCCACGGTGCGTTACTGACAACCTATGCGTCCGAACCAGCCGAAGCCGCA
>JARGFI010000095.1 GCA_029210745.1 Desulfuromonadales bacterium
AACTGATGAACTGATGCTTAAAAACGCGAATGTAGTGCCAGACGGATGTTTTTTAAATGGTAATATCCCGTTTTTACAGGAGAAATAATTCAGGGTGTTAAATGTGGGTTAAGGAGATGAAATGACAAAAACTGCTTTGATTACCGGCGTCACCGGTCAGGATGGTGCCTATCTCGCCGAATTTCTGCTCAACAAGGGCTATATCGTCCATGGCATCAAGCGACGAGCGTCGCTGTTCAATACCGACCGTGTCGATCACCTCTATCAGGACCCGCACATCGAAAATCGTAATTTTATTTTGCATTACGGTGATCTGACCGATGCCACCAACCTGATCCGCATCATCCAGGAAGTTCAGCCGGACGAGATATACAATCTCGCCGCCCAGAGTCACGTAATGGTCTCCTTCGAGACGCCGGAATATACCGCCAACTCCGATGCTCTGGGCACCCTGCGGATCCTTGAGGCGATCCGCATTCTCGGGCTGGAGAAAAAGACCCGCTTCTATCAGGCTTCAACCTCTGAACTGTATGGCAAGGTGCAGGAAACCCCGCAAAAGGAAACCACCCCCTTCTATCCCCGCTCCCCCTACGGGGTCGCCAAGCTCTACGCCTACTGGATCACCGTCAACTATCGTGAGGCTTATGGGTTCTATGCCTGCAACGGCATCTTGTTTAACCATGAATCGCCGATCCGCGGCGAGACCTTCGTCACGCGCAAGATCACCCGCGCTGTTGCCCGCCTGGCTCTTGGCCTGCAAAATTGTCTCTATCTCGGTAATCTTAACGCCCGCCGCGACTGGGGGCATGCCCGCGACTACGTGGTTGCCCAGTGGCTGATGCTGCAGCAGGATCAACCCGAGGACTTCGTGATTGCCACCGGCAAACAGTATACGGTGCGGCAGATGGTCGAGACGGCGGCCGGCGAACTCGGTATTGGCTTGAGCTGGCGGGGCGAGGGCGCCGACGAAGTGGGAATTGTCGCAAGTCTTCCACAAGGTGACATCGTCAATAGTCTTAAGGTGGGGCAGACCGTGGTGCGTATCGACCCCCGCTATTTTCGTCCGGCGGAGGTCGAGACCCTGCTCGGCGATCCAACCAAGGCCAAGCAGAAACTCGGTTGGGAAACCAGAATCACCTTCGAGGAGATGGTGGCCGAGATGGTCCGGGCCGATCTCGACCTGGCGCGCAAGGATGAACTGGTCAAGCAGCACGGTTTCAAGACTTACTCCTACCATGAATAAGGCTTGACCTCATGGATAAAGATGCCAGGATTTTTGTGGCCGGGGCCCGGGGGATGGTTGGCTCGGCGCTGGTGAAAGCCCTCCGTAGCCAGAAGTACCAGCACCTGCTGACTCCGGGGCGTGAACAGCTTGATCTGTGCGATCAGCGCGCGGTGGCCGATTTTTTTGCGGAAAACAGGCCCGACTATGTTTTTCTGGCTGCGGCCAGAGTCGGGGGTATTCAGGCCAATTCCAGTTACCCCGCCGAATTTATCTTCGACAACCTGCAGATTCAGAGCAACGTCATCCACCAGGCCTATGTGCACGGCGTCAAACGGCTGCTGTTTCTCGGCTCATCCTGTATCTACCCGAAACTGGCCCCCCAGCCGCTGCGCGAGGAGGCCCTGTTGACCGGCCCTCTGGAGCCAACCAACGAACCCTACGCTATCGCCAAGATCGCCGGTCTCAAGATGTGCGAAGCCTATAACCGGCAGCATGGGACTTCGTTTTTTGCCGTGATGCCGACCAACCTGTACGGGCCTGGGGATAATTTCGATCTGCAGAGTTCCCATGTCCTGCCGGCGCTGCTGCGCAAATGCCATGAAGCGAAAATCTCCGGCGCAAAGTGCCTTTCGGTCTGGGGAAGCGGCACTCCGCGTCGCGAGTTCCTGCATGTCGACGACATGGCCGCTGGCTGCTTGTTTATGATGCAACAGGACGACGAAATCCTCGCAAGGGAACTGCTCAGCTATCCGAATCCCTGTTTTGTCAACCTCGGAATCGGCGCGGATGTGACCATTCGTGAACTGGCCCAGGTGATCATGGAGGTGGTTGGTTTTGAGGGGGAACTGGTGTTCGATGTCAGCAAACCCGACGGAACCCTACGTAAGCTGCTCGATATTTCCCGCGCCACGCGGCTGGGCTGGCACGCAAAAATAGGGCTTAATGAGGGGGTTGAGTTGACTTATCGGTGGTTTATGCAGAGAGGTGATTCTTGACAGTATGTCCCGAGTATCGTGCAAAAACTCACCGCCTGCGCCTTGAAAAAGATGGTGACTGTGACGCTTTGATGTCTGAAACCGGGGCGCGCTTGTCACCCGAAATGATTTGTCTCCACTGCTTCAGCTGAAGAGGATTTTGCCGCTATGATTGAGTTGGCTAATTGGGAACAGGGGCGGGCCTGGTGCTGGCCTCCAACGTGTAAGAGGTGCTGAATTTGTCAATGGGGCGGCATCTGGATAATGATCAGTTTCAGGCGATTCTTGGCGCGAGTGTAAAAGGCGAGTCGCCCGACAGTTTGTCCTGCTGAAAACTGAACAGCTATTTTAAAACCCAATCGGAGGGAGATGAAATGTTACATTTTATCAAGTCTGAAGAAGTCAAGAGTATGGTTCTTTAAATCCGTGGGCAACGAGTTCTTCTGGACTGCGATCTTGCAAAAATCTACGGAGTCGAGACCAAGAGAGTGAACGAAGCTGTTAAAAATAACCCCGAAAAGTTTCAGCCCGGCTACCTGTTTGAATTGAGTGAGAAGGAGTTTGAGGATTTGCGGTCGAAACTTTCGACCGCAAATTTCGCCAAAACCAGAACGATTCCCAAGGCCTTCACCGAAAAGGGGCTCTACATGCTGGCCACCGTTCTCAAGGGGCCGGTGGCAACGCAGGCAACCGTCGCCATTATTGAAACTTATGCAAAGCTTCGTGAACTTTCGCGAAACATCAAACAACTCTCGGAATCTCCGGCAAAAAACAGGCAGCAATCGTTGATGCAAAGGAGCGGTGAACTGATTGCCGAGATTCTCGACGATGACCTGCAGAGCAATGAAGCCGAGACTTCGATAGAACTGAACTTCGCGGTTCTGAAATTCAAGCACACGGTCAAGAAGCTCTTCTGTAGGAGCGGCTTTAGCCGCGAACCATCGCGCCTGAAGGCGACTCCTACAGCGTCATTCCTGTATGAT
>JARGFI010000096.1 GCA_029210745.1 Desulfuromonadales bacterium
GTACATCTTCGTCTCCGATGTGGTCGAAGCCGTCAAGATCAGAACCTTGAAAAGAGGATCCTGTTTTGCCGACGTCTCCTCCTGATCGGTCATTACTTTACACAACACGACAAAGTGAGGCAAATAATGAAAGATCCGGTCTGCGGCATGAATGTTGACAAAGAACATGTAAAAGGGCATGCACACCACGAAGGAAAAGACTATTATTTCTGCTCGGAGAAGTGCCGCGACAAGTTCACGGCTGATCCCGAAGCCTATGTAAGGGACCCTGACAAGGACCCGGTTTGCGGCATGACCGTCAGTGCGAAGAAGAACGCCGGCTCTCATACCTGCGAGGGGACAACGTATCTGTTCTGTTCCAGCAAATGCCTGGACAAATTCGTGGCCGATCCGCAGGCCTATCTCCATCCGCAGCCGAAGGCAGCCGATCCGGCGGATGCGTCGCGCGAATATACCTGTCCGATGCACCCCGAAATTATCCAGCAGGGGCCGGGGAGCTGCCCCAAGTGCGGCATGGATCTGGAGCCGATGAGTGCCTCCGGCGATAACGCGGAGGAGGAAGAAGCGGCGATTCGCAGCTTGAAGCGCAAGACGCTGATCGCCGGTGGTCTGACCCTGCCGATCCTGCTCCTCGCTTTCGACAGCATGCTTCCCGGACTCTCCTTTGAGGGGATTCTGTCAGCGCGGTTGCAGGGTTGGCTGGAGCTGGTATTGGCGACCCCCGTCATTCTCTGGGCGGGCAGCCTCTTTTTCACCCGTGGTTGGCAGTCGATCATCAACCGCAGCCTGAACATGTTCACCCTGATCATGCTCGGCGTCGGTGCGGCTTATGGTTACAGTGTCATGGCGGTTTTGTTCCCCGATCTCTTTCCGGCGTCGTTCCGCAGACACGGTGAGGTCGCGCTCTATTTCGAGGCGGGCGCGGTCATCACCACCCTCATCCTGCTCGGGCAGTGGCTCGAAGCGCGCGCCCGGCAGCAGACCGGCAAAGCGGTCCAGAGTCTGCTCAGCCTCGCGGCCAAGACCGCGCATCGGGTCAAGGATGACGGTGAAGAAGAGGAGGTTGAGATCGACGCCATTGTAAAAGGGGACCGGCTGCGCGTGCGTCCCGGCGAAAAAATCCCCCTCGACGGCGTCATTCTCGACGGTAAAAGCACCATCGACGAATCGATGCTCACCGGCGAGCCGATCCCGGTGGAGAAGGGCGAGAACGACAAGGTGATCGGTGCCACGGTCAACCAGACCGGGAGTTTCGTCATGCGCGCCGAGGCCGTGGGCGACGAAACCATGCTGGCGCATATCGTCAAGATGGTCGCCGAGGCCCAACGCAGCCGGGCGCCGATCCAGAAACTGGCCGACCAGGTCGCGGGCTATTTTGTCCCAGCGGTGGTACTGACCGCGCTGATTTCTTTCGGCATCTGGGCCGTCTTCGGCCCCGCGCCGGCCATGTCCTACGCCATCGTCGTGGCGGTCTCCGTGCTGATCATCGCCTGCCCCTGTGCCCTGGGACTGGCCACTCCGATGTCGATCATGGTCGGGGTCGGCAAGGGGGCCCAAAACGGCGTCCTGATCAAGAACGCCGAAGCGATCGAGCGCGCCGAAAAAGTCACCCATCTGATCACCGACAAGACCGGCACCCTCACCGAGGGGAAGCCCTCGGTGGTCGATGCGCAAACGCCGGAGGGTGTTAAGACCGACGACTTGCTGCGTCTGGCGGCGGCGGTTGAAGCGCAGTCCGAGCACCCGCTGGCCCGGGCGGTTGTCGACAAGGCGAAGGACGAGGGGCTCGAACTCCCGGATATCACAGATTTCGAGAGCACCACCGGTGGCGGCGTCCAGGCCAGGGTCGAGGGGGCGCTGATTCGCATCGGCAAGCGGACCTTTCTCGAAGCGGCTAGGGTCGACATCCCCGACAGCTTGAGCCAGACGGCGGAGCGTCTGCAGGGCGAGGCCAAGACGGTGATCTGGGCCGGACGTGACAATCAGCTCCTCGGCCTGATCGCCATCGCCGATCCGATCAAAAAGAGTTCGCAGGAAGCGATCGCGGCGCTGCACGAGATGGGGATCACCGTGGTCATGTGCACCGGGGATAATCTGCGCACCGCCAGGGCGGTGGCCAAAGAGCTGGGGATCGACGCAGTGCATGCCGAAGTCTCCCCCGAGGACAAACAGCGCATCGTCAATGAATTGAAAGCCAAGGGACATCGCGTTGCCATGGCAGGCGACGGGATCAACGACGCCCCTGCCCTCGCCGCCGCCGATGTCGGCGTCGCCATGGGGACCGGCACCGACGTCGCCATCGAGAGCGCCAGTCTGACCCTCGTCAAAGGCGACCTGCGCGGCATTGTCAGCGGCCTGCGCCTCAGCCGCGCGGTGATGCGCAATATCCGCCAGAACCTGTTTTTCGCCTTCATCTACAACGGCGTCGGCATCCCGATCGCCGCCGGGGTGCTCTACCCCTTCTTCGGCATCCTGCTCAGCCCGATGATCGCCGGTGCCGCCATGGCCTTCAGTTCGGTTTCGGTGATCAGCAACGCCCTGCGGCTGCGCAAGATCGATATTTAGTTTGAAGTAGACCACCACACCCTGTGGGTGTGGTGGCGTAACAGCAGCACATCGAAGCCTGCCAAAAGCCCCAATGTCCAGTGGTTGGTCAGGTGCGCCTGAACCTGCCGGCGCAGATTGGCCAACCAATGCCGCAAGCGCGAGCGCGGCAGAGCGGAGCGCGGCCAGCGCCCCTGAGCCAAGCGCTGATCGAGATGATCACGGATACTCCCTCGGGATGTGTGGATGCGGGAAAAATGGGAGTCAGGACGCAAGGTGATGACGCAACCGCACGCCGGACAACGGTCACACTTCATCAGCAGGACCTCGCCAAACCCGTCACAATAACGCCTGACGTAACCATGACCCCAGACCCGCCAGCTGCTGCAACGAGGGCAACACTCAGGCCTTGGCCAAGGATAACTCCGACCCAGTTCAAGAATTTGCTTGAGTTCAACAAGCACAGACCATATCATTTAACCTCCATGTAGGTGAGGGGGGGCACGTAAAA
>JARGFI010000097.1 GCA_029210745.1 Desulfuromonadales bacterium
TCCACAATCAGCATCTCCTTCAAAAAGCTCCTCTCTCTGAAATTTCAGAGAGCTTGGAGGATCTGCTGAGGTGGGTC
The DNA here is from genome assembly GCA_029210745.1 of Desulfuromonadales bacterium. Lineage (GTDB taxonomy): Bacteria > Desulfobacterota > Desulfuromonadia > Desulfuromonadales > JAHYIW01 > JAHYIW01. The sequence goes on from JARGFI010000097.1 coordinate 78, forward strand.
AATTTTGGACGCCGATTACCCCCGAATGTGGGTCATTTTTGCATGCCGATCAACAGGCACTGTTTTTTGCACAAACCCATCAGCAACCCAGACAATGGTTTTTTTAAAAAACCATCCTCCCCAATATATACCTAAGATTGTTAGGATCCATGCAAAGAATGTAAATACGTAATGATGTCGAGGGTCATGGTAATTGAGCACCTTGACCCCCTTCGGGGTCAGCGGAATTGAGCACCCGGGGTCAATTTAATTGAGCAGTTTTGCCGGTGGCAGGGTCAGAGTTATTGAGCACCCTGCTGTGATCTTCGGTGGGCTCCTGCACCGCCATGACGTATCCTTCCGGAATTTATCCGGCAGGAGATGTTTCATGGCACGGAGGCCCATTCCCATGATTGAACTTGATGAGTTGTTGTACCGCTGGCAACAGGGGCACAACATTTCCCAGATCGCCCGCAGTCTCGGGCAATCCCGGCAGACAGTCCGCAAGTACCTGCGGTTGGCCGAGAAGCACGGTGCGACGCGTGATGGGGACCAGGCCCAGCGCACCCGAGTGCTGGCGGATCTGAAAGCCAAAGAGGTGTCTACCTCTGCGATCCCCTCGCAGGCCCAGCGGCGTCTGGTGCCTTATCAGGAGCAGATCCGACTCTGGCTTTCCGAACCGGACATGACCATGAAGCAGGTCTGGCGCCTGCTGCGCGAGCGCGGCGTGAAACTGAGCTATCCGAGCGTCAAGCGCTATATCCGTAGCAGCGTGGCACCGGTGACGCCGAAGGTTACGGTACGCCTAGAGACGCCGCCGGGTCAGCAGGCCCAGGTGGATTTCGGCAAGATCCGGGTGCAGCTTGGCGAAACCCCGCGGCAGCTGTGGGTGTTCGTGCTGACCCTCTCTTTCAGCCGGCACCGCTTTGTGCGGTTTGTCGAGCGGCAGGATCTGCCGAGCTGGCTCGACTGTCACGTGCGCGCCTTTGATTTTTTCGGCGGTGTTCCGCAGACCGTGTTGCTGGACAATCTGAAAGCCGGCGTGATCCGTCCCGATCTTTACGACCCGACCATCAACCGGGCGTATGCGGAGTTGGAACGCCACTACGGTTTTGTTGTCGATCCGGCCAAGGTGGCCACACCCCAGCACAAGGGGAAGGTGGAACGGCAGATGCCGGTGGTGCGCCAGCAGCTGATCGCCGGGCGCAGCTATCGGGACCTGGCCGAACTCAACGACAAGGCCCTGCTCTGGTGCCGCGAGCAGGTCGGTCAAGAGCCTCACGGCACCACCGGCGAGGCGCCGATGGCACGCTTCGAAGCGCTGGAGCAGGGGACTCTGCTGCCCTTGCCGGCGCAGCCCTTCGATCCGCCGACCTGGGCCGAGGCGACCATTCATCCGGATCATCACCTGGTCTTCGAGCGCAGCTATTATTCGGTGCCGACCCGCTATGTCGGTAAAAAGGTCTGGGTGCGGGGGACCCGGCGACTGGTCGAGATCTACTGCGACGACGAGCTCATCAAGACCCATCCTCGGGCGACCCGACGCGGCACCTGGCGCTCCGATGAAAATGATTACCCGGAACCCGCCAAGGCCTTTCTGTTTGCCCATCCCACCTGGTGCCGCAAGAAGGCCGTGGAACTTGGCCCCCATGTGGCGCGGATGGTGGATGCTATTCTCGCCGACCATGCCATCCGCAACCTGCGCAAGGCACAAGGGGTGCTGCGGCTCGCCGACAAATACGGTCCGAAACGTCTCGATGAGGCCTGTGATTATCTGCTCCACTTCGCCGCCACCGAACTGCGGCGGCTGACGCACGTCCTGGAGCACGGCATCCCGCTTTACTGGAAACCCAGTCAGGAGCCCCGTCCGGCCGAGTTGACCCAGCAGGCGTTGGGTTTTCTGCATCCGCCGGAGAGCTTTGCCGCGCAGGAGGTGAGCCGATGAGTGCGACCGCCGCCCTGACCAGTCAACTCAAAACCCTAAAGCTCGGGCGCATGCTCGACACCCTCGATATCCGGTTATTGCAGGCCCGCCAGGACCAGCTCGGCTATCTGGAGTTTCTGCAACTGCTGCTGCAGGATGAGATCGAACGGCGCAAGAACCAGAGCCTGCGTTTGCGCCTGCAACGGGCCAGCTTTGAAGAACCCAAGACCCTGGAGGACTTCGACTTTGCCGGTAACCCGCAGCTCAACCCGGCCGCCTTACGCGATCTGGCCACCGGCCTGTTTATCGAGCGGCGCGAGCATGTTCTGTTGTACGGCCCTGCCGGAACCGGCAAAACCCACCTGGCCCAGGCGCTGGGGCATCAGGCCTGTCGCTCGGGACGTTCCGTACTGTTTCTCAAAGCGGGCAAGTTCTTCCGCACCCTGCAGGCCTCCCGGGCTGACAACTCCTGGGACGCTGAACTGCGCCGGATGCTCGCCCCGGACCTACTGATCATTGACGACTTCGGCCTCAAGCCGATGACCATGATGCAGGCGGAGGACTTTTACGAGGTGATTGCCGAACGTCACCTGCGCGGTTCGATCATCGTCACCTCCAACCGGCCCCCAAGCGACTGGTTGGCCCTGTTTCCCGACCCGGTGATGGCCAATTCGGCCCTCGACCGGCTGGCCCATAACGCTCACCACTTTGTCATGAAAGGAGACTCTTACCGCAAGAAGATGCGCCCGAATTCAGCAAAACCGGCGACCACTGAAACCGAGCACACCGAAGATCAAACTGCTCAATAACCATGACCCCGGCCCTGCTCAATTACGCTGACCCTTGACATGTTTCGGACCTAAAGGGGCAACCCTTTCGCTTGGCATTTGGGGGCGTATTTAAAACCACTGGAACAATCATTGTTCTTATGCTTATCGATTGGGAATAAATACAGATTGGAAGCTTCAACACCTAACTAGTGCCCATCCGGAAAGCCCGAATTTTCAGATAGACATATTGCAGTCCCCA
>JARGFI010000098.1 GCA_029210745.1 Desulfuromonadales bacterium
TGATAATTTCTACACAATGGTCAACTCAAACTGACAATGTCTCGACTCTTCTGAACCGTTTTTGATGGGAATCAACAACGACAAATTCATCTGCCGACTTTTGCCGACAACAAACGAAATAATGCTCGACCTTTGTCGCTTTGCATCGCTTCTTTGCCCTGATATACTTCTACTTTGATAAAGAAACCGCGTTGTTTTGCAGGGGGAGTCATGAATTTTTGGATGAACCTCAGTCCTGAATATCTGGAAGAGGAATATCGTCGCTGGCAGGCCGATCCCGATTCGGTGGCTGCCGATCGGCAGCTTTTTTTCAGCGGGTTCGAGCTGGCGCAGGAGACAAAAACGCCGCTTGCCGCAGAACCGGCGCTGAAGGCATCAGCGGTTCAGTCACTGCTCTATCGTTATCGTGATCTGGGCCATTTACAGGCCGCCATCAATCCGCTCGACCCTGCCCCCGCAACACATCCCCAGCTCGCTCTGGAGTCCTTCGGTCTTGAAGAAAACGATCTCGATCACATCTTTCATTCGGTGCGCTTTGAAAAAGAAAGCGCCACCCTGCGTGAAATCCTTGCCATCCTTGGCGACACCTATTGCCGCAGCGTCGGGGTGGAGTTCATGCATATCCAGAATCCGGTCGAGCGTGACTGGTTGAAGGAGCGGATGGAACCGTGTCGCAATCGGCCGCAGCTCAGTCGCGAGGCAAAGCTCGCGGTGCTGGGAAAGATTCAGGAAGCAGCCCTTTTTGAGCGATTTCTGCAGCGCAAATTTGTCGGCCAGAAGCGCTTTTCCCTCGAAGGCGGCGAGACGTTGATTCCGCTCCTCGATGCCGTGGTCGAACACGCCGCCCGCAATGGCGTTCGTGACCTGGTGATGGGGATGTCGCACCGGGGACGGCTGAATGTGCTGGCCAACATTTTACACAAACCGCTGGAAAATATTTTTGCCGAATTCGCCGACAACCTCGAACTCGGTTTTATCGGTGACGGTGACGTCAAATACCACAAAGGGTTTTCAACCGATCGCAAGCTCCCCTCTGGGGAGGTGATTCATCTGACAGTCGCTCCCAATCCGAGCCATCTTGAAGCGGTCGATCCGGTGGTGATCGGCAAATGTCGCGCACGGCACAATCTGCATGGTCCGGGGGGGAAGCAAAAGGTGCTCCCGGTATTGATTCACGGAGATGCGGCTTTTGCCGGGCAGGGGCTGGTTGCCGAGACCCTCAACCTGTCGCAGATTGATGGTTATCAGGTCGGCGGTACGCTGCATGTTATTGTTAATAATCAGATCGGCTTTACCGCTACGGCGAAAGATGCCCGCTCGACCCCCTATGCCACCGATGTCGCCAAGATGCTCCAGGCACCGATTTTTCATATCCACGGCGAAGATCCCGAGGCGGCGGTTTTCGTCGCCGAACTGGCCTTTGATTATCGACAGCGTTTTGCCAAAGACGCTGTGGTTGAGATCTGCTGCTACCGTCGGCATGGGCATAATGAAGGGGATGAGCCCTCTTTCACTCAACCCCTGATGTATGCCAGAATCAAGGATCGCCCGCCGATCGATACGGTTTACGCCGAGCAACTGGTGGCGGAGGGGGTCCCCTCTGCGGCGATCGACGCGTTGGCGCAACAGGTCACCGTCAGGCTGGAGACGGCGCTGGAAGCTGCGCCGCAACCGGCCGAAGTGGGTTATCATGAGAAGTGGGCGAAGGTTCAGCGGGATTATTCGCCAGAACAACCGGTCACCGCAGTTGCCGCAGAAACCCTTCTGCAACTGGGGAAGAAGCTGGCGCACGTTCCGGCCGGGTTTGCGCTGCATCCGAAGGTGGAAAAGTTGTTGCACGGACGCCTGGCGGCACTCGAGTCAGACGCGGGAATCGACTGGGGAAACGCCGAGGCCCTGGCTTTTTCCAGCCTGCTGGCGGAGGGAGTGCCAGTGCGGGTTTCAGGGCAGGATTCACGGCGCGGGACGTTTAACCACCGTCACGCCATGCTGGTCGATCAGCGCAATGGCGCGCTGTTCACGCCTTATGCGGCACTGGGAAGAGGACAGGCAGCGGCACAGTTTTACAACAGTATGCTCTCCGAGGCGGCAGTCCTTGGCTTTGAATACGGATATTCGCTGGAGACCCCCGAAGGGCTGACGATCTGGGAGGCGCAGTTCGGTGATTTTGCCAACGGTGCCCAGGTGATCATCGATCAGTTTATTGCCGGCGGGATTTCCAAGTGGGACCGCGCCAGCGGAGTTACTCTGTTCCTGCCGCATGGCTATGAGGGACAGGGGGCGGAGCATTCCAGCGCCCGAATCGAACGCTATCTGCAACTGTGTGCCGAAGAGAATCTGCTGGTCACTTACCCGAGTTCCCCGGCCCAGTTTTTTCATCTGCTGCGGCGCCAGGTCAAGCTGCCCTACCGGCGTCCGCTGGTCGTCTTTACCCCGAAAAGTCTGCTGCGCAATCCGCTCTGTCGCTCACGTGTGCAGGAACTGAGTAGCGGTACATTTCAGCCAGTAATCCCCGCCACCAGCGACCCGCAGGCAACGCGGCGGGTGCTGTTGTGCTGTGGAAAAATTTACTACGAACTGCTGGCCCGGCTCACTGCGGAACAGCGTGACGATGTCGCCCTGATCCGCATTGAGCAACTCTATCCGCTGCATACCGAGCTGCTCAGCGCAGTGCTGGAACCGTATCGCGTTTTAGATCGACCACTGTTCTGGGTGCAGGAAGAACCTGAAAATATGGGGGCCTGGCGTCACTTGCGTCCGCAGCTGGCGGCGTTGGTAACCGGTGAGGTCGGCTATTTTGGACGTGAGGCCGCAGCGGTTCCGGCGGTCGGTTCGCATCGTCTGCACCGGGAGGAACAGCAACACGTCATCGACGCGGCGTTGACCCTTTAACGTAATGTTCAGCTCTTCTGTAGGAGCGGCTTTAGCCGCGAATCATCGCGCCTGAAGGCGACTCCTACAGCGTCATTCCGGCATGATTTTAGCCGGAATC
>JARGFI010000099.1 GCA_029210745.1 Desulfuromonadales bacterium
TGCCGTTAAAGACAGAGAAACCCGATATCAGAAGCTGATGAACCAGGTCGTCCGCCAAGGCGTTAAAACAAAGGTCCTGATGCTGTCTGCCACCCCGGTCAATAACCGCTTCAATGATCTGCGCAACCAACTCGCGCTGGCTTACGAAGGCGACTCTGAAAATCTCAGCAAGAAGCTGCGTACTGGCAGATCGGTGGAAGAAATCTTCCGCAATGCCCAGACGGTCTTCAACCAGTGGTCAAAACTGGCACCCGAGGATCGCACGGCGCGGGCTATTCTGGATTCCCTTGATTTTGACTTTTTTGAACTGCTTGACAGCGTCACCATTGCCCGTTCGCGCAAGCATATCCAGACCTTCTACGACACCAGTGACATAGGCCAGTTTCCCGAGCGCCGCAAACCGCTGTCATTCCATTCGCCATTGACCGGGCGCACGGATGTCATGAGCTTCAATGAAATATTTGAACAGCTCTCGCTGCTTAAACTGGCCGTCTACGCCCCGATCAGCTACATCCTGCCCAGTCGGCTCAAAAAATATGAAGACCTGTACGACACGCAGGTGGAAGGCGGCAAAGGGAAGCTGAAGCAGGCAGACCGCGAGCGAAGCCTGCAAGCATTGATGACGACCAATCTGCTCAAACGTCTGGAAAGCTCGGTTGAGGCTTTTCGGCTTACCCTGAAAAGCCTGCATGACAACCATGCCCGCACCCTGAGCAAAATCGATTCATTCAGGGTCGCAGGCGATGCTGGCAGTGTCTCTGACTGGACCGATAGCCTGGCAAACCTCGAAGCCGAGGAGGACGATATCCCAGTTCCGGATGACGCCGAGATCGGCGGCAAGGTGAAGATAAACCTTGCCGACATGGATCTTCCTTCGTGGGAACACGATCTGAAGGTTGATCTGGAAGTCATTAACGCCTTGCTGGAGTCCATGGCAAAAGTCACACCCGAGGACGACGCCAAGCTGCAACACCTCAAGGCCCTGATTCTCAGCAAAATTGAAAACCCTATCAATGACGGCAATAGAAAAGTCCTTGTTTTCACTGCCTTTGCCGATACAGCGAATTACCTCTACAACAACCTGGCGGATACCCTACTGGCAACGCAGAGGCTGCACACCGGAAAAGTAACCGGCAAGGATACGCCGAAATCAACCCTCAGAAAAAATTATGATTTTCAGTCGCTGTTGACGCTTTTTTCTCCTCGCGCCAAGGAGAAGGCTCAGGTGTTGCCAAATGAACCAGCTGAATTGGACCTGCTGATTGGCACCGACTGTATCTCCGAAGGACAGAACCTTCAGGACTGCGATTACCTGATCAACTATGACATCCACTGGAACCCGGTTCGCATCATTCAGCGATTCGGCCGGATCGACCGTATCGGCTCCATCAACAAGACCATCCAGCTGGTCAACTACTGGCCCGATATTTCTCTGGATGAATACATTAACCTCAAGGAACGGGTCGAAAACCGGATGGTCATTGCCGACGTGACGGCCACCGGCGATGACAACGTCCTCACGGCAAAAAGCAGTGAAATTTCGTATCGGAAAGAGCAACTCCGACGTATGCAGGAAGAGGTGATCGAACTGGAAGACCTTAAAACAGGTGTGTCCATCACCGATCTTGGTCTGAATGACTTTCGCATGGATCTGCTGAACTATGTCAAAACCAATGGCGACCTTGCAAACGTGCCCAATGGCATGCATGCGGTCGTCCCCGCCAGGCCTGAAGTGGGATTGCACACCGGCGTCATCTTCGCACTGCGCAACCTCAACCATGGCGTCAGCATCAACCAGCAGAACCGACTGCATCCCTACTATTTGATCTATATCGCAGGCGATGGGCAGGTTATCGCCAACCACACCGAGGTCAAATCACTGCTCGACCTGGTGCGCTCCAGCTGCAAGGGTCAGGTTGAACCCATTCAGGCTGTATGTCGCTTGTTCAATCAGCTAACTGATGAAGGCCGCGACATGAAAGCCTGCTCCGACCTGCTCAGTACCGCCATTCGCTCGATGATCGACGTCAAGGAGGAAAAGGATCTTGACAGCCTGTTCTCCGGGGGCAAGACCACGGCCCTGGTAAACACCATCGCCGGACTCGACGATTTTGAGCTCGTCGCCTTTCTTGTTGTACAGGGGGAAGGATGACAGCCGTGCTCTTCGACTATCCAAAGAACGCCGCCTTCGGACGCGTGCTGCCCAAGAGCAAAATCTACGAGCACGGAAGCGTAAGTAGCGCCGTCAGACAGTTATTTGTCCGGCAGGTGGAACAGATCGTCTGGCAGCACAAGCTTGCCCCAGAGACCGTCAATCTGAAGGCATCAACGGCCGTGCCGGAAATTCAGGTGTTCAGCATTGCCCTCAAGGGGGGCGAGCTGAAAACAGAGGTGCTGCGCTGCATCGATCAGGCGATTTCTTTCCCGATCCTCTTTGAGCTGCGCTATGACGAGAAAATCATGTCCATCGCCGCTTACAAGAGGCCAAGCGAATCCGATTCAGGGAAGTGGGTCATCAGCGAATACTTTGAAAGCGGCTGGGTTTCAAGTAATACGCCGCGCAAACCCCTGCCGATGGTGTTTGACTTCGGAGCTCTATACGCACACCTGCTGACGCCCCTGATGCCACATCCGGCCCGCTCGGGAGAAAACTTGCAGGCCCGGGTGGAAAGAATGGAGCTAATCCGTTCCCGGAAGCGCGAGATGGAGAAATGCGAAGTCCGTCTTCGGAAAGAGAAGCAATTTAACCGCAAAGTCGCGATCAATGCCGAGTTGCGCGATCTGAAACAAGAACTTGAGAATCTGACCCGACCGCTTTCTGTAAGCGGGGCGGCAGTCGCACCCTAAAGGACGGACATGATGGAAAAGATGAAAATGCACTCCCCGAACCTGACCCAGGAAAACATCCGCAAGCTGGCGGAGTT
>JARGFI010000009.1 GCA_029210745.1 Desulfuromonadales bacterium
CGCGCCTGAAGGCGACTCCTACAGCGTCATTCCGGCATGATTTCAGCCGGAATCCAGGGTTTTCAAGGTTGAAAGTCTGGATCCCCGACAGGGTCACTCGGGGATGACGACCCTTGGACGGGCAGGTGAATAGTTACGAAGTCGCAAGCCTGTGTGATCGTGTGCAGACGAGAGAAGTCCAGATAGCCTCGATCCATGATATAGAATGCTCATGACCCGGCGAAACGCTGCCGACACAAAAGCAAAGGACAAAGTTGTACCAACTTGTGATTGAATGATGACGACCTTTCTAAACTGCCCACTGTGCGTCCACGCTGAAACCGTTTTGTATTGTCAGGATAAAAAACGTTCCTACCGGCAGTGTGTCCGTTGCTCGCTGGTCTTTGTCCCGCCTGAGTACCGCTTGTCTCCTGCCGCTGAGAAGGCCCACTATGACCTGCATAACAACGATCCAGCCGATATGGGGTATCGACGTTTTCTGTCACGGTTATTCGAGCCGCTGTGCGAGCGGGTTTCAGTGCCGGCCCGGGGGCTGGATTTCGGCAGTGGTCCGGGACCAACCTTGTCACTGATGTTTGCCGAGACGGGGTATGACATGGCGATCTATGACCCCTATTATGCGCCGGACGACGATGTCTTGCTCAACCGCTACGATTTCATCACTGCCAGCGAGGTTGTCGAACATCTTTATCAACCGGGCGTGGTACTGGCAAAACTTTATGCACTGCTGTTTCCGGGAGGCTGGCTGGGGCTGATGACCAAGCTGGTTTCAACTGCGGAGGCATTTGCTGGTTGGCACTACAAGCTGGATCCGACACACGTTTGTTATTTTTCCCGTGCGACATTCAGGTGGTGGGCGGAGCAGATTGGTTGTGATGTTGAATTTGTGGGCCAGGATGTGGTTCTGCTACACAAACCGCAGCCACTTATACAGCGTTATTCTTTGGGCGCGTAAATGTAAATCACTCGCAATATATAAGAAGCATTATAATCATATCTGTGCTACACTGCGTGAAAATAGTCGATTTAAAAGGAGAAAAATGATGTCAGAAACAAGGAATGCAAAACTTTCTGAAGCAACAAAGTCAGAAGTCAAGGAACAGAAAGAGGCCATAATTAAAGCTTCAACGTTATACGACAAGGCCCATAATGGCCCGTCCGGTACTCAATTTGAGGTCGGTGTCAAATTTTATAATATAAAAAGCGAGAAGCTGGCTTTCGATTTTTTTAAGAAAGCCGCCAAAAGGGGCAATGCCAAATCGATGAATCGATTGGGAGAAATGTATTTTCACGGGAAGGGCTGCATCAGATCTTTATCAAGGGCCAAGTCCTGGTGGGAACGCAGTGCAGAACTTGGCAACCAGAAAGCCCAGAATAATCTGAAATCGATGCCAATAGAGTGAATTTTACCTGAAGCCATTTTGGTGTTCGTTTAATGTTCCATCAATTCAACGGGTTGGCAGTTTTCTGCTGACCTTTTTTGCTGTTTCAGTTGTACCAGTAGCTCATTTACCTCAACAAGGTCAGCGATGAAAGTATGGGTTGACGCGGACGCATGCCCGGCGGTGATCAAGGAAATATTATTCAAGGCCGCCAACCGTGTTCGCGTGCAGTTGACGCTGGTTGCGAATCATTTTATGCGGATTCCCGCTTCACCACAGATCGATTTTTTGCTGGTCGCCGCCGGGTGCGATGTGGCTGACAACGAAATCATTGCCCGCCTCAGTCGGGGTGATCTGGTGATCACCAGTGATATTCCACTGGCCGCCGAAGTGATAGAAAAGGGGGGGATTGCCCTGAGTCCGCGTGGTGAGCTCTATTCCCCTGACGATATTCGTTCCATCCTGATCATGCGTGATTTTATGGATAACCTTCGGGGGAGCGGAATTGACACCGGAGGACCACCGCCGTTAAATAAATCTGACCGCCAGGATTTTGCCAACCAGCTGGACAGGATTTTAACCAGATATACCTGAATACAGGATATTGCTCCTGATGGTCTGCTGTGCTACCGTGCGATGCAATACTGACGCCGCCGCCAGGGAGTGCTGATTTGTCCAAAGAACGTCTTGATAAAATACTTGTGGATCGTGGTTTGACCCCCTCGCGGGAGCGTGCCCGGGCGCTAATTCTGGCCGGGCAAGTGGTGGTTGATGATCACCGGATCGACAAGGCCGGAACCAGGGTGTCACCGCTGGCTGACATTCGTCTTAAAGGTGCGGATATTCCCTATGTCTCACGGGGAGGACTGAAGCTGGAGAAGGGGCTCGATGCCTTTGCGGTGGCGGTGCAGGGACGGGTCGCCATCGATGTCGGTGCATCGACCGGGGGGTTTACCGATTGCCTGTTGCAACATGGCGCGGCCAGGGTTTTTGCCGTGGATGTCGGTTACGGGCAGCTGGCCTGGAAGCTCCGCGATGATCCACGGGTAGTGAACCTGGAGCGTACCAATATCCGTGACCTGAGTAGCTCTCAATTGGCCGAACCGCCTTCACTGGCGGTCATCGACGCATCGTTTATTTCCCTCAAGCTGGTTCTGCCGCCAACGCTTAAGCTGCTGACGCCTGACGCTGAAATCATTGCCCTGATCAAACCTCAATTTGAGGTTGGCAAAGGAAAGGTCGGCAAGGGTGGGGTGGTGCGTGATCCGGAACAGCACCGTGAGACAGTGGCGGCGATTGAAGCTGTTGCGGTTGAACTTGGTTGCCGGGTTGATAAAGTCATTGCAAGCCCGTTGCTCGGGCCGAAGGGCAATCGTGAATTCCTGATCCATCTTTATAAAAAGGCGACGCCATGAATCATGTCTGGTTTGTCGGTGCCGGTCCGGGGGACCCTGACCTGCTGACCCGCAAGGGGGAGCGGTTGTTGCGCGAATGTGTCACGGTTTTTGCTGCCGAACCGTTCGCCGTGACATTTACGGAACTGGTAGCTGGCAAAGAGATACTGAGTCCTTTTGCCTATTATTTTGATGAGCTGATCGGTGTGGTTGAAGAGCGACTGGTCACTGGATCGGTGGTTTTTCTGATCCCTGGCGACTTGACTTTTTATGCGCCGTTTCAGGGCCTGATCGAACGTCTCGGTGAGCGCGCCGTGGTGGTGCCGGGGGTCGGGATTGTCAATGCTGCTTCAGCGCTGCTGCGCAAGACCCTCGATCTGCCCGGTATTTGTAATCGTGTTATCGTCACTTCGCCACGGACCCTTGGTGATCATCATCAGGCACCGTCTCTGTCTGAACTGGCGGCACCGGGAGTCACCCTGCTGATCTACATGAACAATCGCCCGTTGTCCGCACTGACCGCCGAGTTGAAGACCGGCTATGGTCAAAACGTCCCGATTGCCCTTCTGCACCGGGTGGGATTGCCCGGTGAGGAGGTGATCAGCGGGACGCTCGATGATATTGTCCCTTTGGTTGGTGACCGTGAGAACGTTCTGTTCAATCTGGGGGACCCGACCGGACGACCGGCATTGACGCTGGTGATTGTTGGCGAGACACTGGCCGCGCGCCCTGACGGTACCTGGTGGGATTATCGCCGTGAACATATCTGGCGCCAGCGTGAGGGGGAGCAGTAACCGATGCGGATCATCTCGCCGATCGATAACGCTGCCGAGGTTGTACCGCTGCTTGCTGCCGGTGCTGACGAACTCTATGGCGGCTATGTGCCGAGCGCCTGGCAGGAACGTTATCGCTTGCTCGCCTCCCTCAATCAACGCACTTTTGCCGGTGCGCAAATTGAGAGCGAGGCGGAATTAGCGGAGATAATCGCGGCCTTGCATGAGCAGGGGAAAACCTTCTCCCTGACCCTTAATGCCCCCTTTTACGATGACCGGCAGTTGCCGCTGGTACTTGATTACGTCGGGCGGATGGCAGAGCTGGGGGTTGACGGGATTATCCTCGCCGATCTGGTTTTGCTTGCCCAGCTTCGGCAACGCTTTCCCGTCTTTGAGTACCACGCCAGCACATTGGCCCATCTGACCAACGCGGCGGCCGTGCGTTTTTATGTGCAACAGGGGATTCAGCGAGCCGTCTTGCCGCGCCATCTGACTGTTGCCGAGCTGGAGGCGATAGCAACCGGTCTGCCGGAAATCCGTTTTGACGCTTTTATGCTGGTCGGAAAATGTGCCAATACTGAAGGACTTTGTTCGTTTCATCATAGCAGCCCTGATGAAATCTGGCCGTGCGAAATCCCTTATAGCATCGCACCGTGTCATCCTCCCGGCAGCGCAAATCTCAACCAGGCGATGGAACGCCAGGCGCTCTGGTCGCGCAGCAATCGCCGTCACGGTTGTGGACTTTGTGCGCTCCCCGCGCTGTCGCGGATCGGTATACACGGGGTTAAGCTGGTTGGGCGTGGCGCGGCGACGCGAGTTAAAATCCGCAATGTAAAGCTGGTGAAAGAGTTTATCGCGCTGAGTGCGAAAGAAACCGACCCAAAGGTGTTCCAACGCCGTGCGCGCGACGCTCATTCTGCATCTTTCGGGTCGCCATGTTGCAGAAATGTATGTTACTATCCCGAATTCCTGGAGGAGAAGTAGATGTTTACCAAGGGGGTGACTGATGGCTACGAACTGTCTTTTTTGTAAAATAAATTCCGGCGAAATTCCGGGAAAATTTATTTACGAGGATGAGGATCTGATCGCTTTTGCGGATATTAATCCTCAGGCACCGCATCACTATCTGCTGGTGCCACGTCGTCATATTCCGACCACCCTCGATCTGACTGCTGACGACGCGGCATTGATCGGTCGTATCTATCTGGCGGCCGGGAAGATCGCTCGACAGCTTGGCTTTGCTGAAGCAGGATTTCGGGTGGTGAACAATTGTAACGAGGCCGCCGGACAAACTGTCTGGCATATCCATTTTCATCTGCTCGCCGGGCGCAACCTGACCTGGCCGCCGGGCTGAAGCCCCCTTGATCTATGAAGTCGACTGACACAGACATACACAAACGCCAGCAGCAGCGGCTGATGAGCGAGATCATGGAGCTGCTGGTGACGCACTTCGGTGCCGGGTTGAGCGAAGAGGAACTCGATCGTTCGATTGAACGGTTGCAGAAGTCGTTCGCTCTGGCGCAGGCCTCGCACGACACGCAAATGCGCAAGTCGGGAGAACCTTATATCTTTCACCCGCTGCGGGTTGCCCATCTGGCGGCGCGTCACTGGATGGATTTTCCGCCGGTTATTGCTGCGATTTTGCATGATGTTGTCGAAGACACTCCGGTAACACTGGCGCATGTCAGCGAAGAGTTCGGCAAAGAAGTGGCGTTTCTGGTTAACGGCCTGACCAAGGTGACGGACGATCATCTCAGTCGCGATGCCCTGAAGGCGGAGACGTACCGTAAAACAGTGCTGTCAGCGGTCGATGATGTCCGTGTCCTGTGTCTCAAATTCTGGGACCGAATTGATAATTTACAAACGATCGGTGCCCTTAAACCGGAAAAACAATCATTGATTGCCGAGGAAACCCGTACCATCTATGTCCCGCTGGCGCGTCATCTCGGCATGGGGTATGTTGCTTCCGAGCTTGAGGCTTTGTCGTTACAGGTGGTTTATCCGCGCCTCGCGGCAACCTATCACGCGCTGGTTGAAGAACTGCGCCATGAGTTTACGCCAAAGTTGCGAAAAATTCGTTCCAAGATTCAGACCTCTTTTGAGCAGCATAAGCTCAATGCAACCTTGCGTGACCGCTGGCGCTCATTTTCGACCGATGCTGCAAAGCAGAGAAAGCGCGGAGTCACGTCGCTGTATACTCTGGAAATTCAGGTTGATCGCACGATGGACGCCTATGTGGCGCTCGGTTTACTGCACGGTATATATTATCCGATCCCCGGTAAATTACGCGATCATCTCAGTGTCATGTCGCAGTTCGGTTATCAGGCGCTGAAAACGACGGTCCAGGCGCGCACCACGCGAATTCGCGTCGAAATCACCACTCGCAAGCTGGCGCGTTTCAACGCGGCAGGGGTGTTGGCGCCAGGGTTCGAGTTCCGCAAAGATAATTTCCGTGACCTGATGCATTCACTCTCCGACGGCGAATCGGCGTTCGATTCCGAACGCTTGCGACTGGCATCGAGTACGATTCAGGTCTATACGCCGATCGGTCAGATCGTGACCTTGCCGGAGGGGAGCAGCGTTCTCGATTTTGCTTTCCAGATTCACGAAGCGCTGGGCCTGCATGCTCAACGCGCGCGGGTCAATGGCCAAACCCGCCAGCTGCGATCGCGCCTGATGGATGGTGATCAGGTCGGGATTGAACGCGCCGATAAGCCGGTAGTGCTGCCGAAATGGCTCGAATGGACGGTCACTCCGAAAGCACGTAACGCTATCCGGCGTTACCTGCGAACCCGGGTCAAGGAGAGCGATAAAAATGAGGAACAATCCACCGTTTAAACTGTGGTTGACCATGCTGCTCTTGTTACTGTTCGTCGCGCCGGTGTCGGCGGGCGTTAACATCTTTGTTTATCACCGTTTTGATGATGTCCGTTATCCTTCCACAAATATTTCTGGCGACATATTCTCCCAGCAGCTTGAATGGCTGCGTGCTGAAAACTATCAAGTGCTGACTTTGGGTGCGGTTGTTGATCACCTGCGTTCCGGACAGAGCATCCCCGAGCGATGCGCAGTGTTGACGATTGACGACGCGTTCAGCTCGTTTTACACGGCAGGCCTGCCGCTGTTGAAACAATTCGGTTTTCCGGCGACGCTGTTTGTCAACACCGACGGGATTGGCGGTGCCAGTTATATGAGCTGGGCACAATTAGGTGAGGTCGCTGCGGCCGGGATTGAGATCGGCAATCACTCGGCTACGCACGACTACCTGGTTGAAAAACGTTCAGGTGAGGACGAGGCGCAACGATTGGCCCGGATTCGCGCTGATTTAAGTCGCGCCCAACAGACGCTGCGCAAAAATCTTGGTATCGAACCGAAACTATTTTCCTATCCCTATGGCGAATACGACTTGCAGCTGCAACAGTTGGTCGCCGAGCTTGGTTTCTCTGCGGCTGTAGCACAACAGTCCGGGGTGGTGAATGCGGCGACGGACCGCTACGCTCTGCCGCGTTTTCCGATGGGCGGCCAGTATGCGACATTACGAGGTTTTCGCGATAAGTTGGCGATGGAGGCACTTCAGGTCGAGGTGTCGTCCCCGGTAAATCCGCTTGCCCTTGTAAATCCCCCGACACTGCGGCTTAAGATCACGGATCCGGAGGTTGACCTGAGAAGGTTGAATTGTTATATCGATGGGAGTCCCCGCTGTGCAATGACGTGGGAAGGGGATGTCGGCGCTGACAGCTGGTTAACGATTTCAGCTGCCACCCCTTTATCCGGTCGTCGCGGAAAATTTACGCTGACGGCACCGAACCGCCGCACCGGTCGGTGGCACTGGTTCAGTCAGTTGTGGATTTTTCCGGTGGTTGCTGATGGCGACCGCTGAATTTGGCGGCGGAAAAAAGACCATAGGTGGGAGGTTGCACCGCTGCTTCCGGTCGGCGTAGATAAACATCGGTCAGCCGCATCAATTTGTTGCTGCGGATAAGTCGACGGAGTTCTTCCACATACGCCTGCCGCCGGGTTGAATAAAGTTCCAGATGTTGTGCCAGATCAAGCCCCCGTAACGGTTGACCGGACGATCTTAACTCAGCACGTTTTTTACGCAGCTCTCGATAAGCCCAGTGCGTATTGATGTTGTGCAAATATGAGTGAATTGACGCGAGCAGATTTTTAAAGCGTTTGATTTCGTAGGTTTCACCCTCCGGGCGGTCGCGTGGTGTGATTCCCGTCCCCGGTTTGAAGGTCCACTCACCAAAAAGATTATTGGCCAGTCGGGCAAAACGCGAGGTTCCCCATCCCGACTCGTTTGCAGCTTGGGCCAGCACCAGCGATGCCGGCACCTGATCAACCCTGCGCAGCAATTTTCCCATCGTTTGCGGGTCGGTTAGCGGGTTTTTTTTGATTCCGTAATCGCGGGCCAATTGTTGTACCCAGAGGACATCGCGCGCTTTAATTTCATTATGACGCGAGGCGTTGGGTGCTTTCAGTTCAATCAGGCGTTTCCGGTCAGCGAGAATTTCGTTATTGGCCATCAGCACCATCGGTAACAGGGACAGAAAGAAAATACGTTTTTTGTCTGTAACGTGTGGAACCTTCTCCATATCGTCCGGCAGGTTGGTCAGGATGAAACGTGGTACACCCCGGCTGAGGGTATCCCAGTCGTAGTTTTTTCCTTGCAGGTAATCGTTCAGTTCGAGATGATTGTCATATTCGATCTGTGGCAATGGCTGGTCATGGTCTTTAAGTTCGGCACGACAATTACAGGGAGTAGCGATCAGGAATAACCCTGACCACAACAGTACAAAAAATATCAGACTGGTTTTTAAACTCATTTAAGTCCTTTTGGGGCCTTTTTTACGTGCGCTGTTCAGCCTGTTTCAAGTCGTCGTAAAATAGCTGAATCGAGATACGACCGCAATCCGGAGTTTAAAGATGAAATCATTTCGTAAAGAACTTTGGTTCAACATACCGCAGCGTCGCGGTTTTCTTAATATTACCACAGAGATCGCCAAATGTTTGCACGACAGCGGCATTCACGAGGGGCTGTGCCTGGTCAATGCCATGCATATTACCGCCTCGGTCTTCATTAACGATGACGAAAACGGTCTGCATGGTGATTTTGAACGTTGGCTTGAAGAGCTGGCCCCGCATCAGCCATTATTGCGCTATCAGCATAATCTGACCGGCGAGGATAATGGTGACGCTCATCTTAAACGCACCGTTATGGGGCGCGAGGTTGTGGTCGCGGTAACCGCCGGCAAGCTCGATTTCGGACCGTGGGAACAGATTTTTTACGGTGAGTTCGATGGTCAACGGCGCAAACGGGTGCTGGTCAAGATCATCGGAGAATAGCCGCCATGGAACCCCCTGTACTTTCTGTTATCGTCCCCCTGCTCAATGATGTTGCTGAGTTGCCAGGCTTCTTTGCCTCCCTGGCGGGGCAACGTGGAAGCTCCCTTGAACTGCTGATCTGCGATGGTGGCTCGACCGACGCCGGACGGGAGCGCGTACTCGAACTCGGTTCCACGCTGCCGTTCCCCTGCCGGTTGCTCGCATGTGAGCGGGGCAGGGCGCGGCAACTGAATGCCGGGGCGCGTGCCGCGCAGGCAGCAACCTTGCTGTTTTTGCATGTCGACTCTCGTTTTGCGGACGAAAATGCGTTGTACCGAGCGGAGCTTGCCCTCAACGATGCGATTGCCGCTGCCAAAACCGAACGTATCGCCGGGCACTTCCCGCTGCTGTTCAGACGCCGCACCGCCGCACCTTCCTTGCCCTACAGCTATTATGCCTGCAAGGCGCGGCTTGATCGTCGCGGCTGCACCCACGGTGATCAGGGGCTGATGTTGCGAGCCAGTTTTTTTACAGAGCTGGGTTCGTTTGACGAAACGCTGCCGGTGCTCGAAGATACACGCCTGGCGGATAAAATTCGCGGGGTGGGACAGTGGATGTTGTTTGATGCTGAAATTTCTACTTCGGCACGACGTTTCGAGACCGAAGGGCTGTATGAGCGGCAGACACTGAACGCCCTGATCATGAACTTTGCAGCGATCGGCTGGAACGATTTTTTTATCGCCGCCGCCGATATTTATCGCTGTCAGGATCAAACCGAACGCTTGCGACTGCTTCCGGTCATTGGATTGATTGGTGAGCTGACCGCCCGGATGAGCTGGCGAAGGCGCTGGTCGCTCTGGTACCGTACCGGGGGGTACGTGCGTGAGCAGGCGTGGCAGATTGCACTGTATGCCGATGTCCGGAGTAATTTTCGACGGCACATATCGTTTGATCAATATCAGTTGAACTGGCTTGAACGCTGGGATCGCTACGGGGATCGCTTAACGGATCACGTGCCGGGACGATGTGCCGCAATGCTCTTAACCTGCTTCTGGTTTTACTGGCTATACCGGCATCGCCTGCAAATGGAAAAAGACGAGTCGGAGACGGGCTGATGTAGCGGAGAGCGAAGAGCGGGGAGCGGGGGTGGCTTATATCGTAGCCACTGTTGTGGACCCGCCCGCAGCGCAATTTTTATCCGAGTTCGTTGTATTCGCGGGCGCGAAACTTCACCCCTGTCTCGTCTGCCGCGGCACGACATGCCGCCATATCCAGGCCGGGCAGGGCTACTGCGGTTGCAATCACCTCGGGAATATGCGCCTTCGCCAGAGTCAGAAACTCCTTAACCGCGACGTACCCCTGTTCACCGAAACGCGAACGGCACCAGTGCTGATACGTCGCGGCATCGGCAGCGTTGAGCGACACCGAAACAGTGTCGATCAGCCCGTGCAATTCCGGCAGAATATTGCGCTGATGAACCAGGTTGGCCTGGCCGTCAGTGTTGACCCGCACTTTACACCCTTGCTCCTTGAGCCAGGCGGCAATTTCCTTGACCAGATCAATCCGCAACAATGGTTCACCGTAGCCGCAGAAAACCACTTCGCGAAAACGGGACGGATCGCCGATGGCGGCACGTACCTCGGCGACCGACGGCTCACGCTCCAGTTTGAGCTGATGGCCTTTAACTGTCCAATCCTTGAATTTGGCGCAAAAAGTACAGCTGTTGGTGCATCGATTGGTGATGTTGAGATAAAGGGAATCGCGGATGGCGTAAGCTATCCGCGCCGATTGATCGATGTCACCAATACCGAACAGGCGATAGGCGTTAAGGCTGGTGATGCGGCTGATGTCGGCGAGCGACAGCCCTTTGATCTCAGCCAGTTTTTCCGCAGTGTAACGCAGGTAGGCGGGTTCATTGCGTTTACCGCGAAATTTTTGCGGTGACAGATATGGGCAGTCGGTTTCGATCAATAGATGATCCGTGGAAATCGACCGCGCCACGGCGCGCAGTGCGTCGTTATTCGGATAGGTGATGGTTGCGGGGAAAGAGATGTAAAACCCGAGCTCAATGCAGGCGTGAGCCATGGCGATGTCACCAGAGAAACAGTGCAGTACACCGCCGACCGCTGCCGCGTCTTCTTCGCGCAAAATGGTCAACACATCGTCGTGCGCGTCACGATCATGAACAATGAGCGGAAGATTGACCTCTTTGGCCAGCGCGATCTGGTGACGAAAACAGTTGTGCTGAATGGCGCGCGGTGCGCGGTCACGATAATAATCCAGCCCCATCTCGCCGACCGCGACAACCTTGTCAGATGATACAATCAGCTGTTGCAATGCGGCGCGAGTTTCTGCGTTGGCCGTTGCGGCATCGTGGGGGTGAATGCCAACTGCGGCATAGATGTGCGGGGTGCTCTTTGCCAATTCCACCGCAGCCTGTGAACTCTTCAAGTCGCAGCCGACGGTAAGGATGTGCGTGACCCCGGCAGCGGTGGCGCGAGTGATCACTGCCGCGCGGTCCGCGTCGTAGCCAGCTCCATCAAGGTGTGCATGGGTGTCTGTCAATTGAACAAGTGGATTCATCGTGAGCGTTCCATGGCAGGGTTAAACAGGGGACGCCGAAGCGTCCCCTGTGGTCGGTTCACATGCAAGTTGCTGTCACCTGCGAAGTGACGGCTACTCGTGCTCAATGCGCGGAAAAAGCGGCTCAGCTTTGGCGATTCTGGTGCCTGGCTGCAACCCACCCCAATGATCATTCCCGTCAAGCGTAACATTGTTTCCGTCACACCCCAGGGTGGTGAGGATTGAGGCGGCACTCCCCGGCATGAACGGTGCGATCAGCAGCGCGATCAGGCGTACCCCTTCGAGCAGGTTGTACATCACTGTTCCCAGTCGTGTGCGCTGTGATGCATCTTTCGCCAACGTCCAGGGGGCGGATTCATCGATATATTTGTTCGCCGCGCTGACCAGTTCCCAAATCGTCTGCAACGTTTTATTGAAGGCCATCTCGGTCATCTGCCGATCGATTAAAGTAATTGCCGCCGGAAATTTTTCCTGCAAGAGGCGGTCAATCTCTGCAAGTTCGCCTGGCGCCGGCAATTCCCCGTCAAAGTACTTGTTGAGCATGGCGGTCGTACGGCTGAGCAGATTTCCCAGATCGTTGGCCAGGTCAGAATTAATGCGATGTATCAGCGCCGCATGAGAGAAGTCGCCGTCGAGACCGAACGGAACCTCACGCAGCAGGAAGTAGCGGATCGCATCGACCCCGTATTTGTCGACCAGCATATGTGGCTCGACAACGTTACGCAGGCTCTTGCTCATCTTTTGACCCTCGACCGTCCACCAACCGTGAGCAAAGATTTTTTTCGGCAATGGAATCCCTGCGGCGAGCAGGAAGGTCGGCCAGTAAACCGCGTGGAAGCGTAGAATATCCTTGCCAATAACATGTGCGTCGACGGGCCAGAATGCACCATAATGACCTTCCAGATCAGGATACCCGAGAGCGGTAATGTAGTTGCTCAGCGCATCGAACCAGACGTAGATGACGTGCTTTTCATCCTCCGGAACCGGAATCCCCCAGGAGAAAGAGGTGCGGGAGATAGACAGGTCACGTAACCCTTCTTTGACAAAACTGAGGATCTCGTTGCGGCGGGAACGTGGTTGAATGAAATCCGGATGATCCTCGATGTGCTTGAGTAACTGGTCCTGATATTTGCTCATCCGAAAGAAATAAGACTCTTCCTTCAATTTATCCGTCGGTCGACCGCAATCGGGACAACTGCCATCCATCAATTGTTTTTCAGTCCAGAAGGTTTCACAGGGAGTGCAGTACCAGTCTTCGTATTCGCCGAGATAAATATCGCCCTTGCCCTGAATGAGCTTAAACAGGTGATGAACCCCTTTTTTGTGTCGCTCCTGAGAGGTGCGAATAAAGTCGTCGTGAGTGATATTAAGCTTTTCCCACAGCGACTGGTAGCGTTTCATCACCCGGTCGGCCAGTTCGAGAGGCGTCTCACCCTGAGCGTGGGCGGCTTTTTCAACTTTCTGGCCATGCTCGTCGGTGCCGGTGAGAAAGAATACTTTGTAACCGCGAGCACGTTTGTAACGGGCCATTGCGTCGCAGGCCAAAGTGGTATAGGCGTGGCCAATGTGAGGGACGTCATTCACGTAATAGATCGGGGTGGTGACGTAAAAATGCTTGTCCATTATTTATCTCCAGAATCCGGTTTGTCGCTCCGCCCGCGGCGGCGCCCGCGGCGACGAATACGTTTTTTCCCGTCTGTCTGCCCCTTTAGGGGCTCACCGGCTTTTTCGGCGGGCGGGCTATTGTTTGGGGGAGGTTGTTGGCGTTTTGTCTCTTGTTCCTTTGTCCCTCCCTCGGCGCTGCTTGAGCGACGGCTGCGACGATTACGGCTGCGATTGCGCCGTTGTGGTTTGTCACCGTCCGTGTCGCCGTCAAGCGGGTCCTGTTGAGGACGATGTTTATCACCTTCGAGCGTCTGATTGCTTTCTGCGGAGGGGGGGAGGGGAGTTGTTCCCGCTGGTGATTCAGTGTGCTTCTGATGTCGTGAACAGGTGTGACCGGACTCTTTGCCGGAGCGGTGTTTGCCCGCACAGGGAGGGGCATTTCCGGCAGAGAACTGCTCTGCGCTAACCTCGGTACGGGTGCCGTCAGCGAGCAAGAGGGTGATTGTGCGTTGCAGGATATGGGTGTCGCACACGATGGCATCCTGCCCATCCCAGACAAGCTTGCGACCGCTCTTTGGCAGCCCCTTTTTAAGATCACAATAGGTTTCGTACTCGTAGCTGAGGCAGCAGAGAAGACGCCCACACTGGCCGGAAATCTTTCCCGGATTAAGCGCCAACCCTTGCTCTTTCGCCATTTTGACAGAGACCGGGGTAAATTCAGTCAGGAAGGAACAGCAACACAACTCTCGCCCGCATACACCAAGTCCACCAATCATCTTCGCTTCATCGCGTACGCCGATCTGGCGCATTTCAATGCGGGTGTGAAAATGGTGGGCAAGGTCCTTGACCAGTTCGCGAAAGTCGATGCGGCCATCTGCCGTGAAATAAAAGATGATTTTTGATCCATCGAACAGATATTCGGCGCGCACCAGTTTCATGTTCAGACTACGTTCCTGGATGCGTTTATGGGTGTAGCGCTGAGCTTCTTCCTCGCGTGCCGTATTTCCGGAAGCCATCGTCAGATCATCCGCAGTCGCGGGGCGCAGGACGGCCTTCAAATTTTCCGGCGCTTCTTCATCGGCGATTTCGCGTGGGGGAACAACAACCGTGGCGAGAGCACGACCGCGATCAGTTTCAACGATGATTTTATCCCCGCGGCCAAAGCGATAATTTTGCGCGTTAAAATCATATTGTCGTCCCGCGTCGCGGAACTTGACAGTAACCAGGCGTATCATGGCAATCCTTTATGTTAATCGTCTTGTCAGGCCACCAGCTGCAAGAGCAGGGTTTCCATCGCCAGCTGGCGGTTGACATTGCGTTCGAGACGGTGACGGGTTTCTTTAATTGCAACGAGTTTGTTGAGCAGCTCCAGCGTACTATGTTTTCCTGCTACGGTCTCTATGTTAGCACGTAAATCAATATTGATAAACTGTGCGGCTCCATCATGTCGGCGCAACAGCGCATCACGATAAAATGCCTGATAAATCTCCAGAACTTCGGGCAGGCGATCTTTGTCCGCCGCCAGTCTTTCCGCCAACGCGAAAATTGGCAGGATACTGCCGGACGACAACATCACCAGCGACTGAATCAGTTCACGCCGTTCGTTAAGGTAAAGATCACGATCCCTGCCCAGTGCTTTTTTGAAGCTGCCCTCCGAAAGTGCGGCAAGAATGTGGCTTTCCTCGTCGTTCAAGTCAAGCTGAACACGGAGCTCATCTTCCAGTTGGACAGCGGCAAGGCGATTGAATGGGAGGGGCTGACAGCGGGAACGAATCGTTTGCAGCACCCGTTGAGGGTGGGCGGTCAACAGAATAAAAATGGCGTTTCCGGGCGGCTCTTCCAGCGTTTTGAGCAAGGCATTGCCGGATGACCGGTTCAGTTTGTCGGCGGCTTCAATCAGGCAGATCTTGCGTGAAGCCTCCAGTGCACGATAGGCCAACTCTTTTTGCAAAAGCCGGATTTGCTCGATCTTGATATTGGCTCCATCAGCTTCAAGGATATGGAGGTCTGGATGATTGCCGTGATCAATTTTGCGACAGGCCGGGCAGTCACCGCACCCTTGAGCCGGGCAGAATACCGCACGCGCCAAGGCTAATGCCACCAGTCGCTTGCCAATCCCGTCGGGGCCGGTAAAGAGGTAGGCATTGGCCAGCCGATCACTTTTCAGGGCACGACGTAACAGGTCCTTTTGCCGTTCGTGGCCGAGGATCCGGGCGAATGTCATGGTGTCTCCCGGGTTGAGATGACGTTGTCGACAACCTGTCGAATACGTCCGGCGATGCGTGCCGGAGAACCTTCGGCAGCAATGATCTGAAAACGTTTGTGCTGCGCCGCCAGCTGCAGGTACCCCTGTCGGACACGATGATGAAAAGCGAGGGATTCACGTTCAAAGCGATCTTCATTGTCGCCCTCAGCCTGTGCGTTGCGGGCGCGAGCGCGCTGGAGCCCTGCTTCTACCGGAAAATCAAGAAGCAGGGTCAGATCGGGGACAACGCTGTTGGTTGCAAGGCGGTTGAGGTCGCCGATCAAATCCAGATCAAGCCCCCGTCCGTGCCCCTGATAAGCGACTGTTGCATCGATGTAGCGATCACAGATGACAATCGTGCCTGTGGCAAGCGCCGGACGGATGATCTCGTCGACATGCTGGGCCCGCGCTGCGGCGTAGAGGAGAAGCTCCGAACGCTGGGTCAGGGCGGTATTGGCGGCATCGAGAAGGATTGAACGAATGGCGTCGGAAATAACACATCCCCCCGGTTCACGTGTGGTCAGGACGGAATAACCGCTGGCGCGCAGATGTTCGGCGAGGTGTTGCGATTGTGTGGTCTTGCCGCAACCTTCGCTCCCTTCAAATGTAATAAAAAAAGGCATAGTTAACTGACTGTGAAAGAGTACTCTTCATCAGGAGTTGACCCTGAATTTTGTGAAAAAACGGGGTCAGTTGAAAATTTGTACGTCACCGGATTTTGTCAAAAGGTCAATCCTTGTATTATAGAAAAGCACCGTGGCAAAGATCAAGGAAAATCCTGTAAGCATGTCGCTAAATATTGATAATAAATAGAGATTCAGTTATAGTCTCAAATCGTTTGCAGTCGATGACAGACAGGTGAGATAGAGGATGGATATAACTTCGGCGATCGCTGCTTTACAGGAACGACTGGACTACCGTTTTAACGATCCAATGCTCCTGAAAACAGCGCTGACGCACAAATCGTTTCGTAATGAACAGCCAGCGGACATGGCTCCTGACGACAATGAGCGTCTGGAGTTTCTGGGGGATGCGGTCCTTGATCTGTTTATCGGTGAACGCCTCTACGAAATTGAGCCATCTTTGACCGAGGGCGAAATGACCAGGGTACGCGCCGAACTTGTCAGTGAAGTCGGTCTGGCCCGGGTTTCACGCACGTTGCAGCTGGGGGAATACCTGCTGCTGGGACGTGGTGAACGCAAAAGTGGCGGACCAGGCAAAGACAGTCTTCAGGCGAATACACTTGAAGCGGTGATCGGCGCGATCTTTCGCGATGGTGGGTGGCAGGCATTGACAACGGTTGCCGCGCGCCTGTTTTTACCGTTGATTATTGATAGCGTTGCACAATCAGCCGACAGTGCTGACAGTAAAAGCCGGTTACAGGAGCTTTTGCAGGCGCAAGGGAAAAAACCGCCGGAGTATCGGCTGATTGAAACCGAAGGCCCCGATCATGACCGAAGGTACCGTGTCGAGGTATTGATCGACGGTCAACGCGCCGGTTTTGGAAGTGGTCGTTCAAAGAAATTGGCGCAGCAGGTTGCTGCCCGGGAGGCGTTGCTCAATGTGCAGAAATTGTGCGATGAATAAAGACTTTTCGACACACAAGGATATCTATTAACAGCCCGACGGCTGTGGAGGGAACCATGACAGATCATCTATTTAAATCGGGTTTTGTGGCGATTATCGGTCGTCCCAATGTCGGTAAATCGACGTTGCTGAACCGTCTTCTCGGACAGAAAATTGCCATTACGTCGAACAAGCCGCAGACGACCCGAAATCGTATTCTGGGGATATTGACTGACGCAGAAAGTCAGACGCTTTTTCTTGACACCCCCGGCATTCATCCGGCGCGAGATGACTTGAACCGTTTCATGGTCGAAGAAGCGGTTGATGCCTGTGCCGATGTCGACATGATCCTGCTGACCATCGATGCCGAGCGCCCCGGTCTGGATCGTCTCGACCAGTTATTCAAAATTCTGGATGGAAGGCGGGCCACGGTATTGCTTGGAATCAACAAGATTGACCGTATTCCACGCCAGCAGTTGCTGCCGATGATTGCGCAATTGTCGAAACAGTTTTCATTTGCGGAAATTATTCCGTTTTCAGCACATACCGGTGAGGGGGTCGACACGCTACTCGCGGCGATTCGTTCGCGCTTGCCAGACGGTCCGCGCTATTACCCCGAGGATATTCTGACCGATTTGCCGGAACGTTTTATCGTCGCCGAGATGGTTCGTGAACAGTTGTTGAAACAGACACATGAAGAGATTCCGTACGGGGTGGCGATCGTCGTAGAGAGTTTTACTGAACGAACTGATCGCGAGCTGATCGAAATCAAGGTTAAAATTATTGTTGAGCGGGCTTCGCACAAAGGGATTGTGCTGGGTAAAGGTGGCGAGAAGATTCGCGCCATAGGGACAGCGGCGCGGCATGATATCGAACGTTTTATCGGTTCGAAGGTCTATCTGGAATTGTTCGTCAAGGTGCAAAAGAACTGGACCGAATCCGCACGATTACGTCAGGAATTTGGCTACAAATAACAGCTATTGCCAAGTGTTGGCGAGAAAGAAAAGTACATGTTGCCAGTTGTAGCTATTGTTGGGCGTCCGAATGTCGGCAAGTCGACCCTTTTTAATCGTCTTTGTGGAAGTCGACGTGCCATCGTTGAAGATTTTCCGGGGGTTACCCGTGATCGTAATTATGCCGAAGTGACCAGACACGAAAAACCTTTTATGCTGATTGATACCGGCGGATTTGAGCCGGCCTCACGCGATCGTCTCCTGACGCAGATGCGTGAGCAATCGCAGTTGGCGATCGAAGAAGCGGACGTCATCATCTTTTTGATGGATGGACGCGAGGGATTGAATGCCTCCGATATAGATGTCGTGGCCATCTTGCGTCAAGTCAAAAAACCGGTGCTCTATGTGGCCAATAAAATCGACGGTGGTGGGCTTGAACCCGCGCTGGGAGAGTTCTACTCGCTCGGTGTTGATGAAGTTTTGCCCGCTTCGGCCGAACATGGCTACGGGATCAATGATCTGATTGATGCATTGATGAAGTTGCTGCCAGCTCCGGAGGTGGTCGCAGAAGATGAGCGTGAAACACGAATCGCCGTAATCGGTCGCCCGAATGTCGGTAAGTCGTCACTCGTCAACCGCATGCTTGGCTATGAGCGCGTGGTGGCCAACCCCACCGCCGGAACCACCCGTGACACTATTGATACCCCCTTTCAGTATCATTCAAAACGCTATGTGTTGATCGATACGGCGGGTATCAGGCGCAAGGGCAAGGTCAGTCAAAAACTTGAAAAGTTCAGTGTTATCCAGGCATTAAAAGGGATGGAACGGGCTCATATCACACTCGTTCTGATCGATGCAAGTGAGGGTGTTACCGACCAGGATGTGACCGTTGCGGGGTATGCCCATGAGAAGGGACGAGCCATTATTCTGCTCGTCAATAAGTGGGATCTGGTCGCCAAAGACAATTCGTCAATGAAAAAATATACTGAAGATTTACGCATTAAATTCAAGTTTCTGGCTCACGTTCCGATCCTTTTTATCTCTGCCGCCACTGGTCAGCGCGTGGCGAAGATTATGGATCTGGTTGAATCGGTTGCCGAGGAGTTTAACCGGAAAATTTCCACGCCTGAGCTGAACCGGATTCTCAAGGAAGCCGAGGATGCCCATCCGCCGGCATTTTTCCAGGGACAACGCGTGAAATTCTACTATGCGACCCAGTCGGCAGTTCGACCGCCCACGTTTATCATTTTTGCTAATCGTGCGAAAGGGGTCCATTTTTCATATGAACGCTATCTGGTCAATAAATTTCGCGAAGCTTTCGGTTTTGACGGCGTGCCGATTCGACTGATCTTCCGTGACCGGGAACGTAATAAATAGGCAATAATGCTTTACTTTCCCCAAGCCGTCCGCTATATTTACCTGTATTTTGCTGGCATCAACCTGGGTCGAGGCGACACGTGCCAGACCCTGCCTGTGATCGACAACCCTGAATGAGTTTTGCATGAGTCTGGTTGGAAATCTTGAAGACCTCGGTTTAGGTGACATTCTGCAGATTGTCAGTTTGAGTCGCAAGTCAGGTATTTTGGCGTTACAAAGCCGTGAACGCGAAGGCACCGTCGTGTTTAACAACGGCGAAGTAGTGCGTGCCACGTCAAGTGTCATTCGTGAGAATCTTGGTGATTTACTGCTGCGTAAAGAACTTGTCGATCTTGATACGCTCAAGCAGGCCATTCAGGTGCAACGGGAAGAAACACCGGATGTTCGTCTTGGCACCATTCTGGCCGAGCGTTTCGGAGTATCCGCCGATGCCATTAATGAAGCGGTTCGCGAGCAGATTGAACGTATTGTGTACAGTTTTTTCGGGTGGATGGAAGGCACATTCTCCTTTGAACTGGGCGAGTTGAAAGAGCAGGAAACGACGCGGTTCAACCCACTGCAATTTATTCTCGACAAAGGGTTGAACCCCCAATGGCTGGCAATGGAGGGAAGCCGCATCCTTGATGAGAAACGTCATCAGGGGGGGGCTCTTGAAGATGAGGTTGTTGAATCAAAAGTTGATCTTGGCGCATTGCTGGGTGA
Source organism: Desulfuromonadales bacterium (assembly GCA_029210745.1). GTDB lineage: Bacteria > Desulfobacterota > Desulfuromonadia > Desulfuromonadales > JAHYIW01 > JAHYIW01. The sequence goes on from JARGFI010000009.1 coordinate 19,909, forward strand.
GGGTGATAACGACGCGTCGGCAGCCGTGGATTCTTCACCGGAGCAGGAGCTGCCACCAGTAACGGCTGATGAAGATCATTCCGCTTCGACAGCACCCTCGTCCGATGCAAAAAATGGTTCCAGTCAAACCGTGTTGATTGTTGACGATGATGATCTAACGGTTGAGATGCTTGCCGAACAGTTGAGGGTCCACGGGTTTGAGGTTGTCGGTTGTCGGACCGCCGCTGAATTTGAGACACGACTGGATGCACTGATCGCCAAGGGGGGTAAGCCGCGGCTGTTGGTTGACATGATCATGCCCCGGGTTGACGGTGGTGGATTGCTCGGTGGCCTTGAATTGCTGGAAGTTGTCTGTGCCCGTCATCATGGTTTGGATCTCGTGGTCATGACCGATTACGAGAATGCTGAAGCGGCGGCCCGCTTGCGTGAACTGGGGGCCCGGGAAATTCTTGAAAAACCCAGTAAGGACCAGTTGCAACAAATACAGGGACAGCGCCAGATTGCAGCTTTGGCGACGGCCTATGTCAATTTAAAAACGACCGCTGCGGCATCGACACTGCCTGCCGGGATGATCAATATCGGTGCCGAATTAATGCTCGAATTTGGTGACGACGAACCATCGTCACTGCCGCAGCGTGGGCCTGAATCGCCGGGCCTGCATCTGCTCAAGGGGATGTTGCAGGAATTAAACAATCCGGCCCTGGGTGGCGGTATTATTTTGCTCGTTCTGCGTTTTGCCAGTGAGCTGATGAACCGGGCGGTGATTTTTCTGGTCAAAGAACAGGAGATTGTCGGTCTTGGGCAGTTCGGTATTGAGTTGAACGGTGAAAGTGCCGACGTTCGCGTGCGTAAAATGCGCATTGTCCGCGGCGAAGAATCAGTTTTTAACCAGGTTGTTTCCAGCATGGCACCGGTCAAGACCCGTCTCACACCGTGTCGATGGGATCAGTATCTGATCAATGAGCTGGGCGGTGACGACCCGCAAGAAGTGTTTCTGGGCCCGTTGGTCAGCGAAGGGCGGGTCGTCGCGTTGCTGTACGGTGATAATCTCCCCGAGCAGAAAAAAATTGGTGACACCGAAGCGCTGGAAGTCTTTCTTTCCCAGGCGGGGCTGGCGATGGAAAAAGCTGTGATGGAACGACGCATGCAGAACAGGAACGCTGTTTAATGATTATTAATTTGCAACAGGAGTATGTCGCTGGTGGCTAAAAAAATACTGATTGCAGAAGATTCTGCCACAATGCGATCGTTGATTGTTTCGACGATCAGTGCCATGGGCAATTATGAGACGATTGAGGCCGCCAACGGTTTCGAAGCGTTGCGCATTTTGCCACAGGAAAAAGTCGACCTGGTTATTACCGATATCAATATGCCGGATATTAACGGGCTTGAGCTGGTCAGTTTTATCAAAAAAAACCCGAACTATCAAACAACTCCGCTTTTTATTGTCAGTACAGAAGGGAGCGACCGAGATCGCGAAAAGGGGATGGCACTCGGTGCTGATGCCTACCTGGTTAAACCGTTTTCGCCGGTTGAATTGCAAGCATTAATCAACAAATATCTGGGCTAGGAGCTGACGGTGTCAGAAATTAAGTCATCCCGTGCAGTTCATGATTTCCTCGCGGAAGCTGAAGAGATTATTGAGAAACTGAACCTTGATCTTATCGCATTGGCTGATCGTGCGGAGAGCGCCGACTTCAGCCCCGAGTTGCTGAATGAAATTTTCCGTGGCGCACACTCGCTGAAGGGGCTGGCCGGTATGGTTGGTTTCGATGATATCGGCGAGTTGTCGCATCATATGGAAAATTTACTCGACGGTTTGCGGCTGGGCAAAGTGCAGCTGACCGTTGAACTGATTGACACGCTGTTCGTCTCCCTCGAAGTTTTATTGAAAATTGTTCATGGTAAAGGGAAAGATGAGTTATTTACCGTAGATTTGACCACCGTGCTGTCGCGTATTGCCGCGCTCGGCAAGACACCTGCGAGTCCCGACGAGTCACTGCTGACGACATGCGGTGTCGATGCAAAGATTCTTGATGTTCTGACCGAATATGAAGAGCACCGTCTCCTCGAAAACCTGAAGCAGAAGCGCCATCTTTTCCGAGTGAATGCCGTGTTCAATCTGAGTAGTTTCGATCAGGATTTATCAGAAATTTCAGAATTGCTGAAACAGCAGGGTGAAATCATCAGCACGTTGCCGAGCTCCGGCGATTTCAGTGACAAAATTGCATTTCAGCTTCTTTATGGCACCCGTATCAACCGTGATGAAGTGGTGGCACTCCTTGGACACGATGAAATTGCAGTGATCCCGGTGGGAGATGAACAGCCGTCACAAGAGTTTGCGGATGCTGCGCAAGCTGTTGCCGTTTCGCCCGCTTCTGCACCGAGCACCGTTGGCAGCGCGGAGGCGGGCAGTGACGCCTCCGCGCGTTCGATCAGTCGTACCGTACGCGTCGATATCGACAAGCTTGATTACCTGATGAATATCGTTGGTGACTTGGTCCTTGCCAAAGGAGCGATTGCGACGATTGCTGATCAATTACGCGCTCAAGATGATTCTCTCGGTGGCGAGTTGCAGAAGGCAACCCGGTCGCTGGAACGGCGGCTTGATGAACTCCGCGACGGCGTTATGGACGTCAGGATGGTTCCGGTCGGTCAGTTGTTCGAAAAAATGGCGCGTATCGTTCGGCGGGTTGCAAACGAACATGGCAAAAAAGTGGTTCTGGAAATCCTTGGTGGCGATACTGAACTCGACAAAATGATTGTCGAGGACCTTTCCGACCCGTTGATGCATATCATTCGCAACTCAATCGATCACGGCATTGAAAGACCTGAAGAGCGTGTCGCCAAGGGTAAACCGGAAAAGGGGATGGTCAAGCTTCAGGCGATGCAGCGTGGTAACCATGTTGTCATTGCTATCAGTGATGACGGGCGTGGCATAGATCCCGACTTGATCCACAGCAAGGCGATCAAGAAGGGGTTGGTCGGCAAGGATACTGTTATGTCGCGCGATGCGATCTTTGACTTGTTGTTCACTCCCGGATTTTCCACCCGGGATGAGGTCAGCGACTTGTCCGGTCGCGGTGTCGGCATGGATGTCGTGAAAACAAATATTGGCAACATGTCGGGAATGATCGAGATTGACAGTACCGTAAATGCAGGTACGACCATATCGTTAACGCTGCCGATTACCCTGGCCATTATCAAAGCGCTGATTGTCAAGGTGTGTGGCCGCACCTACGCGATCCCGATTAATTCAGTCCTTGAAACACTCATGATCGAACGACGTGATATTCGGACGATTGAGCGGCGAGAAATGGTTGAGTTACGCAAGATTACTTTGCCGTTGCTGCGCCTGGGGCATATTTTTAACCTGGAGGAAAAGAAGAGCAGCAGTGATCGGCTCTTTATTGCTGTGGTCGGTCTGGCGGAAAAGCGGATGGGGATCGTTGTCGATGAGCTGATCGGGCAGCAAGATGTGGTCATCAAGTCGCTCGGTTCCGTACTGTCGTTTGTTCGCGGGGTTGCCGGGGCCGCAGATATGGGGAATCAAAAAACGATTCTGGTTCTCGATGTCGGCGGTTTGCTGTCTGATACATTGCGTGGTGACGGTTCGATCCATGTATGAAGATTTTTACGGATTTACCGAAAAACCGTTCAGCAAAACGCCCGATCCACGCTTTCTCTATCATGGAAGCAAACATCGAGAGGCTCTGGCACGGTTGCTCTATGCTGTCGAAGAACGCGATCTGATTCTGTTGACCGGAGAAATCGGTTGTGGCAAAACAACCCTGTCACGGGCATTGATGGACGAGCTGGATGACAGCTACCGGGTCATGCTTTTTATTAATCCACGCCTGACACCGATGGAATTTTTACGGACGCTGGCGATCCGGCTTGACATCGCAGAGCCCTCACAGTTCAAAACGGATCTGCTTGAACAGATCGGTGGTGAGCTGTTCAGCCTTTATCAACGAGGGATTTGTCCGGTACTCATCATTGATGAAGCACAACTTATCCCGCACAGGGAGACGTTTGATGAAATCAGGCTGTTGACCAATTTTCAACTGGATGATCAAAACCTGATGAGCGTTGTCCTGATGGGACAACCGGAATTGCGGAAACGGCTGATGCATCGAGCTTACGAACCGTTAAGACAACGTATTGGCATGCAATATGATCTCAAACCGTTGACATTGGCAGAAACCTCCGAATACATCGACTTTCGTCTGTCTGTGGTCGGTGGAGCTGCCGGTTTCTTCACCTTGCCTGCGGTCGAAGTCATTTATACTTACGCTCAGGGTGTTCCGCGCAAGATTAATCATGCGGCATCCCTGGCATTGCTCGAAGGCTTCGGCTGCGAGGCGACAATGATCGATGTGGAGATTATGGAAGCTGTGATGCGCGAGCTCGATTTATCCGGTGTCTGGAACTGAGCGGGGGCAACGAATGGATCTGGCTAAAATCAGAAAAAAAGCAAAAAATCAGACCAAAACAGGTGTCCCGGATCCTGCGCCCCCGGTACGAAAGAGTGCGCGTGAATCAGCTTCAGTGCAGGCGACACCCAACGGAGCAGAGATGCGGGTGGAAGCGCTTCAACCATTCGTTGCGCCGGACGTGCCACCCAAGGGACAGGCTGCTGCCACTGTAAACGCGGGGGAGACCGGCGCTGTGCTTGAGGTCGGCGGTAAAGCGTTGCCGTTGTCGAGGGTCAATCCGCTCGACGAATTGTTTCGTCAAACCCCTGATATTCAGCTGGCAACCGAAGACAGCTATCTTCGTGCCTTGACCGATGTGCACAGTGTCGATGAGGATGTTCGGCAATGGTTGACCTTCTCGTTGGCTGACGAAGAGTATGCGTTAAACATTGAGACGATCGACGAAATATGCAAGCCACGCGAAGTCACGGAAGTCCCCAATGCTCCGCCGTTCGTTCTTGGCCTGATTTCTCTGCGCGGCAAGATTGTCCCGGTCTACGATTTGCGGAGCAGGTTGCAACTCGGGGCGGTTGAAGCGACAGCCGCAACGCGCATTATTGTGTGTCAAACGGAGAATAAAATTGTTGGCCTGCTGGTCGACAGTATCACCCAGGTGGTACGCTTGGCAGACGATGAAATTGAGCCGCCGCCGATGGTGTTGTCCGGGCTGGATCGTGATATGCTTGACGGAGTCGGCAGAAGTCAGGATCGAATGATCATCCTCCTGAATCTGAATAACGTAATAACCATAGACAGGGATTAATTTCCGGAAGGAGTGGATTATGGCAAAACAAAAGATTCTGATTGTCGAAGATGAAGAGAGTTTGCTCAAACTGGAGAGTATTTTACTCACCTCAAAAGGCTATCAGGTCCGTGGCGTGACAAACGGTCAGGCGGCACTTGATGCCATCGAGGAAGACCCTCCTCACCTTGTTCTGCTCGACATTATGCTCCCTGAAATTGATGGTTTTGAAGTTTGTCGACGGATTAAAACAAATCCTGCGACCAGGGATATCCCGGTTATCATGCTTACCGCCAAAAAAAGCCGTGAAGATATGGCGCGTGGCGAAGAGGTCGGCGCTGACTGGTATGTCACCAAGCCGTTCAAATCTGCCATGGTGATTGAGACGATTCAGCGTTTTATTGACAGGTCATGACAAGGGTGAATATGTCGACATTCCCGCAAAATGAACAGATAGATTCTCAGGAAGTACAGCTGGCGTGTTTTCATGTTGGCGCTGAGATCTATGCCCTTGATATCATGCGAATCCGTGAAATTATCCGACCGCAGCGCCTGACTCCGGTCCCTAAGGCACCGGCATTCATCGAGGGGGTCATTAACCTGCGCAGTGCGGTTATCCCGATTATTGATTTGCGCAAGCGTTTTGATCAGCCGGTGCGTGAAAACAGTCGTAAAACCAGAATCATTATTTGCTCACTGACCGGGCGGATTATCGGTTTGATCGTTGATGAAGTGCTGGAGGTATGTCGCTATACGCGTAGTGAGATTCAGCCGGCACCGCATTATCTCAGTGGCAGGGGAGCTGATTTCTTTCTCGGCGTCTGTCGGCGCAGTGATGATCTGGTGATGTTGCTCGATCTGGAGAAAATCCTTACCTCAAATGAAAAAATCAATCTGGAACTTATAAACGATCATTCGGTCGTTTCCTAATGTCCGCCTTATCCGCTTAAAGGTCTGTTGAATGATAGTCAGTTGTCCTTCATGTCATGCACGGTATCGCCTTGACCGTAACAAGCTCAATGACAAACGGGTTACATTGAGATGTGCCAGGTGTCGTCAGGTTTTCAAGGTTGCAACCGGCAACCAGGACAATGGGAAATTTTCCCCTGCCAAGGATTTTCCTTTTCGTGTGCTGGTCGCTCATGGAGACTCCTTATTGTGCGATGCAGTGGGCGAGATTCTTAAACAGGGACAAATCAGCTATGACGTTGTCAATGACGGCAATGTTGCATTTGAAATGGTTCAAAATAAAGTGCCGGATGTTGTGCTGATCGATGTTGCGCTACCGGGACTGTTTGCTTTTGAATTGGTACAAAAAATTCGCGAAAATGTTCGTCTTGAGAAAACCACGTTAATATTGCTTTCCTCTGTATACAATAAAATGGCTTACAAGCGACGCCCTGATAATCTTTATGGCGCTGACGGCTATATAGAAAAACACCATCTTTCCGATGATTTGGTGCCGATGCTGAATCGTATCCAGTTGGGCGTAACGCAGGCTCTTAAGAAACGCCCTGCGGAGCTTCAGGTCGAGGGAACGGTTGCTGTGGAGAGCCAGGATGTCCCCGCATACAACGACATTGGCGCAATGAATCAGCATATTCAGTCTGCCGAAGAACATGAGTTGGCGACAGATATTCCTGATCAGGACATCGCTCGTGCGCGCCGGTTGGCGCGGATTATTGTTTCCGATATCGCCCTGTATAACCAGTCGCGGGTTGAGGAGGGGATCCGTAACGGAAGCTTCATGGAAATCTTTGCCGAAGAACTCGCCGAAGGACGTCGATTATTTGCGGAGCGAATCAGCAAAGATGTCCAAAGCCGTGAGGATTTTCTTGAAACGGAGATTAAACGTTTTTTGAAACAGAGAATTCTTGATATGCAGGGCAACAAAGACAGGTGACCCCGTGACGGAATGGACTGAATTGCAAACAATGCTTGCCTCAGCTGATGAGGAAACGCGGCTTGATGCCTTGCGGCGCTTGCCTGCCGGTGATACGGACGCTGCATTGCAACTGATATTGCAGGCTTTGGGCGATTCGAGCTGGCGCGTTCGCAAACAGGCTGTTGAATTGTACCTGCAACGGACTGATGTTGATCAGAGCGCCGGAAAAGTTGTCGAACAACTGTACTCGCCGGACAATGCCGGTTTGCGAAATGCGGCGGTTGAAATTCTTATTCGTCTCGGATCGGTCGTGACCAGACGGATGATTGCTGAAACCCACAGCGCTGACCACGATGTACGTAAGTTTGCTATCGATATTCTTGGCGGAATATCTGATTCTGATTGTACTCCTGCATTGATTGATGCCTTGCGTGATCCAGATGAAAATGTTCGCGCGGCAGCTGCTGAAAATCTTGGAAATATCGGTTCAGACGCTGCCGTACCGGCGCTCCTGAGCGCAATGGAGAGCGCCGATTTGCTGTCCCGGTTTACGATTCTGGAGGCAATCGGGCGTATCGGCCGACCGGTAGCGATCGCGGAGTTGCTCCCCTATAAGGATGATCAGTTACTGCGCAAGCCGTTATTTGAATGTCTGGGGCGCGTTGGTGATGCCGAAGCTTTTCCGGTGTTGATGGAGGGGATTATCTCCGGACCGGCGAACGCCAGTGAGGCCGCTATCGTGGCATTACAACAACTGGTGGAACGGTGCGGCGCGGGTTTTGACAGCAACCTTTCTGCCGACAATTCGCGTCTTCTGGCACAGACACTCGGCACTTTTTTCAGCCACAATAAACGAGAAATTCGCCGTTCGGCGGTTAACCTTTTTGGGCTTTTACGCGATTGTGATAATGCCGAAAAGCTTCTCGATCTGTTGTCTGATGAAGAGGTTCAGGATAATGCATTCAAGGCACTGGTAGCTCTTGGCAGTGACGGCGCAGAACGTCTGGCGGATATCTGGTCGCGCGTTGATGCCGCTAAGCAGTCATATATCGCCTATCTTTTTGGACAAACGGCCTATCGCAAAGGGGTGCCATTATTACTCGAAGCGATTTCCTCGTCCGATCCACAATTACGTGAAATTGCCGCCGGAGCGTTGGGGAAGGTCGGTGACGCCGATGCATTAAAGTCCCTTGTCAACCTTTTTTCAGATGAAGTCGACCGGGTCAGGGATGCAGCGACCGAGGCGGTTATCCGCCTGGGCGGAGCCTATACTCAACTGGCTCTGGAAGAAATTCGCACGTGTCTCGACCATGCTGATGCCGCTACACGCATGGCGGCTGTTGCCGCGTTAGGCAGGTTGGGGGGTGTCGATGCAACTGAAGTTCTACTGGAATCATTAAAGGATGTCTCCCCCCAGGTCAGACAGGCCGCAGTTCGGGCATTCACTCCTTCGCGTGATGAAACGACGATTGAGGCAATAGCATTGGCGCTGATGGATGAAGATGCCGGCGTGCGGCGATTGGCTGTTGAGAAGCTCGGCATGTGCGCCGACCTTGTCACCTTGTCCCCCTTGAAACTGGCATTGGCTGACGATGATGTCTGGGTACGCTCTGCGGCAGTTCGCGCGATCGGACTGATCGGCGGCGCAGCACAGCTGCCGGTCATTGAGCGATTGTTGTTTGATCCTGTCGGTCTGGTGAGTATCGCCGTGCTTGATACGGTTGAAAAAATCGTTCCGGAGCGGGTTAACGATCTTTTCACCCAGGCCCTTGAACACCCAGACCATGAAGTGGTGATCGCCGCGATTCACGGTCTGGTGCGCAACGCCCAAAAAGATGTGCTCTCTGCCAAGTCGACACTGTTGTCCGCACATCGTTCCGTGGAAGTCAGAACCGCTCTTTACCGCGCCCTCGCTGAATTGTCAGGGAACGAGGCGTTGCCGATCCTGACCATATATCTGGAACGTGAGCAGGATGCGCTGGCAAGAGAACAGCTGTTGTCGTTGATCGATAATTTAAAAGCAGCTCATGGATTGTAACCGATGATTTTGTTTGCCCCCGATATTCCCATGAGCGATGACGAGTTTGTTCTGTTGAAGGATCTTGTCTATCAATATTGTGGTTTGCACTTCACTCCTGAGACCAAGTATTTGCTCGAAAAACGTCTGGCAAAACGGCTTCAACATCATAAGCTGGATTCGTTTCGCGACTACTATTACGTGTTGCGCTACGGTCAGGACAAAGAAAAAGAATTTGCTGAAGTCGTCGATTCTTTGACCACGAATGAAACCTATTTTTTTCGGGAAGACTTCCAGCTCAAGTCATTTACCGACGAGATATTGCCGGAGATAAGTGAACGCAAGATGAAAACGGGCACGAAACGTCTGCGCATCTGGAGCGCGGGGTGTTCGTCAGGCGAGGAACCTTATTCAATTGCCATGCTGCTTCTCGATATGCCTCAATTTAACGACTGGAACATTGATATCATCGGTACCGATATCAGTCATCGGGTTCTGCGCCTGGCGCGCGAAGGAATCTATGGCGCGTCGTCATTTCGTTCGACCTCTCCAGATTATCAACAGCGTTATTTTCTCCCTGAGCCGGGGGGGAAGTCGAAGGTTGCTGATCGCGTCAGGAAGTTGGTCACATTCAGCCATTTAAATCTTTTTGACTCGGCGCGCATTGCGCTGCTGGGCAAGATGGACGTTATTTTCTGCCGCAATGTTATTATCTACTTTGATGTGGCCGCTAAAAAACGCGTCGTGGAAAATTATTACGAACGGTTGCATCCGGAAGGGTTTCTGTTGCTGGGACATTCCGAATCCTTAATCAAGGTAACCAACCTCTTTCAGTTGCGACACTTCAAGCATGACATGGTTTATCAACGACCAAAACCTTTGCAGGAAATGGTGATGACGCGATGACAGACAAAATTCGCATTCTCGTCATTGATGATTCGGCGTTCAACCGGCGGACGATTATCAAAATGCTGGAGTCTATTCCCGGCATTGAGGTCGTTGACTACGCTTGCGACGGCGAAGAAGGGCTGCGCAAGGTTTTCGACCTGAAACCTGACCTGATAACACTTGATCTTGAAATGCCGCGACTTGACGGGTTTTCTTTTTTACGTATTGTCATGCAAAATCGGCCGACTCCGGTGATCGTTGTGTCGGCGCGTTCTGATAATGAAAATGTATTTAAGGCTCTCGAATTCGGTGCGGTCGATTTTGTCTCAAAACCGTCGTCGCGGATTTCACCGGAACTGTTCAATATCAGAGATGATCTGGTCAGTAAAATTCATGAAGCCGCCAACGCCAATATGCTTAAAGTGCTCAAACGGGCGGCGCGTAGCAAAGATCAGAGCGATACATTCTCCAGTCATTCGCGAGTCAATCGAGGGACGAACAAAAACGCAATCAATCATGTGGTCATCGGTGCATCGACCGGAGGACCGCCGGCACTGCAAGCGATTTTTTCGAATATAAAGAACCCTGTCGAGGTTTTTTTTGCGGTTTCCCAGCACATGCCTCCCGGTTTTACCAAAGCATTTGCAGACCGTTTGAATAAATATTGCCCTCTGGAAATCAAGGAAGCGGAAGCCGGAGATATTGTCCGTTCTGGCCGGGTTCTTATCGCCCCCGGGGGGAAGAATCTGGAGTTTCGTCGACATCAGAACGATGTCGTTGCCGTGGTCAGTGAGGCGAGGATCGGTCAGCGTTATGTCCCCTCTGTCGATATTATGTTTAATTCCGCGGTTAAAGTGTTTGGTTCCGATCTGCTCGGGGTGGTTCTGACCGGGATGGGGAACGATGGGGCTTTGGGCACCGCCCATATCAAGGAACATGGTGGACTGACGCTGGCTGAATCTGAAGATTCCTGTGTTGTCTTCGGCATGCCGAAAGAAGCCATCGCCACCGGCAAGGTCGACTGGGTCAAACCGTTGGCACGGATAAGCGAGAAAATATTAAGCAAATGTGGTTACTGACAGGTGTTTTATTGTCGTAATCACCGATCACTTTGTATACTGTTGACCTGGAACCGGGGATAGACTGTTGATATATGACGAATATAATTTTGGAGAGTTGTGATGTCCGATAAAGATGAAAAAATAGCCCATAAGGCGGAAGAGTTTCTTCAGATATTTAAAAAAGGTGCCGACTTTACTCAGGACCTGTTAAAAGAAAACGAGCGATTGCGTTTTCGGCTGATTGAACTTGAGGACGTTTTTAAAAATACTGCTGAAGGGGGTCATGACCCCGATTCACAGCAGATGAAACTCAAAATCGCAGAACTTGAGCGTGAAAAACAGGAAATTTTGGATCGAATTAAACAGGTTGAAGATGAAAATATAGATTTTGCCAACCGTTATGTGGATATTGAAACGGAAAACAATATGTTGGCAAACCTCTATATTGCATCGTATCAGCTCCACTCCACGCTAGATTTTCGTGAAGTTCTCCAGATTATTACCGAGATTGTGATTAACCTCATCGGCGCAGAAGAATTTGGAATTATGCTCCTTGATGAAAAGACCAACAAGCTGACTGCTGTTTCTTGCGAGGGGCTGGAATTGGGGGCCTTTCCGTCGATCGCCTTAGGGAACGGCATTATCGGGAAAACGGCAAAGGCCGGTGATAATTATTTTATCGATGATATGGAAGGCTACGAACGCGATCTTGAGCACCCGATCGTGTGTATTTCCTTGAAAATCAAAGAGCACGTCATCGGCGTAATCGTTTTGTATAAACTGTTTGAACAAAAAAGCCGTTTTGCCGATGTTGATTTTGAACTGTTCACACTCTTGGCCGGCCATGCCGCCACGGCGATTTTTTCGTCCAAGCTCTATTCCGAGTCAGAACGCAAGTTGTCGACAATCCAGGGCTTTATCGATTTAATGACGAAGTAGAGGGAGGCGCGTATGTTGACATATAAAGTTCTGGTAGTTGAAGATTCACCAACGATGCGGCAGCTGATCGTATTTGCCCTGAAACGGATTCGCGGGGTTGTGATCACCGAGGCCGGAGATGGCGTTGACGGATTGAAAAAATTGTCGAGCGACAAGTTCGATTTGATCTTTTCCGATATCAATATGCCGATTATGGATGGTTTAAAACTGGTCAGTCTGATCAGGAACAATCCTGCCTATAAAGATGTCCCGATCGTCATGGTGACGACAGAGGGGGCCAGTGAGGACCGTGATCGGGCTTTGGCGCTTGGTGCCAACGACTATATCACCAAACCGATTCAGACCACGCAGATTCTGGCCGTAGCTAAAAAACTGCTCGACGCGTGATCACGATTCCGGTTGACAATAACCGCCAATATTCGTTTTAATCAGGCAGATTTTAATGAGTACATAGAAGGAGGCCGTGTGGCTAAGGAAGAAGCAATTGAGGTTGAAGGAAAAGTTATCGAACCATTGCCCAACGCAATGTTTCGCGTCGAACTCGATAATGGGCATGTTGTTTTGGCTCATATTTCAGGGAAGATGCGCAAGTACTATATCCGGATTTTGCCGGGAGATCGCGTGACGGTCGAACTTTCACCGTACGATTTGACTCGCGGACGGATTACCTACCGCGAAAAGTAGCCGTTTGCAGGCATCCGCAGCGCAACGGAACCTGACCCTTTTACAGTGACGTTATTGACGAATACCGGCGGTCAGCCGGTATTCTTGTTTGTCTGGTGTGGGGTGATACCCCGGTGGAGGATTTTATGCTGGAACGATTCAACGCAGCCGCTATCGAGGAAAAGTGGCAACGAATCTGGGACGAGAATAATACCTTCAAGGTGTCGGTCGATAACGACCGGCGCAAGTTTTATCTGCTCGAAATGTTTCCCTATCCTTCGGGAAGGATTCATATGGGGCATGTGCGCAACTATTCGATCGGCGATGTTATCTCCCGTTTCAAGCGTTTGCAGGGCTTCAACGTGCTGCATCCGATGGGGTGGGACGCCTTCGGCATGCCGGCAGAAAACGCCGCAATTCAGCATGGTACACACCCTGCCAAATGGACGTATGAAAATATCGCCAACATGCGCAAGCAGATCCGCAAGCTGGGGTTCTCGTACGATTGGGATCGCGAATTTGCAACCTGCGATGTTGACTACTATCGTTGGGAACAACTGGTGTTTTTGCGCATGTTCGAGCAGGGGAGGGCCTATAAAAAAACCTCGGCGGTGAACTGGTGCGAGAGTTGCCAGACGGTTCTGGCCAATGAACAGGTCGACGACAATTGCTGTTGGCGTTGTGATAATGATGTAACACAAAAAGAACTCGACCAGTGGTTTTTCAAGATCACCGACTACGCTCAGGAATTGCTTGATGAAATCGACAATCTGACGGGATGGCCTGAATCGGTATTGACGATGCAGCGTAACTGGATCGGTCGAAGTGTGGGGTGTGAAATTGATTTTCCGGTGGTCGATTCCACTCTGTCGATTCGCGTTTTTACGACCCGTCAAGATACCCTCTACGGGGCCACTTTCATGAGCCTTGCTCCGGAACATCCGCTGGCACTGCAATTGACTACGGCTGAACAGCGCGATGTGGTGACGGCTTTTATCGAAAAAGTGCGTACCCAGGATAAAATCAATCGCACCAGCGACGAGGGGGAGAAGGAAGGGGTTTTTACCGGAGCCTGCTGTATTAATCCGGTAACCGGACGCAAGATGCCGGTTTATCTGGCAAATTTTGTTTTGATGGATTACGGGACCGGTGCAGTGATGGCGGTTCCGACTCACGACCAGCGCGATTTTGAATTTGCGACCAGATATCAGCTCGACAAGATTGTTGTCATTCAACCCGAAGGAGAAACGCTTGATCCGGCGACGATGACCGCGGCCTGGACCGGTACCGGCAAGATGGTTCATTCGAAAGAATTTGATGGTCTTGATAATGAGACGGCCAAGATCAGGATTGCCGATTATCTGACCGCTGAAAATATCGGCGAACGTTGCATTAATTTTCGTTTGCGCGACTGGGGGGTTTCACGTCAACGCTACTGGGGAACGCCGATACCGATCATCTATTGCCCCGATTGCGGTGCGGTGCCGGTTCCCGAGGCTGATCTGCCGGTGGTCCTGCCGGTCGATGTCGCTTTCAGCGGCGCAGGGGGCAGTCCGCTGGCAAAATGTGCAGATTTTCTCAATGTCCCCTGTCCTCAATGTGGTCGCGCCGCCCGACGCGAAACCGACACCTTTGATACCTTTGTCGAAAGCTCCTGGTATTTTGCCCGTTTTACCTGCCCTGATCATGCCGCCGGTCCGCTTGACACTGCGGCGGCAGATTACTGGTTGCCGGTTGATCAGTACATCGGCGGGATCGAACACGCCGTCATGCATCTGCTCTATGCACGGTTTTTTACCAAGATTCTGCGCGATCTCGGCATGCTCAAGCTGGATGAGCCGTTTGCCAATCTGTTGACTCAGGGGATGGTTTGCAAGGAAACCTTTTCCTGTCCAGAGCATGGTTGGCTTTATCCCGAGGAAGTTGCTGGCGGAAAATGTCTGAAATGCGGGTGCCCTGCGGTTTCCGGGCGCACAGAAAAGATGAGTAAATCGAAGAAGAATGTTGTTGATCCGGATAACCTGATTGCTCAATACGGTGCCGACACCGCGCGTCTTTTTTCATTGTTTGCCGCTCCGCCTGAAAAAGATCTGGAGTGGAACGAACAAGGTGTCGAGGGGTGCTTTCGCTTCCTCAATCGTGTCTGGCGTGTGGTCTATGACAATCGTCACCTGCTCGGTGGTCCTGAACTGTGCCCCGAAACAGAAGGGGAAGCGCGTAAGCTGCGCTTTGATACGCATCGAACGATCAATAAGGTGACCAATGACATCGATGGGCGCTTTCACTTCAATACCGCAATCGCGGCGATTATGGAACTTGTCAATGCGGTTTATGCGTTCAGCCCGAAACAGGACTATCCCGGCGCTTTGCGGGAAGCGCTCGAAACAACAGTGCGCCTGTTGAACCCGTTTGTCCCTCATTTTGCTGCTGAATTATGGCAGGAACTCGGTCATGAGCGCGGTCTTGATGAATACGGGTGGCCGGTTTGCGATCCCGCCGCACTGGTTGAGGATGATCGTGTCATCGTTGTTCAGGTCAATGGTAAGGTGCGCAGTAAAATTACCGTTTCAGTCTCAGCCAGCGAAGATGAAATCAAGGCGACAGCCCAGGCGGATGAAAATGTTGCCCGCTATCTGGAGAATATGACGATTCGAAAAGTTATCGTTGTGCCTGGCCGACTGGTCAATATTGTTGTGTCCTGATGCGTTTTCTTCTCTTCATAATGCTGTTTTTTTTGGGCGGATGTGGTTATCATTCCTCCGTGGCGAACGACTGTGCGTTGCTCGGCAGCCAGGATCTCGCGATTCAATTATTTACCAACAAGACGGCAGAACCTTTTGTGGAAAACATTCTGGCCAATGCGTGCGTCGAGGTGTTTTCCGGCGATAACCATACGACAGTCGTTCCCGCTGCTGGCGACCTGGTGCTCGAAGGGGAGATTGCGGGAGTTGATCATATCGCCCTCAGTTATGATCTGAATGACGCGATCCGTGAATATCGTGTGACCTTGCGGATCAATGCCCGACTGGTTCGCCGCAGCGATGGCAAGTATCTCTGGCAGGGAAAACTGTCCCGCAGTGCCGAATACCGGGCAGCGGTGAACCGGACCGTGCAACAGGATCGTCTACGTGCCGCCCTGCGTGAAGCATCCAACTGGCTGGCCGCAGACTTGCGGGCGGACATCTGCTTAATGTCACGGACGGATTAACATGCAACCAGGGGAACTGAACAAGGCCATCAGTGCCGGTAAAATCCCGAATCTGCTCTGTCTTTACGGCGAAGAAGACTACTTCATTGCCCGTGCTCTGGAGCAGATTGAACGCATCGTCATCAGCCCCGAGATGCGTGAATTCAATTATCAGCAGATTTACGGAAAAGAACTTGATGGTTCACAGGTATGTGATTACGCCCGAACTTTCCCGGTTTTTGCGCCGCAGCGCCTGATTGTCATCCGCCGGATTGATGAGGCTTCAACGCCGGAACTGGAACGTTTTCGGTCGTACATTACAGAGGCAGTCCCAGAGACGGTCCTGATCGTGACTGCGGAAAAGATTGATGCCCGACGCAAGTTTTATCAGGAATTTAAAAAGCATGGTCAGCTGGTTGAGTTCAAGCGGCTCTATGAAAATCGGCTGCCCGATTTTGTCCGCGAACGCAGCCGGGAATTCGGTTTCAAGCTGACCGAGGAGGCGATGGCCCGGTTCTGCCGCCGGGTGGGGACAAACCTTTATGAAGTGACCGCCGAGCTGGAAAAACTGGCGGCGTTTCTGGGGGAAAGGGATCTCGCTGATAGCGCCGATATCGACGCGGTCATTTCTGATACGCGCACCGAAAGTATCTTTGCTCTGACTGATGCGGTTGGTGCGCGCAATGCGCAGGTGGCCATTACCCTGTTACACCGGATTCTTGCTGATGGCACCGCGCCACTGGCGGCGCTGGCGATGCTGGTGAGACATTTTCGACAATTGTGGAAGGCCCATGAGCTTCTGGTGCAAGGTGTCTCGCGTAACGAAATACCTCGTACAATCGGCATCAATCCCTATTTTCTGGATAATCTTCTGACCCAGGCGCGACGTTTTGAGCGCGAAGAATTTTGTGCGTTGTTTAATGATTTTGTTGCAATTGATCTCGCGCTGAAGTCGAGTGGATCGCGGCCGGAGGTTTTGCTTGAACGGCTGCTGCTGAAGATCGTCAGTCAACGATAAAAGAGGGGCCGAAAACGGCCCCCCCCTTAACCAGTGATTCTGTCGCAGTGAGTGGCAGATTATTGTGTTTTTGCCTGCAAGCCATTAACCAGTTTGGTCAATCGCGAGGATTTGCGGCTGGCGGTCGCCTTGTGAATGACGCCCTTGGTCGCTGCTTTGTCGATGTAAGGAATGGTGCGGCTCAAAGCGGCTTGTGCTGCTTCGCTATCACCAGTGGCAACCGCCTCACGAACTTGCTTGACCAGCGTACGCATGGTTGAGCGGATGTGTGTGTTGCGTGCGGCACGTGTTTTGTTCTGCAAATTGCGCTTTGCTGCGGATTTATGGTTGGCCAATGTATTTCTCCTTTTAATGGTATGATTTGCGCCATACTATAGTCACAGATGTTGATCATGTCAAGTTGAATAAATATTAATTATTATAAAAAAAACCATATAATTCATTATGTTGTAGTGATAAATAAATGAATTAATAAAAAATAATCCCACATCTGGCGGGTTCCATGAGTGAACACAAAAAAATCGCACGGGCGACAGGAACCATGGGGGTGGCAACCGGTCTGAGTCGAATTGCCGGTCTGCTGCGCGATATGGTCGTTGCGGCGATCTTTGGAGCCGGGCACGCTACCGATGCGTTTTTTCTTGCTTTTACGATTCCGAATCTGCTGCGGCGTTTTTTTGCGGAAGGATCATTGACGGCGGCGTTTGTACCGACCTATGCCGAAATCCACCACCAGCAGGGGGCGAAAGAAAGTGCGCGGATTGCGAATATCTGCTGGACGCTGCTGCTGCTGGTCATGTTTGTCGTTGTGATTGTCGGGATTCTCGCCTCACCGTGGGTGGTGAAAGCGATCGGTTACGGTTTTATCGAGGTTGAGGGGAAACTCGCCCTGACCAACCGTCTGAACCAGGTCATGTTCCCGTATATATTTTTTGTCAGTCTGCTGGCGCTGATTACCGGCATTCTTAACGTTCGCGAGCATTTTTTCTGGCCTTCGTTTTCACCGCTGTTACTGAATGTGTCGATGATCGGCAGTGCGCTGCTGCTCAGCCCTTTCTTTGCGCAACCGATCATGTCACTGGCGATCGGTGTGCTGCTTGGCGGCATCCTGCAGCTGGCGCTGCAATTCCCGGTTTTGAGTGCTCACAAGATACAGCTGCGCCTCGATTTCAATTTTCGCGACCCGGCAGTGCTGAGAATTGCGCGCCTGATGATGCCGGGCATTGCCGGGGTGGCGATCTATCAACTGAATGTGATCGTCACCAGGTTGCTGGCATCATTTCTCGCTGAAGGGAGCGTTTCCTATTTATACTATGCCCAGCGATTGTTTGAATTCCCGCAGGGAATCTTTGTTGTCTCGCTGGCTCAGGCCGTATTGCCGACGATCAGTCGCCAGGTGGCCAGTGGTGAAGAGGCGAGCTTCAAGGAGACCTTGCGCTTTTCGGTGGCGCTGATTATGGTGGTGATTGTTCCGGCGATCATCGGCCTGATCGTCTGTTCCGAGGCTATTTTCAGTCTTTTTTTCATGCGCGGAGCGTTTGATTACAATGCTGTGCACCAGACCGCGCTGGCGTTGGCCGTATTTTCTCCCGGTTTGCTCTTCGTCGCTGTCAGTCGCGTTGTGGTCCCAACCTTTTATGCCTTTAAGGATACCCGGACGCCGGTACTCATTTCATTCTGGACCCTGCTGGTCAACGTCGCTCTCGGCCTGCTCTTGATGATTCCTTTCGGCCACCTCGGGCTGGCTCTGGCACTGACCCTTTCTGCTGCATTTAATTGCCTGATTTTACTCGTTGCCTTGCGGCGCAAAATCGGTCCTCTCGGTTGGGGGGTAACATTGGGGCCGATGTGGCGCATTCTGCCGTCAGTCATTGTGATGGCGTTGGCAAGTCACCTGGTGCTCACTTACGGCGTCTGGGATGGCACCGGCAGCCCTTTGACGAACGGGGTGCTGCTCTTTGTCGCAGTCATCGGCGGCGGAACGATCTATGCTTTGGGATGCTGGTGGCTGCGCGTGCCGGGGGCCGCTGGTGTGGCCCGCCTGGTGCGGGAAAAACTGGCGCGGAAGAGATGACTAAACCGGTCTACGCCTTTTATCCGTCGCCGTGTGGAATGATTGCACTTTTCGCCGGTGAAAACGGCCTGCAACGGGTGTTGATCGATGTTGCAACAGATCATGTCGCAGCGCGCTTCGGGGGTGCCGGACGGCTGGCTGAACCGCTCAGCCACCCGCTGATTGCCGAGGTTGTCGCGGCGTTGAATCGCTATTTTCAGGGACAGTTACAAACCTTTGATCTGCCCCTTGAGCTGCACGGGCTGTCGCCGTTCACCACCACAATTCTGCATGCCTTGCAACAGGTTCCGTTCGGCACAACGTGTACTTACGGCTCATTGGCCGTCGCTGCTGGACATCGCGGCGCGGCGCGGGCCGTCGGGCGGGTCATGGCAATCAATCCACTGCCACTGGTGATCCCCTGCCATCGGGTGATCTCGGTTAGCGGCCTTGGTGGCTATTCGGGAGGTCGCGGTTTGCAAACTAAACAGTTGCTGCTTGATTTTGAACGGTCGATCCTTGGCCGTGACGATGGTTAGGACCCATGTATACTGAATTCTTCGGATTCACTGAAAAGCCCTTCACTATTACGCCGAATCCCCGTTTCATGTATCTGAGTCACGGCCATAAGGAGGCGCTGGCGCACCTTCTCTACGGGATTCAGAACCATGTCGGGTTTGTTGAGATTACCGGTGAAGTCGGGGCAGGGAAGACGACGATCCTGCGTACCCTCTTCGAACAGCTGGAACAGGATTCCTGCCGGTTGGCGTTTATTTTCAATCCCAAACTGTCCACCCTTGAATTGTTGCGTAATATCAACCGCGAATTCGCCATCGACTGCACCTCGGTTCACCATGATGCCTTACTGTCCGCGCTCAACGATTTTTTACTGGCTGAAAATGTTGCCGGACGCACTGTTGTGCTGGTGATTGACGAAGCGCAAAACCTCTCTCCCGAAGTTCTGGAACAGATCCGCCTCCTGTCGAACCTGGAAACAACAACGGACAAGCTGATTCAGATTGTTCTCGTCGGCCAGCCAGAACTCAGCGAGATGCTTGACCGTAATGAGTTGCGACAGCTCAACCAGCGGATTACGGTGCGCTATTTTCTCGGCACGATCAGCCTGGACGAAACCTGCCGCTATATTCAGCATCGCCTGGACGTTGCCGGTGGCCGCGAATTGGCCCACTTTCAGCCTGCGGCGCTACGCACAGTCTATCGTCTGAGCCGTGGTCTGCCGCGCATGATCAACGTTCTGTGTGATCGTGCCTTGCTGATCGCCTATGGAGAAGGGCGTCGCGACATTCGTGCGGCTGATATCCGTCTTGCCCAGTCGGAGCTGCGTCGCGCACAGGCCCCGTTGCTGCCGGGACGCGGCCGGACGCTCATTGCCGTTGTTCTGGTTGTCGTCCTGGCTGCCTTGGGCGGGCGCGCCGTGCTGTCACTGCCAGCGCCTGGGGAAAAGCCCCCCGCCGTCGCCCGCAAGACACAACAAAGCGACATTGAAACGTTGCGCAACGCCTTTGCCGGGCAGGATGCCACCCGTAACGCGACTGCGGCGCTGAAGGGATTACTGTCTCGCTGGAAGCTCACGAGCGAAGTCTCATCAAGGGCAGATCCGCTAGCGAGTCTCGCGGCGACCGCTTCCGCCAACGGGCTCAATCTGTTGCCGCTTAACGGAGGGATTGCGTTGCTTGAAAAACTCAATTCTCCGGCGCTGGTGCGGCTGCTTCTGCCGGGGATGACCGAACCGCGTTATCTGACGATAGTCAGGCAGGAGGGGGAGTATTTTACGATGATTCCTGCGGTGGCAAAGCACTCCGTGGTGAGTCGGGATGAACTCGCGGCACTCTGGTCCGGGCAGGCGTGGCTGCTCTGGAAAAACTGGCGCGCCATTCCGACCCTTGTCACCCCTGACCTGAACGATGCCGGGGTCACCCGACTGCAGGAACAATTGTCCCGCAGCGAAGATCTGTCTGCACCCATAACCGGTGTCTATGACCGGGCAACAATTAAAGCGGTGACCGATCTGCAAGCACGCACTGGCCTGGTGCAGGATGGCCGCGTTGGACCGCAAACCCTGGTGAGGCTCTATCAGGAGAGCGGTGATTTTGCTGTGCCGATGTTGCGTGAAGTGAGAAAACAATTATGAGTTCAATCCTCAAGGCACTCAAAAAAATCGAGCAGGAACGGGCAGGGCAGCGTGACGGGGTCGTGAATATCACCTTTGATGTGATCAAGGGCGGTGATCAGCCCCGTCGGAATAAACCGCCGTTGGTTCTTGTCTTGCTTGTCGTTATCGTGCTGCTGGTTGGAGCCACCTTTTTCTGGTGGCGATCCGGTAAAGAGGATGACTCACTCAAAATGACCGCGTCGCCTGAAGTGCTCCGTGAAGTTGTGCTGGCAGTTGATCGCCCTCAGGCGGCAAGTTCCCCACCGGCAAAACAGGACACGCCGACAGCGAGCATGGCGGTTACCGCGCCCGCACCGGTTATCCCCGGTGAGTCCCTAATCACCACAGCGAAAGATGATGCGACAGACGTTTCAGACTCACCTGTTGCGCCGGTGTCAGCACGTTTCCAGCTCAGTGCGATAGTTTATGACGCTATTCCTGAAAATCGGCTGGCGGTGATCAACGATCTGCCGGTCATGGAGGGGACGATGATTGCTGACGCGCTGGTGGTCGAAATTGCCGCCGATCTGGTGGTGGTTGTGATTGCCGGGGAGTTCGTGGAAATTCGTTTGGCCAATTGATCGATGGTTGTGCATTTCTGCTATGATGGCGCTCATCCTTCATTTCCCCATTGCCAATTGTTGTCAACAGGTTTTTTTTGCGTTTTTGATGATGCGCGTTGACGCTCTTTGCCGCCCAGTTTCAGCAGATTCATGGGACGCGGGCCGGAACTCGGGATGGCGGCATAGAGGGCGTCGAGGATATCAAGCGCCCGCATAACGCGAACCAGCGTCGAGCTCTGCGTTGATTCTCCGGCTTCGATGCGTTCGACGGTCCGCTTTGAGACCCCTGCTTCCCTGGCCAGGCTGGCTTGTGTGAGTCCACGTTCGATGCGAAGACGGTTCAGTCTGTGCCCGATTTCTTCCAATACGGTCTTGTCGCTCGCAGTAGTGTTCATGAGCTTTATCGCCTCCTTTGACGACTTGTTGGCTAAATAATAGCTTATTTCGTCAAATATTGCGAGTTGTAATATGTGTGTAATATGTGTAAAATCATCTATATCGCCATATTTGACGAATAAAAGCTGAAAACAGGACACAAGTCGCTATGTTTGGCGACTTGTGTCCTGGTCATGAAGCTTTCGGGGGTTGAACTGATCAGCGGCAACTACACGGCGGGGAATGATAACAGGAAAATTGTGAAAATCAGCGAATTATCGACAGGGCGGGATCAGTGCCGCCGACCGCCGGTCGCCCGCTTTTTGAACAGTTTCATTCGGTAATAGGTCTCCCGTTCACGCTCAGCCAGATAGTGGGTAATATCTTTGATCTCACTTTTTAATGCCGGTTGAACGCGTTCTTCCAGCACCCTGATCCGCCGTGTTACCCGCAGCAACTCCTCGCCGAGCCGCCGGAACATCCCCTCATAACGCGCCATGGCCAGCATTTCCTCGATAATTGTTTCAAATAGATGCAGCGTTTCATCAAGACGGGGGGTGGTTGACGGGTAATCATAGCCACGCTCAACCAAAGTCCGGCGCACACTTTCGACCTCCTGCAGATCGTAATAATGCAGCCCGAGGATGTTCGTCTGCGTCACCGTGACTCCCAGATGGCGTTGACTGATCAGTGCCAGCGAAGCAATATAGTCCTGCCCCTCCAGCCCGATTGAGGTTTGCAGTGCGTCGATTCCCTGCCCGTAATGCTGCCGGGTTTCCTCACGCGAGGTGATCAGGGGACGACCGATCTCCAGAAATTTTTTGATCAGTGCCTGACGCCGCCCCTTGAGGATTGTGGTGCAGTTGATCACCGCATGACGACGTTCTTTGAGCAGCAACAGATTCGTGCGAGTGGCCTGAATCATGGCGTTCCCCGCTTATATTCGTTGAGTAACTCAAGTCCCAGATCAAGGGTTTGCAAGATGTCGCGGCGTTCTTCCCCCTGATGAACAAAACGCCGCTCGAACTCGTCAGCCATATGCAGAAATTTCCGGTCTTCTTCAAGCAGTCCGTCCGTACCGACGACGGTAGCCAGCTTGCGCAGTTCCCGCCCCTTGGCGTAATTCTGGTAAAGCTGGTTGGCGATGTCGCGGTGATCGGCGCGGGTCTGGTTGGCACCAATGCCGTGTTGCATCAGCCGCGAGAGGCAGGGGAGGACGTCGATCGGGGGGAATATCCCTTTTTGATGCATCTCGCGCGACAGGACAATCTGCCCTTCGGTAATGTACCCGGTCAGGTCAGGGATCGGGTGGGTGATATCATCCTCGGGCATGGTCAGGACCGGGAGCATGGTGACTGAGCCTGGCCGGTCATGCAGCCGCCCGGCGCGTTCGTAGAGTGACGCCAGATCGGAATACATGTAGCCGGGATAACCGCGCCGTCCCGGCAACTCTTCGCGTGAGGTTGAAATTTCGCGCAGTGCATCGCAGTAGTTGGTCATGTCACTGATAATGACCAGCACATCCATCTGATGATTAAATGCCAGATCTTCGGCAACGGTCAGGCCCAAACGCGGTGCCAGAAGCCGCTCGACGACCGGTTCCCCGGCCAGATTGAAGAAGGCGACAAACCGGTTTGGCATCTGTTCCAGGGTGTTGCGAAAAAAATTGAATTCGTTGAAATGCAGCCCCAGGGCGACAAAAACCACGACAAACTCGCCGGTCCCCGGCAGTCGGGCCTGGGAGAGAATCTGCGCTACCAGTTGCTGGGCGGGGAGCCCGGCAGAGGAGAAGATCGGCAGTTTCTGCCCTTTGATCAGGCTGTTGAGGCCGTCGATAGCCGTAATCCCGGTCTCGATCATTTCGCGTGGATAAGCGCGCGCCACCGGATTGATCGGTGCGCCGGAAACCGCCTCCCAACGCTCCGGGATATACATCGGCGCACCATCGAGGGGCTCGAACGATCCGTTGAATATTCGTCCGAGACAGTGGCGGGAGAGTGGCGCGCGTTTGACGGTGTCATGGAAAGTGACGCTGGTCTTTTCAAGATCAAGACCGGAAGTTTCACCGAAGACCTGAATCAGCACCTGTTTGGTATCGATCTTCAATACTTCCCCCTCCAGCCGTTGGCCGTTGGGAGCCAGCAGGGTGACGGTTTCGCCGATTCGCGCTTCAAATACCCGTTCGACAAAAACCAGTGGCCCACGAATGGCGTCAATCGAACGATAACAGTGCTCAGCCAGGCGCATTATTCCCTCCCTGAAGGATATCCGTCAGCAGCTCACCCTCTTCGAGTCGTTGTACCGCCTGATCGTAATCGGCAATAATCGCGGCAATGCGTTGTGCTGTTTGCTGCGGGGATGAAAATGCATCTGCGGTGAAACTGTTCTGACAGAGGAAGTCGCGCCGGATGCGTTCGGCGGCCGACATCAGCAACTGATCGCGGTCCTGCAACCCTTCCATGCCGACGACCTCCACCACTTCGCGCAGGGCACTTTCCTGTTGCAGAATATCGCGGCAGCGGTGGTGTAATGTTGGCCACTGCACGTCAATCTCGCGGCTGAAATATGCGGTGCATTCTTTACTGAACAACGAATAACTGTGGTTCCAGTTGATCGCCGGAAAATGGCGACTGTGAGCGAGTGACGTATCAAGCTGGTAAAAAGCTCCGGCGGCGCGCAGGCACGCCTGGGTGACCGGCTCGGAAAAATCGGCACCTGGGGGGGAGACCGCAAGGATCATGCTCAGCGAACCGAGTTTTCCGGTAGCGGTTTTGACAACCCCGGAGCGCTCGATAAATCCGGCCAGCCGCGAGCTGAGGTAGGTCGGGTAACCGTCTTCGCCGGGGATCTCCTCCAGTGCGGCGGAGATTTCACGCAAAGCCTCGGCCCAGCGCGACAAACTGTCGGCAAGAAAGAGGACATCGTACCCCATGTCACGATAATATTCCGCCATCGTCACCGCGGTGAAGATCGATGATTCCCGCGCGGCGACCGGCATGTTGGAGGTGTTGGCGATGATAATGGTTCGTTCCAGCAGCGGCTGCCCGGCAGCGTCGCGCAGTTCATCAAACTCACTCAATAAACCGGCCATTTCGTTCCCTCGCTCGCCGCAACCGACATAGACGACCACGTCGATATCGGTAAATTTGGCAATCGACTGCTCAAGCACGGTCTTGCCGGTGCCGAATCCGCCAGGAATAATAGCTACCGCACCTTTGACCATCGGAAAGAGAAAATCGATGCAGCGCTGGCCGGTAATCAACGGCACCTCGGCGGGACATTTTTCCCCTCCGGGGCGCGGTCGACGCACCGACCAGTCCTGAAAACCGAACAGCTGCTCCCCCCCCTGCAAGGTGACCAGCGGTTCGTTCAGGCGGATCGGCCCGCTGTGAATATGCTCGATTTTACCGGCGCAACGGGCAAAGAGGGGGTGTTCGATATGTCCCTCGGTGACAACGCCGTAGATGTCACCGACCGCCAGCACTGCGCCCACCTCTTTACTGGGCGTAAACGGCCAGCTACGTTGCAGGTCGAGAGACGGGATGGTGCCGCAGTTCCTGATGAAAGCGCCACTTTTTTGCTGTAATGCCGGCAAGGGGCGTTGCAGGCCATCAAAAACGCCGCCCAGCAAACCCGGACCGAGAGTCACCGTCAACGGTGCTTGTGTCCCCTCCGCAGGTTCTCCGATACTGAGCCCATGGGTATCCTCGAAGACCTGCACAGTGGTGTGATCTTTTTCAAGGTGGACCACTTCCCCGGAAAGACGGGCGTGACCGATATAGACCCGGTCGTACAGTCTCAACCCGCGTAGATCGATCGTGACGGTTGCTCCGGAAATGCTTGTCACCACACCTTTCATAGTTGCAGCCTCACATGATAACCCAGTACCCGCCTGATCAGCCGTTGCAGATAATCTTCCTCGCCCCGGATATCTCTTTTTGGTGTCGGCAAGGTCACCAACAGTCCTCGCCAGTGTCTTTCGAGTTCGCTGAAACGTCTGGACTCAATCGACTGCACCAGTCGCTCGTCGATGACCACGACCACCACGCTACTGTCGCTAATGGTTCGGCAGAGGAGTTCTTCTGCCTGTTCCGGCGCGGTTGTTAATTGCTGCGTACCGGCCAGGCTGAACCCGTAGCGGGCATCATCGGCAGTGATAAAGACGACCTCGCTCATTGTACCCCCTGTCGTGGTTCATTTTGTGACGTCGCACCGCTCAGGTACAGCCCGCGATCTCTGGCGACCATCCAGCATCTCCAGAGATAATCGAGAACCAGTCCGATCTGCAACGGTTCACGACCGATGTGGCGCAGGTGCCGGGTTAACCCGCGCAACAGAAACTCTTCGCTGCCGATCGTTTCAGGATCGCCCGGCAAGCCGGTCTGCTGCTGCATTAATTCACCGACCTTGTGCAGGTCGCGCGTCGCCCAGATTTTCTCGTACCCAGGTGCGCTCAACGTGCCACCGTTCAGAAACGGCGGGGGCGTTGTCACTTGCCAGTGCAGGTGTTTGTGGAGCGCCATCAGATTGCGCATATCAAGCAGGTAGACAAGCATTTCGCGCAGCGAAGGGCAGCAATTGCGGGTGACGGCATGCTGAAGGCAACCACCGAGCAAAGCCTGCTCCAGGCCGCCCGGTCCCTGGCGCAGCCAGATCGTCGACAGCCCGGAAAAATATGGATAGTTATCAGCCAGCTGACGCTCAAGTGTGCTGATCGCCGCCGCGACATGCGCTGCGTTGCGCACGATTTTTTTCAGTTGCGGATCGAGCAGGCTCAGGCGCAGCTGCGTTTCGACCGCCGCCGGGTCGTTGGCAGCCAGATAACGCAGGACAATCACCAGGGTGCGCAGCTCGACATATTCAAAAAACGGTAACAGCTGCTGACGCAGACGATGATTGAGTTGTTGATACACCCAGATATATTCGCCCAGCATGGCTTGTCGCGGCCCGCTGCGCCCCCCCGCTCCGCTGCTGTCAAGGGTCGCTCGCCGGTAACGAATCCGCGCAAAAAGATAGTCGCTGGGGTAGCCTGCGGTTGTGCTGTCAATCAAGAGATTCATGGTCACCGGCGATCTGCCGCAGCTCATGCATCAGCTCAGAAAGAAGCTGCGGCCAAAGATGTTCAAGGCGTTTTCCCAGTGTGTTGCAGATATGAATTCTAGCGTCGGCACTGACGACTTCCAGCCCACCGCTGATCTCTTCGTCGGCCATGATTTCAGCAGCTGGAAATATTTTACGCGCCTGTTCCTGATCACGAGGATGAACCCTGACCTGCTGCCAGGGGTGGTCGGGAAGCTCGACTGCCAGCGCTTCGAAAAGGGTGGAACCTTCAGCCCCCGCCAGTTCAAAGAGCAGTTCCAGGGCCAGTGTTTTCATGCGTTGTGCCAAGGCATCCTCGGCGTGAAGTCGACAGTTCCGGGACTCCCTGCGGGCAACGGAAAGAGCTTTTTCATGCACCATGTTCGCCTCGCGTTGCCATCGCGCGACGGCCGTCTGCCGTTGTTGCTCAATGTTTTGACGTGTGGCATCGCGCAGTTGTGAGGCTTCCATCTCAATGCGTTGCCAGATGGCGCGCGCCTGATCTTCCCCTTCGCGGCGCAAGGCATTTTCAAGTTCTTGTTGGGCCATCGATTCAGAGCACCAGAATCATTGCCGCGACAACAAAACCAAGAATCACCATGGTTTCGGGAATCGCCAGCAGGATGATGATCGTTCCGGTCAACTCAGGTTTTTCCGCCAGGGTTCCGGCTCCGGCCGCGCCAATGCGTGACTGGGCCCAAGCGGTTGCCAGGGCGGGGAGTCCTACGGCCAAAGCGGCGGCAAAAGCCATCAATACTTTTTCCATAAACATTCCTCCTTTGCAGGTTATCTATTTATGTGGACCGCTGTTTTTACGGTGCAGCGGTTTGAACTGCTGTCCCCCCAGATCCAGAAACTTGCTGAAAAATTCGACATAGTGCAGACGCAGGGCATGTACCGTCGGAGCAAAGACCCCGAGCAGCAGGTTGAAAAAATGCAGGATTCCGGCGACCAGGATACCGGCAAAAACATTGCCGCTCATCCCGCCCAGCTGGTTGGCGATTTGTGCCAGCATCACTGAACACAGGCCGATGGCCATGATACGCACGTAGGAAACGATGTTGCCGAAGCTTTTCAGCAGCTCCAGGGGGGCCAGCAGACCGCCAACGACAATCAGCGCCGGCAGGAGCAACAGAATGGCGGTTAAAAGTGGCACCATCAGTTTGCCCAGGTCGAGGAACTGAAAACCGAGCAACCAGATCCCGCCAAGGATGATCAGCAGCAAAGTGATGCTTTTCACCAACGCCTCACGTTGCAGATGACGTTTGTAGTCGTAGTGGATGCCGAGCGCCAGCCCGAACAGAATATGCGCGGCGCCGACAGAAATCGAAAAGGCGATCATCGGCACAATCGCCTGACTGCGTTCAAGCCACAACGGTTGCAGATGCCAGACCCGTTCTCCGAGATCACCGAATAACTCGCCGAACAACAGCCCGAACACCAGGGTATACGCGGCGGAAGCGCCGAGGATTTTCGCTCCGTCAACCACGTTGGGGTGGGTTGGACAAGAGTAAATCAGCAGCCCGGCAAGGAGCGCAAGGAGCGCACCGTAACCGATATCGCCGAGGATCATGCCGAACAACAGTGGAAAAAAGAGACCGAGAAAAGGGGTCGGATCATAGGAGCTGTACCTGGGCAAGGGCAACAGTCGGGCAAAGAGTTCAAATGGTTTAAAATAAAGGGGGTTGCGCAACAGCACCGGAACCCGATCAAGATCCTCCTGGCACATCTTTTTGACAGTCAACACAACTTCCCCGTGAAAGTGTTCGGTCAGGTGCTGCTGGAGCATTGCAACGTCTTCCGATGGCATCCAGCCGTGAACCAGAAAACATTGACGGGTCTCGTAAGCGCTGGCGGTCGATTGATAGAGGGCGATGCGTTCATCGAGCCAGTTAAGAGATTGCCGATAGATCGGCAGCCAGCGCCGTGCAAAGGTTTCTGTTTCGGCAGTAAGGGTGGTCAAGCGCTGCCGGGCCTGTTGATAGAGGTTGTCCAGGGCGGAAATTTTTTCTCGAAAGGGGAGTTCGGCCAGTTCTTCGGGCAGGGACAGCTCGGGAACCTGCTCTGACGCGAGTAATTTCCGTAACGGTTCCTCCATCTCCTGGTCGGTGGTGATCAAACCGACAGTCGATTCATCATCAACGGTTGCGGTGGTCAGTCGGATCCGCCCCTGTGAGTGCTTTTCAAGCAGCGCTTGCAAAGCTGGAATCTCCGCCGGATTGCGTATCGTGATGCCGAAAAAGATCAGCTGGGAGTTGTCACTGACTTCAGCCACCAATGGTTCGAGCACCATCCAGAAACGTAACTGGCGCGAGAGGTTTTCGACCTTTTCCTGTAGCTGCTGCGATTCTTTCTGCCAGTTTTTGCAGATCACCAGATGTTTCGTGACCAGTTCGTCCAGCACATCGATGATCGGCAGGGGATGCAGGTAACTGGTGCGGGAGGGGAGGTCGGGTAGACACGCCAGCAAAGTGGAGATGCGTTCGTGTAATGATACAAAAAAAAGTTTTTCGCCAACGGTAGCTTCGTCGAGCAATAATTCCCTGATGTTGACTTCATCTTCACGCGAGACGAAGCTGTGAATATCAGCTTCTGGATGAAAAACCCCCTTATCGCGTAACAGGTCCAGGGTCGTCAGGAGGCGCTGCTTTGGTCCGACAATTTCAATTTTGGACATCTTGATGATCATCAGCGTACCCCGGTAAAATTTTTTGCAACTGGCGGCGTAATATCGTCAGCACTGTCCGCTGATCAATTTTCTCCAGGCTCCGGCAATAGCGGCTTTCGCGCTCGGCCAGTGTCTTGGCAACTTGAGCGGATTTTTTTTGCGCAGTCAGCAGCACTTTTTCCTCTTCTCTGATCAGCTCCTCTTCTGCCTGTGCAAGCATTTTTTCCTGTTCGGCGCGCACGCCCTCCAGCCAGGCCTCGGCCTTTTTCTGCTCCGCTTGTAACTGCTGCTGGATGCGTTTTTCCAGTTGAATTACGGAATTAAGGAGTTCGTCGGTCATCGCATTCATCCACCATTGGTGTTCATTCATGCCAAGTATATCAAATGGATGGAGAATTGCGGTAGTGAAAGGATGGATTGTTGATTTGCGCAGACGGCGTGAATATTTTGACGTATGACGACGACGGGGGGAGGAGAGGTTTAACGTAATAGTTGCAGCATGAAATGACCGCGGAGAAGTTCATGGAATTTATTGATTTCTTCAAAAGCCAGTTTCAGACGCCCTTTTTCCATGTGATTGAGTCTGTCGATGCTGATGTAATTGTTTGCTTCGCGACCGGCACGCAGAGACTCGACCTGGCAGCGCAGGCGCAAAAAAACCAGAAAATTGTAACTGGCTTCGAGGTCATCGGCCACACTCTGCTTGAAAACACTTGCCTTGACCAACCCCTGGATGCGTTCGATCGTTCCCCCCTCCATAACCCCGGCTTCAAGAGCCAATGCCTTGACCCCCTCGGTTACAGTGAAAATGCCGGTTTTTTTGATATCGATTTTGCCCCGATGTTCTCCTTCACGTTCGACCTTGATCCTGCCGAAAAGGCCGACCGGCGTCCTGAAGCGGACGGCATTTGCCGCCGCATGCATAAGAAACCGCTTGTCTTTGCTGAAATACGTTGCCAGCCACGCTTTGATCTCGCGCTCAAATCCGCGATCACCATAGACCGTGCGTAAATCAAAAAACATACTTCCGGTCAGAATGTTTTCAGGGGTCGGCGTCTCCAGCCATTTTTGCAGAATGGCATTCCAGGCAGAATGACTGCGTCGCCAGAGATCGTTTTTCGCCATGATCCCGCCGGGACATGCAGGAACCCCGATATCGATCAGGGCATCGATCAAGGCATGTGAAAACAGCTTGACCTGGTCTACCTCTTCTGGAGTCAGGTCGTCCGCGTAAATAATAGCATTATCCTGGTCGGTGGTCAGCGTTTGCTCACGGCGGCCTTCGCTGCCGAGGACGATAAATGCAAAGCGGTTGGTCACATTGGCAAACTTCTGGGTGCGCAGCAGGGTAATCAAACGCAGCAGCAACTGGTCGTTGAGGTGGGCGATCATCGTCACCAGATCACGCGTGGGGACGCCGGTGCCGATCAGATGCAGCACCAACCCCTGAATCTGGCGGTGGAGCTCCTTCAGCTCATTGATCGACTGTGCCTCTTCAATGTCCCTGACCAGCTTTTGCGGTGAATGGGTCTGCAACTGCAAAATGTCTGAATCGGTAATGATTCCGACCAGGCGATGATCCTTGTCGACGACACAGACACGGTGAATATTGTTGCGCGAAATGGTGTACAGGGCTTCGAAAATAAAAGCATCTTCCGGGACGGTGATTAATGGCTGGTTCATGATTTCGCTGGCGGTGAGGGTTGTCGGATCAATCCCCTCCGCCACAATTTTGTTACGCAGATCACGATCCGTGAGGATGCCGATCGGTTGCGACGCTTCACAGACGACCATGCTCGATATCTTCTGCTCACGCATGGCCGCGGCGACCTGCAATACAGAATCGGTATGCGCACAGCTTGCAACGGTATTGCGGCAGTAGTATTTGACAGGCTGAAAAAGCAGGTTCACTTCGGACATCAGACTCACCGACCTTTCGTGCGGGTATATCAGGATTAACTTAGCTTCGAACGGGCCAGCAGACAAGCAGAAAAGAATTTTTTGGATATTTTCACTGGACGCAAGGGGACTTGACCGTTACCATCATGCTGGTATCAATTATACAGGAATACGCCTTATGGAAGAGATTCTGAACCGTTATCAGCAGCTACTTGAAACCGTCGACACCTGGTTCGCCCGCTCCCAGGCGCAGGCCGCTGATCAGGTGCGCTGCTCCCGCGGTTGTTCCGCCTGTTGCCGGGGGCTGTTCGACATTACCCTGCTCGATGCCCGGCTGCTGCAAGCCGGTTTCGTCCGACTATCCATTGCACAGCAGGAAACAGCGCTGGCTAAGGCGCGGGAGCGGCTGGCACAGTTGCAGGACAAATGGCCCGGCTTCGACCATCCCTTTACTCTCAACCATCTCCCTGACGAGGAGTGGGTTGAAATGCCGGAAGATGATGAGACGCCATGTCCGTTGCTCGTTGCTGACCAATGTCTGGTCTATGAACACCGACCGCTGATCTGCCGTTCGCACGGCATTCCGCATATCGACCACAGTGGCGAAGTCTTTGATGACCGCTGGTGCACGCGTAACTTTCCAGCGACCGACCCGCTGCACATGACCGAACTGCGATGGCATTTCCGTACCACCTATGCAAACGAAATCCAGCTTTTTCGGCGTTTCACGACGAAGTTGCTCGGTTACCCGGTGGGTGAGCTGGACACCTTTATCCCCGTCGCATTGCTGATCAACTTCGATGATTTTTCTTAGCCATCCATTTTTTTGGCGATTACATCAAGAGGTGGAGAGTATAGCTGAACCACGCAACCCGGAAGAAGGTTATGAAAAACAATCAATCGACGCATCAATACTCACCGCGAGAAGAGAAAATCAATATTATTTCTCATGCCTTCGGCCTGATCTTGAGCTGCGGCGCAACAGCGGTATTAGTCACCGCTGCGGCGCTGTACGGCACGGTCTGGCATATCGTCAGTTTCAGCCTGTTCGGTGCAAGTTTGATCGTCCTTTATGCGGCATCAACCTGTTATCACACCGCGACCAGTCGGGAACGGCGGCACCGCCTCAAGATTTTTGATCACGCGGCAATTTATGTGCTCATTGCCGGGACCTATACCCCCTTTACACTGGTCACTCTCAACGGGACAATCGGCTGGATTCTGTTCGGCGTTACCTGGGGCATTGCGTTGATCGGCGTCACCCTGAAGCTGTTTTATACCGGACGTTATGACATCATCTCGACCCTCATGTACATCCTGATGGGGTGGGTCATTGTTTTCGCGATCAAGCCGCTGCTGAGCAACTTCCCGTTTCCAGGCTTTCTCTGGCTGCTCAGCGGCGGTATTGCTTACACCCTCGGAGCGATCCTCTATAGCATCAAGCAGATAAAATTCAATCACGCACTCTTTCACTTTCTGGTTCTTGTCGGCAGTTTCTGCCATTTTATCTCGGTCTTCTTTTACGTTTTGCCCCGCCACTGACGCGCCCTCGCGGCGGTCGTGTTGATTTCAATCGAGTGTGCGCCGGAAGACAGGTTAAAACGGTTGCTGAAACAGAATGGATTATTGTCGTGAAATACAGTCCTGATATCCACCATCGTCATTCTGTGCGATTGCGGGGTTACGATTATTCCCAGGCTGGTGCGTATTTTGTGACCATTTGCACCCAGAACCGGGAATGCCTGTTTGGGGATATCGTAGACAGGGAAATGCGGTTGAATGATGCGGGGGAAATGGTTCAAATGGTTTGGGCCGAAATGCCAGCGAATTATCCAGGTGTCAATATCGATCAAATCGTAATCATGCCCAACCATATCCACGGAATTATCGTGATCGTAGGGGCGGCCCCCTGTGGCCGCCCTGATTTAGGGCAACCACAGGGGGTTGCCCCTACGGTCCGCTGCGCGGTGGATTAACCCCCCGCCTCAGCGCAGCAACGCCAGCGTCCAGCAACCAACCACCGTCAGCCAGCATCCTGCCGCCAGCAGTGTGTTGACTAAGGGGCTCGGTCGCTGGCGAATATTTAAATACTGGCCGACGCTGACCCCCAGCACCAGACCGCTGCCGAAGCCGAACAGATGCGCGCCGATATCGGTGGTTTCTTCCCCGACGCCAAGCATCGCCAAAAGCGCGCAACCGGCGGCAAAGGGGAGGAGTTGACGACTGCCGAGGTGGTGGCGGTAGCGCAGAAAATTGTATGTCGCGACGATGCCGAGAACGCCGAAGACGGCGGTTGATGCACCAATGGAGCGATGCGCTGGATGTTGCAGCCAGGCGTTGAGCAGATTGCCCGTTGTCCCGACCAGCAGGCACAAGGTCCAGGCCAGACCGTTGCCGAATTCGCGGGCGAGCCAGAAGATGAAAATGCCGCCGACCATTACGTTGCCGAAGAGGTGAAAACCATCGGCGTGAAGGGTCAGTGCGGTTACGGCGCGCCACCATTCTCCGTTCATGATCAGGTCGGCGTGGGCATTCCCCAGACTGTTCCAGTTGACCGGATGATGCCCGGCCAAATTGATCTGCTGGAGGGTCAGGTCATAAAACAGGCCGACAAGGGTGAGTGTCGTCAGGGTGCCGAGGAGGGCCTCCGCCGGGGCAGAAGGGAGGGGCAGGGGCGGTGGCCAGCCACGATTTTCAGTGCTGTGAAGTTGCAGTTGCCGGAGTGCTTCAGCATAGTGCTCAGCCGGGACACGTAATTGATAGCCTTGTTCAGAACGGTCGGTTGAGTGTGGAATCATTCGTGCGGAGAGAACCAGCACGCGCAGACGTGCTTGGCGGCGGGTGATGAAAGGGGAGCTGTCCTGGTGCAGAAGGTCGGCGGGAAGGGGGGGCCAGTTGGTGGTGTCTGGTGTGTCCATGATTAGAGTCACGTGTTCCGGCGGCGATTCACACCCCGAGGAGCAACAGGATCAACGTATAGCTGAGCGCCGAAGCCAAGGTAGAGAGCATGATAATCGAACCGGAAAGTTGTGCGTCGCCTTTAAGTTGGTGGGCCAGAATATAGTTGGCGGTGGCTGACGGTGTCCCGGCAAGGACGATCCCGACCGCCAGGTTGATCCCCTCAACCCCGAGCAGCGTCAACAGAAAAGCGGCAAGGAGAGGGACACCGATCAATTTGAACAGTGTCGCGATCGACGCTGCAACCAGATCACCGCGTAGCCGCGCGGCGGAAAATGATCCGCCGATGGCGAGCAGTGCCAGCGGCAGCGTCATGCCGCCGACGATCCGCAATCCACCTTCAACCGCGACCGGCAGCGACCAGTTGAAAAAACTCCAGGCAATGCCGAGAAAAGAAGCGATGATCAGCGGGTTGAGTGCCAGTTGCCTGACCCAGAATATCGCCGGAGTGCCTGCTTCATTGCCGCGCTGTGGCAGCAGGAGCGCACTGATCGCGCAGAGGTTGAGGACTGGCACCAGAAAGCCCATCAGAATACCGGCGCGGGTCAGGCCCGGTTCTCCGTAAGCGTTAAACGCAATCGCCAGTCCGACATAAGCAAGATTCCCGCGAAACGCCCCTTGGCTGAAAGCGCCGCGCATTGCCGGGGCGTAGCCACGCAGGGTGGCATAGCCATAGGAAAGAAAGAAAGCCAGAACAATCGCCAGGGACGAGCCAAGAACCAGTCGCGCATCGAAATTTGCACGGAAATCAGCCGTTCCGATCTTGTAAAAGAGGAGCAGCGGGAGGGCCACATAAAAGACCAGCCGGTTGGTTTGCTGGAGGAATTCCTCATTGATCAGACGCAGATATTTGAGCAGCGCACCGAGACCGATGACCAGAAAAACAGGGAGCACGATGTTGAGGATGGCGATGAAATTAGTCATTCAATTACTCCTGAAGGTCTTCACAATACAATGGAAGCCTCACCCTGTCCATGCCAAATAACCAGTTACAAGTGAGCGATAAAACTTGAATGTCGAATCATCCGGTATTAGTATGAGCGGATGAATAAAGGGAATAATCTGCGCCTTGCGACGTTGGTCGTGCTCGTCATCCTGATCTCGTCGCTGCACTATTTCACAACCACCCAGTTGCCGCAGTTTCACGACGTCTATCGCCGCCTTTACTATATCCCGATTGTACTCGGCGGGCTGTGGTTCGGTTTGCGCGGTGGTCTGGGCGTTTCTCTGGCGGCATCCTTGCTCTACGCTCCCCATATCGTCTTCCAATGGGGACACCATCCGACATCCAGCCCCGAGAAATTTCTTGAAATCATGCTCTACAATATCATCGGGGGCTTGACCGGTTTTCTGGCCGCGCGTGAACGCGAGCAGAAAATCAAATATCAACGGGCCGCGCAGCGGTTGGAACACAGCTATGACAAGCTGCGCGAACAGGCTGACCAGATTCTCGATATTGAAGAGCAATTGCGTCGCGCTGATCGTTTGTCGGCGCTGGGTGAATTGTCGGCGGGAATGGCGCATGAAATCCGCAACCCCCTGGGGTCGATCCGCGGGACCGCTGAAATCCTGCGCGACGGGGTCAGGCCGGATGATCGTCATTACGAATTTGCCAGCATCCTGATTCGTGAGGTCGATCGATTGAATCAGGTTGTCGGTGATTTTCTCAACTTTGCCCGTCCGCAATCAAACGAGCGCGGTCATTTTGATCTGGTCAATGTGCTGCGCGAGGTGCTGGTGCTGACCGCTCAGCAGGCGAAGGCCAATCATGTCACGCTGAATTTCACGCCGCAAGGTCCGTGCCCCTTGCAGGGGGACGCCGAGCAGCTCAAACAGGTTTTTTTAAATCTGGTTCTGAATGCACTTCAGGCCATGCCGCAGGGGGGGGCACTCGATATTGAGATTGACGTCAGGGAGCTGGTAACGATTCGTTTTCGTGACACGGGTCAGGGGATTCCCGCCGATCAGCTTGACAAGATTTTCAATCCGTTTTTTACCTCCCGCAGTGAAGGGACCGGCCTTGGCCTGGCGATCACCCATCGGATTATTCAGGGGCATGGCGGGCGCATTGATGTCGCAAGCAAAGTGGGACAAGGGACGACGTTCACTCTTGTTCTGCCGCTCCACACCAACGACAAAGAACGGGCATTATGAGCGAAATTAACGTGCAATCGGGACCGGTGTTGATTGTCGATGATGATGATTCGCTGCGGCGGGTTATGGAATACACCCTCACTGAAGCCGGTTATCGCATATTGACCGCTGCCGACGGTGAACAGGGCCTGGACCTTTTTCACAGCGTCTATCCGGCGGTGGTCATCACCGATCTGCAGATGCCGAGGAAGAGCGGCTATGACGTTCTCAAAGAGATCAAGAAGACTCGCCCGGAAACCCTTGTGGTTGTGATCACGGCTTATGGCACGGTCGATAAAGCGGTGGAAGCGATGAAACTCGGTGCCTATGATTTTCTCACCAAACCGTTCAGTCAGGATGAGTTGCGTCTGGTTATTGCCAATGCCAGCGCTTTTTGTGCGATGCGTGATGAAAATCGCAAACTGAAGGAAAAACTGGCGACCAGAATCGATTTTTCGCGTATTGTCGGCACGTCCACGGCGATGCGTGAAGTTTTTGATGTGGTACGACGGGTCGCTTCAAGTGAAGCGACGGTGCTGATTTCCGGCGAATCGGGGACGGGTAAGGAGTTGGTTGCCGCTGCGCTGCATCACGGCAGTGAACGCGCAGCGGAAGCGTTTATTCCTGTCAACTGCGCTGCAATTCCGGCAGAGCTGCTCGAAAGCGAACTTTTCGGGCATGTCAAGGGCGCTTTTACCGGAGCGATTCGTGATCGCCCCGGTAAATTCGAGTTGGCAAACGGGGGCACGTTGTTTCTTGACGAGGTCGGAGAATTGCCGTTGGTCCTTCAGCCCAAACTGTTGCGCGCCATCCAGGAGCGCGAAATCACTCCGGTCGGCGGGATGGCAAGGAAGGTTGATGTGCGGCTGATCGCAGCGACCAATCGAGATCTGGCTACGGCGTGTGCTGAAGGTGATTTCCGCGAAGATCTTTATTATCGCCTGGCGGTCATTCCGTTGCATCTGCCTCCGTTGCGTGAGCGTCGTGACGATATTCCGTTGCTGGTGCGCCATTTTTTTGATAAACACGCCAAGGGCGTTACGGTGTCGATCAGTGACGATGCGCTTGCCGAGCTGTGCGCGGCGAACTGGCCGGGGAACGTTCGGGAACTGGAAAACACTATCGAACGGTTGTTGATCATGCGGCGTAGTGACCGCATTGAACGCGCCGACCTGTCCGGTTCCAGAGCGCAGTCGCGACATAAAACAGCCAGTACGGTGCTCAACCTTCCCGATGACGGGTTCTCCCTTGAAGAGCTTGAAAAAATGGCGGTGCTCGAAGCGTTACGCCGCAATCACTGGAACCAGACCCGCGCCGCCGATTTTTTGCGTATTCCACGGCATACGTTGATTTATCGCATCGAGAAGTATGCATTGAAAAGAAATGGAGAAGAGTAAATGCGCCGTCGTCAAAACAGGAGAACAGCGTGAGATATCTGGTCGATGAAAATCTTCAGCGGGTGCCGGATGAGGAGCAATTTACGTTGGATAGCTGGATCGATCTTGCCCCTTTCGAACGGCTGATTGGCCTTGTCATCGAACGGGCCGAAGCAGGGCAGGCCGTTTTGCATCTCCCGTTTACGGTCAAGTTATCGCAGGGGGGCGGGGTGATGCATGGTGGAGCGTTGACGACACTGGCGGATACTGCCGTGGCGATGGCCATAAAATCGTTGCTGCCGGAAGGAACCCGCTTTGCAACCACGGAATTGAGCAGTCGTTTTCTGGCCCCGCTTCTCGCTGGACGGGTCACTGCACATGCGCGGATCAGCGCCCCCGAAGGACGCACTTTTAGTGGTGAAGCATTGTTGACGGATGAGGATGGTCGGTCGATCATGACCTTCAGCGCAATTTTCAAGGTGGCCAAAGGGTCACCGCTGCCCGATTTGACTCTATTTTTTTGAAAGGTCGATTGATGAAGCGATTTGTTTTTACTGCCGTTTTGATATTATTGCTCGCCACGATAACCCCGTGTCTTTCCGCTGAATTTGCAGTGATCGGCGAAGAAGCCCCGGATTTTTCACTCCTTAGTATGAGTGGCGAGAAGGTTTCTCTGCGTGATTATCGCGGCAAGGCCGTAGTCCTTAACTTTTGGGCGACCTGGTGTCCCCCCTGTCGCGCCGAAATGCCGTCGATGGAGGAGCTGAGCACGCTGCTGGTTGATGAAGATTTTGTGATGCTCGCGGTCAACGTCGAACGTGACGGGCGTAACAAGGTCGCCGCGTTTCTGCGTGACAGCCCTCATTCGTTTCCCATTCTCCTTGATGAAGATGGCCGCGTCCAGCGCAGCTACGGTGTCTATCGTTATCCCGAAACCTTTATCATTCGCCCCGATGGGATTATTGCCGACAAGGTGATTGGGGCGATCGACTGGAGTGATGCGAAAATTGTTGAGTTCCTGCGTTTTTTGAGTAAAGGCTGAAGGATATGGAGACCGGTGCCGATCTTACCGTCTGGATTGCTTTTACCGCGGGTGTCTTGTCTTTTTTTTCGCCGTGTGTCCTGCCGCTGATTCCGTCTTATATCACCTATATCACCGGTCTCTCCTTTGCCGAGGTCAATGCTGAGCAGCAGAGTCAACGGATTCGGCTGGTTATCTTTCTGCATTCATTCGTCTTTGTGATGGGATTTTCTGTCATCTTTATGACTCTGGGGGGGCTTGCCGGGTTCGCTTCAGCCAGATTTCAGGCGTATCTGCACGACGGGCTGATCTGGCTACAGCGCGGCGGCGGTCTGTTGATCTTTCTCTTCGGGGTGCATTTGAGTGGACTTTTCCACTTTGGGGTACTGCTCGGTGACAAGCGCCTGCATTTACGTAACAAGCCCGGCGGATTTTTGGGGACATTCGTTGTTGGTCTCGCTTTTGCGGCGGGGTGGACACCGTGCATCGGACCGATTCTGGGGAGTATTCTGGCGGTGGTTGCCGGATCCTCTCAAGGGGTCGGCAGCGGGATCGGTTTGCTGGCGGTTTATTCAGCCGGTCTTGGTGTACCGTTTATTGTTTCCGGTGTTCTGTTCCATCTGTTTATCACCTTCTTTGACCGTTTTCGCAAACACATCCGGCTGGTGGAGATTTTTACCGGCGGGCTGCTGATGGTCGTGGGGATTTTGCTCTTCTTCGATTTTTTCAAAGCGGTCACCAACTATCTGCTGCGCTGGCTGCCGGTGCTGGGCTGAAATCGGGTTTTGCGGTCAGTCCTCGCTGGGGATGCGGAAGACTTCCAGAACACCCGCCAGCGCTTTCAGCTCTTCAGCGGTAATTTGTGTTGCGTCACCGATGACACCGATAATAACCCGATTTGTCCCTGTCGATTGATGGAAATCGAAATCGCGATTGACCAGATATTCCTTGACACTGCGCAGTTCATCCTCAGCCACGTTTTTTTTCATAATAATCAGCATCGCTACAAACCTTTCGTACGCAGTCGTTCCAGGCGGCGGGATTCGTCGATAACGCGTTCAAAGAGACGAATAATGGCATCATTTTCCAACGGGCCGCCGTTTGCCGCACTCATCGCTTCAAAGATGCGTTTCTCGCGTGCCGGGTCATAGACCGGCAGCCCCTTGTCTTTTTTGATCTCGCCGATAACCAGCGCCAGCGCCGCACGTTCATTGAAAATGCGCAGCAATTCCCGATCAAGTTCATCTATGCGTTTGCGAACATCGTCAATCAACACAGCCTGCTCCTAGAAGGTTTTCCGAATCAGGGTATCCTGTTTGCAACGGATGTCATCGGTTTCGGGATAGTCGATCGTATAATGCAAGCCACGACTTTCCTTGCGGGTCAGGGCGCAACGGACAATAAGCTCGGCCACCGTGGTGATATTGCGCAGTTCAATCATGTCCGAAGTCACCTTGAAATCCCAGTAATAATCGTTGATCTCTTCCTTGATCATCTGGATGCGGCGGAGTGCGCGGACCAGCCGTTTGGTGGAACGCACAATGCCGACATAATTCCACATTGAACGACGAATTTCGTCCCAGTTGTGAGCCACCACCACCTCTTCATCACTGTCGACCGCATCGCCGCTGTCCCAGGGAAGGATCAAGGGGTAGGGGGGGCATTTCTCGCTGAGCCGTGACAATGTGCGTTGTGCGGCACGATCACCGTAGACGGCACCTTCAAGCAGGCTGTTACTGGCCAGACGGTTGGCCCCGTGCAGCCCGGTACAGGATGTCTCGCCAATCGCGAAGAGATTGAAAATGTCAGTTTCGCCATGTTCATCAACGACGACCCCGCCGCAGAGGTAGTGGGCGGCCGGAACGACCGGAATCGGTTCAGATACCATATCGATGCCGAACGAATTGCAGGTTTCATAAATATTCGGGAAACGGTCTTTGATATAAGCGGCTCCGGCATGGGTGATATCGAGATAGACGCAGTCATCGCCATGCTTTTTCATTTCGCTGTCAATCGCGCGGGCGACAATGTCACGGGGGGCAAGATCTTTGAGCGGATGATATTCCGCCATAAATGCAGTTCCGTCAGCGCGCCGCAAAACAGCACCTTCACCGCGCACCGCTTCAGAAATCAGGAATGATTTGGCATGCGGGTGGTAGAGGGTGGTCGGATGAAATTGCATGAATTCCATATTGGCGATTGTTGCCCCGGCCCGGTACGCCATGGCGACCCCGTCCCCAGTGGCAACATCGGGGTTGCAGGTGTAGAGGTAAACCTTGCCGGCACCGCCGGTGGCCAGAGTTGTTGTGTGGGCACCAAATGTCACCACTTCACCGGTAGCGATGTTGAGGACATAGGCTCCGAGGCAGCGATTCGGTTTCATGCGCCGCTGCAAGATCTTGGCTTCAGTAATCAGGTCGACGGCAATATGATTTTCGTACACAGTAATATTCGGGTGAGCGCGCACGGCCTCGACCAACGCGCGTTCAATCTCTTGTCCGGTAACATCCTTGACGTAAAGGATGCGGCGATGGCTGTGTCCGCCTTCGCGGGTGAGATCGAAATGGATGCCGTCGGAACTGGAAAAACGCACCCCCCACTTGACCAGATCCTGTATCGCTTGCGGCCCGGCGGCGACGATCATTTTGACGATATCGTCGTGAGAAAGGAAACACCCGGCAACCATTGTGTCGCGTTCATGATCAGCAAAGGAATCGTCCCCGGCAGTAACGGCCGCAATCCCCCCTTGTGCCATGGCGGTTGCGGTGATATCCATCGTTCGCTTGGTAATAATCGCCACGGTCGCGGCATCTGCAACCTTCAGTGCATAGGAAAGACCGGCAATACCGCTGCCGATAACCAGACAGTCTGCTGTGATTTTCATGATTGAATCCTGCTCAGGTTGATGTCGCTGTCAATTCAAGGCTTCCGATTATCGGTCCGTATATCCGCGTTGTCAAGCACTCGTGGCACCACTTACGGTTTAACTGATTGATATATTGGAAAAGTTTCGATATATTGTCACTTTAGAGAAAGGACTTCAGGGATGTACTTGCGTGTTGCACCGATGATTCTGTGTTTTGTTGTTGTCTTTGCCATCTCATCGGCAGGTGCGGATATCTACAAGTATGTCGATGCCCATGGCGTGATTCACTTCACCGACTGTCCAACGACCAATCGTTTCCGCATATATCGCCCGGATGCCGTTGATTCATTGCAGGCGGTGAGCCGTTGGGTGCGTCATTATGCTTCTATCTATCGGCTCGAAGCGGCGCTGGTGCACGCTGTCATCAAGGCGGAAAGCAATTACGATCCCCAGGCGGTGTCTTCCAAGGGGGCGTGCGGCATCATGCAGATCGAACCGAAAACCGCGCGCCATCTCGGGGTGACCGATCCCTTCGACCCGCGCGAAGCGATTCGCGGCGGAAGCTCTTATCTGCGTCAATTGCTCGATCGTTTCCAGGGCAATCTCGACCTGGCTCTGGCGGCGTACAATGCCGGCCCGACCGCTGTCTCCCACTATGGTGGTGTTCCACCGTATCCGGAAACCCGCAATTACATCAAAAAAGTCAAACGCTTTATGCGTGATTACAAGTCCGGCAAGGACATGATTTTATGAATCTGCGTACCGGGCGCTTTAATCTGCCGAACCTGCTGACCCTGGCACGGATTGCTGCTGTCCCGGTGGTGGTTATCCTGCTCTTCTTTGACAGCCGTCAGAGCGGTCTGTGGGCAGCGGCGGTCTTTTCCCTTGCTGCCATAACCGACTGGCTTGATGGCTGGCTGGCGCGCAAATGGCAAGTGGTGTCGGTGCTCGGCAAATTTCTTGATCCGTTGGCCGACAAACTGATCGTCATGGCCGCTTTTATCATGATGATTCCGCTGGGGCGCGTTCCGGCCTGGGCCGTTTTTCTGATTCTGGCGCGGGACATTATCGTTTCCGGCCTGCGTTCCATTGCCTCCTCCGAAGGGGTGGTGATCGATGCGAGTGATCTGGGTAAATACAAGACCATCTTCCAGATGGTCGCGGTAATCGGGCTGATGCTGCACTACGATTACTACTGGCTGTTCGGGTTGCGGTGGGAAATTTTTCATGTCTCAATGCACAATGTCGGGAGTTTTTTCTTCTATCTTTCGTTTGTCATGACATTATGGTCCGGAATCGACTATCTGGTTAAATTCTTTAAGATAATTGACCGTTAACGGTTTTTCTTGATGGGGAAACTTTTTGTTTGACTTGCCCAG
This sequence comes from Desulfuromonadales bacterium, assembly GCA_029210745.1. Taxonomy (GTDB): domain Bacteria; phylum Desulfobacterota; class Desulfuromonadia; order Desulfuromonadales; family JAHYIW01; genus JAHYIW01. Next base: position 63,330 of record JARGFI010000009.1, read on the forward strand.
GCTCATTTGTTATAAACGTCTCCGCTCGCACGATGGAGCACCCCCATTACGCGGGAATAACTCAGTGGTAGAGTGCGACCTTGCCAAGGTCGAAGTCGCGGGTTCGAATCCCGTTTCCCGCTCCAACTATTAACCCCAGGACCACCGTCCTGGGGTTTTTTGCTTTACACGAAGGCTGGTATGAACACACTGCGTTTTTTTGCCTCAACGCCGAAACTCATCGAACAACTCCTTGCTGATGAACTTAAAACGTTTGGCGCACAGGAGGTCCAGGCGACCACCGCCGGAGTCGCTTTCAGCGGTTCGCTGGAGGTCGCTTACCGGGCCTGTCTCTGGTCGCGTTTTGCCAATCGTATCTTGCTGATTCTCAATGAGTTTGCCGCGCCCGATCCCGATGCCCTCTATGCCGGAGTGATGGCGATCGATTGGGATCAGCACCTTTCTCCCGCGCAGACCATGGCGGTCGATGGCGTGGTCTTCTCATCACAGATCACCCATGGCGGATTTGCCGCGCTGCGGGTCAAAGATGCCGTCGTCGATTACTTCCGCGAACGCTGCGACAGTCGCCCGACGGTCGATACTCAGCGTCCCGATATCCAGTTGAATATCCGTCTGCGCCACGATCAGGCGGTGCTGTCGCTCGACCTGTCGGGAGAGAGTCTGCACCGGCGTGGTTATCGTCTCGGGCGTGGTGCGGCACCGCTGAAAGAAAACCTGGCCGCTGCGGTACTGGCGCGTTCCGGGTGGCCGGAAATCGCTGCCGCCGGAGGTTCTTTTGTCGATCCGATGTGTGGCGCGGCGACGCTGGTGCTGGAGGCCGCACTGATGGCGGCCGACATTGCGCCAGGACTTGGGCGGGACTATTTCGGATTTTTAAACTGGCGCGGCCACGATGCCGAACTGTGGGCACGTTTGCGCGAAGAAGCACGGCAACGCCGCCGCAGCGGTTTGCAAACCTTGCCGTTAATCCGTGGTTTCGATGCCGATGCTGCGGTGGTGCGTCGGGCGCAGACGAATGCGGTCCGTGCCGGGCTGGAGGGCGCGGTCAACTTTGAGCAACGCTCCATTCGCGAGCTGCATTCCGCTGATTTTTCTCTCCCCGCAAGCGGGTTGCTGGCGATCAATCCCCCCTACGGCAAGCGCCTCGGTGGCGAGGCGGCGGGGCTTGACGCCCTCTATGCCGACCTCGGGGCCTGCCTGCGCCGCGAGTTTGCGGGGTGGCGCGCGGCGGTACTGGTGTCGAACCCCGAACTTGGTCACCGCATCGGCCTGCGGGCGGAAAAGGTTCACAGCTTTTTCAACGGAACCCTGCCGTGCAAATTGCTTCAGTTTCGTATTGAGTCCGATCGCTTTACGGTGGCCGCCGATGCCGGACGCGCTGACGGCGAAAGTGCCGAGATGCTGCGCAACCGGCTGCGCAAGAACCTCAAATCCCTGGCCCCCTGGCTCAAGCGCGAGCACACCAACGCCTATCGTATCTATGATCGTGATCTGCCCGAGTATGCCGTTGCGATCGACCGTTATGGCGACTGGGTGCACGTCCAGGAATACGCTCCGCCAAAATCGATTCCCGGCGCCAGGGCTGCCGCACGTCTGGCTGAAATTCAGGCACTGCTGCCGGAGACGCTGGGGGTGTCGGCAAAAAAAATCAGTTATAAAACCCGGCACCGTCAGCGCGGCGAGACGCAATATGAAAAGATCGATGAATCAGAGAGTTACCATCAAGTATTTGAGGGAGATTGCACGTTTCTGGTCAACCTGACCGACTACCTCGATACCGGGCTGTTTCTCGATCACCGCCCGCTTCGTAAAATGATCGGTGAGATGGCTGCGGGGTGTCGATTCCTCAATCTTTTTGCCTATACCGGTGCGGCGACGGTGCATGCGGCAAAGGGGGGGGCGCTGACAACGACGACGGTCGATATGTCGCGCACCTATCTGGAGTGGGCACAACGCAACCTGGAGTTGAACGGTTTCAAGGTCGGTGACCAGCACGCGATGTTGCAGGCTGATTGCCTCATCTGGTTGCGGCAGCAGCGCCGCGAGTTTGACCTGATTTTTCTTGACCCGCCGACCTTTTCCAATTCGAAACGGATGACCGAAACGTTCGACGTGCAGCGTGACCACGTCAATCTCATTCAGCAGACCGCACGCCTCCTCAGCGCCGATGGTATCCTGCTCTTCTCGAACAACTTTCGTCAGTTCAAGATGGATCATGAAGCGCTTTCCAACCTGCGTATTGATGATATTACGGCCAGAACAATCCCCCAGGATTTCAAACGCAATCCACGAATTCATCATTGCTGGATGATCACGCGCACGTAGTTGACAGACCGGAGCAAAGGACGCAGCCTTGAAATTTGTTGATGTTTCGCAAGGTGCGTGGTAAAAAAAATTGTTGTTTTGCTGATTATGGGATGGTGGGGTGGAAATTTTTATAACTGACAATTGATAAAGGCATTTCGACTTAAAGATCGGGATGCCTTTTTGTGTGTTCAGGTGAATTGCCTGACATTGAATATATTGACGGGAGCGTTTTGATGAGTGCCCAAAAGTTTTTGCAGGAGCTTGAAAAAAAACTCTGGACCGCCGCCGACAAACTGCGTTCCACCCTCGATGCGGCGCAGTACAAGCACGCGGTCCTCGGCCTACTGTTCGTCAAATATGTCTCCGACGCCTTCGATATCCGCCGCCAGGAGCTGATCGCCCAGTTTCAGGACGAAACCCACGACTACTACCTCGATCCGGCTGACTACGCCAGCGACGCCGAATATCAGCTTGAGATCGTCACCGAGCTGGAAATCCGCGACTACTACACCGAGAAGAACGTCTTCTGGGTGCCGCAGCTGGCACGCTGGGAGACGCTTCAGAATCACTCCAAACTGCCGCCCGGCAGTGAGATCGTGATCAAGAACGGCAAGGAGACCGTCTACACCATCCGCAGCGTCGGCCGTCTGATTGATGATGCGCTTGAGGCGATCGAGAAGGACAACCCCAAGCTCAAAGGGGTGCTCAACAAGCAGTACGGTCGCTTGCAGATCGATCAGGCCAAATTGGGCGAGCTCATCGACCTGATTGCCACCATCCCCTTTGTGCATGAATCACTGCAGGCCAAGGATATCCTCGGCCACGTCTACGAATACTTCCTCGGTCAGTTCGCCCTCGCCGAAGGGAAGAAGGGGGGCCAGTTCTACACCCCCAAGTCGATCGTCACCCTGATTGTCGAGATGTTGCAGCCGTTCTCCGGGCGGGTCTACGACCCGGCCATGGGTTCGGGCGGCTTCTTCGTGCAGAGCGAGCAGTTCATCAAGGAGCACGGCGGCAAGCTCGGCAACGTCTCCATCTACGGCCAGGAGTACAACCACACCACCTGGCAGCTGGCGGCGATGAACATGGTCATCCGCGGCCTCGATTTCAACTTCGGCAAGGAACCGGCCAACACCTTCACCTTTGATCAGCACCCCGACCTGCGCGCCGATACCATCATGGCCAATCCCCCCTTCAACATGAAGGAGTGGGATACCGGCGTGGCCGACGACGATCCGCGCTGGCAGTACGGCAAACCGCCCAGTGGCAACGCAAACTTCGCCTGGCTGCAGCACATGCTCTACCACCTGGCCCCGAACGGCTCCCTGGGCCTGCTGCTGGCCAACGGCTCGATGAGTTCCAACACCAACACCGAGGGGGATATTCGCCGGGCCTTAGTAGAGAACGATCTGGTCGAGTGCATGGTCGCCCTGCCGGGGCAGCTCTTCACCAACACCCAGATTCCCGCCTGCATCTGGTTTTTGACCCGCGATAAATCGGGGTCGAAAACCAGACCCTCTCCCGGCCTCTCCCAGGGGGAGAGGAGTTCAACCATACCTCATTATCGGGGCGGGTTTGCGTTTTCCGGGCTGGTTGAGGAGGCTCGTTTGTTGCGGGAAAAGCAGACTCCGGCGGAAGAGATGCTGTGGGAGCTGCTGCGTAATCACAAGTTCATGAATTTGAAGTTTCGACGTCAACATCAGATCGGCGATTATATCGTCGATTTCTACTGTCATGACAAACGTCTGGTAGTCGAGTTGGATGGCGCGGTTCACACCACCGAAGAGCGCCAGAAGAAAGACCAAAAGCGTGACGCCTATCTCAGTTCCTGCGGATTTCAGGTATTGCGCTTCCAAAACCACGAACTCCTGAATGCGCCCCAACAAGTTCTCGATGCTATAGCCGGAGAAGTTACCTCTCCCTCTGGGAGAGGCCAGGAGAGGGTGAACAGGCTTCGCGACCGAAGGGGCGAAGTCCTGTTCATAGACGCCCGCAACCTCGGTTACATGAAGGATCGCGTGCTGCGCGACTTCAAGCCGGAAGATATCGCCAAGGTGGCCGACACGTTCCACGTTTGGCAAGGCGCCCCTGATCGTCATTCCCGCGAAGGCGGGAATCCAGAGGTTTACGAAGACATCCCCGGCTTCTGCTATTCCGCCACGCTGGAGGAGATCAAAAAGCACGACTTCGTGCTGACGCCGGGGCGTTATGTCGGCGCGGCGGATGAGGTGGAGGATGGCGAACCCTTTGCCGAGAAAATGGCGCGGTTGACGGCGCAGTTGCAGGAGCAGTTTGCGCGCAGTAGTGAGTTGGAAGGGCAGATCAAGCGGAATTTGGCGGGGCTTGGTTATGATGTCTAGTTCTTCCAAGTTAGGAGCGGTCGCGGAAGTTATTGATTCCCTCCACAAAACTCCTGAATATTCAGTTGTTGGTCATCCGATGGTGCGGTGTACCGAT